>JBKBUN010000118.1:0-9892 GCA_046289925.1 Burkholderiaceae bacterium | reverse complement strand
ACGGCACTGGCGGGCGCATCCAACTGCGGTTTCTAGGTTCAATCGTCCCAAAAGGCCTGCGGCTTAGCCAAATCAAGCACAAGCCGCTATCACATCAATAGCAGCCATGCTCCTCTCGCACCATGGTGCGGGCCGTCGTGCGCGCGGCGGCCTGCGCGACGCTCCATGGGCAGGGCGTGCGCCCCCCGGCCCCGCGCAGGCCTTGGCAGTGCTTCAGGCCCCACAACACCGCACAATGTGCACATCCTTGCGCGCGGCACTGCGCACCTGTTGTCTGAACTGGAGATGCCCATGCTGACCCTTGCCATGTTCGTTGGCGGACTGATCGCCCTGGTGGCGGGCGCAGAGCTGCTGGTGCGGGGCGCCTCGCGCATGGCGCTTGCGCTGGGCATTGCACCGCTGGTGGTGGGCCTGACCATCGTGGCTTTTGGCACCAGCGCTCCGGAGATAGCGGTGTCTGTGGGCGCAGTGCTGCAGGGCCAAACGCAAATGGCCATCGGCAATGTGGTGGGCAGCAACATCCTCAATGTGCTGTTCATCCTGGGCCTGAGCGCCCTGGTTGCACCGCTGGCCGTGCACGTGCAGGTGATCCGGCAGGAGGTGCCCATCCTGATCGGCAGTTCCGTGCTGCTGCTGTTGTTGTCGCTCGACGGCACGCTTGGGCTGTTCGATGGCGCTTTGCTGCTGGGTTTGCTGCTCGCGTACACCGTGTTCCTGATCGTGCAGTCCCGTGGCGCTGACAGCCACGCCCACAGCGACGACGGGGAGCCCCCGGCCCCGAGCGGCTGGGACGCCAGGCTGCCCGTGCAGATCGCCATGATCGTGGCCGGGCTGGCCCTGCTGGTACTGGGTGCGCAATGGCTCGTGCAGGCGGCGGTAGTCTTCGCACGCGCCCTGGGCGTGAGCGAACTGATCATCGGCCTGACCATCGTGGCCGCAGGCACCTCTATGCCCGAAGTCGCGACCTCGGTCATGGCCGCAATCAAGGGCGAACGTGACATTGCCGTAGGCAACGTGGTGGGCAGTTGCACCTTCAACATCCTGGGCTGCCTGGGCCTGTCGGGCGTGGTGGCGGGTGCCCAGGGTCTGCCCGTGCCCCCGGCACTGCTGGCCTTTGACCTGTGGGTGATGCTTGCCGCCATGCTCGCCTGCCTGCCCATTTTTCTGTCGGGCCACGAGATCGCACGCTGGGAAGGCCTGGTGTTTCTGGGCTACTACGCGGCGTATGTGGCGTACCTGATCCTTGCGGCCCAGCAGCACGCCACCCTGCCGTTGTTTTCGTCGGCCATGCTGGGCTTCGTGATTCCGCTGACGCTGGTCACGCTGGTGGTGTCGCTGATCCGGCGCCCTGCGGGCACCAGCTCGGGCTGAAGCCTCACGGCGCTGGCACCGGAGCGCACAGACCGCGCTCGGGCGCACGGGCCCAGGCTTCCAGCCGTGCCCACACGCGCTGCACGCCGTCGCCCGCCGGGCCTTGCAGGCCGTGGTCGCTCCCGGGCAGGCGCAGCACACACCAAGGCGCGGTGCGGCCCTGCAGGCGCTGGGCAAACGCTTCATAGGCAGCCGGAGGCACCAGCGCATCGGCATCGCCCCAGGCCTGCAGCAGCGGCCAGGGACCGTCGCGCAGCGGCTGTGTGAGCGGCCAGGCCCACAGGTCGCGCCAATAGCGCAGGCTGCGGCCCTCACATCCCGGGGTGTCGGCCGCGTCCCCCGCCACGGCCTGGCCGATGCGCTGCCAGTCGGCGCTGGCACCCAGGCGCTCGGCCTGCAGCGCCCCGGCCTCGCGCGGGTCGAGCCCGCTGCCCGACAGCAGCACGAGCGCCGCCACGGGGGTGTGCGCGCCCAGGGATGCGGCCAGGCCTGGCAGCAGTTCGGCCCCTTCCGAAAGCCCCACCAGCACCAGCGGCAGTGCAGGCTCGCCGCGGCGTTGCTCCGCGTCGGCCTGTAGCGCCGCGCGGGCGTGGGCCAGCCAGGTAGACAAACGGTCTTGCTGCACGAAGCCACGCGAACAATCGCCCGGCGCGGTGCGGGCGTGCGGATCGACGCCGGGTTTGTGCAGCACCAGCACCTGGGCATGCAACAGACCGGCAAAGTAGCGGTCGGCGATGGCCGCAAGGCCCGCACAGCCCGAGCCGGGCACCACGACGACGCGGTAGCGCAGCGGCGGCGTGCGTTCGGCCCGCTGCAGGGCCTGCAGCACGGCCCCGCCTATGCCCGGCAGCGGGCGGAGCATGAACGAGGTGGCGTCTGCCGACGCGCCCTGATGCCCGGGCGCGCGTGCATGCACCTCGGCCACGGATGCGGCGGGGGGCGCTGCGGAGAAGGCCGGCGGCCGGGCGCAGCCCGCCAGCAGCAGGGCCGCAACGAAAAGGGCCAGCGCAGGGCCGACCCGGGAGCGCGCCGGCGCAGCGGAGGCCAAAGGGAACTTCAGAGCAAACACCAACCGAAGTCTGGCAGGAATACCGCGTCCGCTCGGCATCCGCATCCCACAGCGCCCACGGCCTGCGAAACCGCCCCCCCACGCCAGGGATGCCAAGCAAGGGCCGCCCCGCAGCGAGGGCATCGTCCCCCTTCCCGGCGAAGCCGAGAGAAGGGGGAAGGCGCGCAGCGCCTCAGGGGGATGTGGCTATTTCAGGATGATCACCTGCTCGGGCTGCTGGGGCACCGGCACGGGCATGGGCTGGCCCTGCATCACGGGCATGGGCTGGCCGCCCGGGCGCACACCGCGCGCGAGGTTGGGGTCGGAATAGCCGAGTTGTGTGACAAGCTGCTGGTACACGTCCTGCGCAAGGCTGACCGAGGTTTCTTTGATCACCTTGGCGCGGTTGGGTGGGGCGATGTCGCCACGGACCGAGAGGATCTTGGTGTCGTTGCCCTGGCCCTGGGCCGAGAACGCGGCTTTGATCTCGTAGGTCTTGGTGTGGATCAGCGAGAAGTCGGCCACCAACTGCAGGCCGTACTGGCGCGTGGCGCTGCTTGTGCCCTGCAGGGGCGAGAGCGCGTCGGTGAACTCGATGCTGGAGACCACACCGAACAGCACATAGTCGGCGCCGGCGAATTCGCCCTTCTTGATGCGGGCGATCACATCCGTCACGCTGGGCTGGCGCACGGGCTGGGCCATCTTGCCGCCCTGCACCTGGTTGAGCACCTGCTCAGCCTTGGTGGGCTGGGGGGCACCCGCGTCAAAGCCTTTGCCCTGCACAAGCTTGAAGTACGTGCCCTGCAGCAGTGCGCCCTTGATGTCGTTGGTGTAGCCGCCCAGTTCGCGCTGTTCGATGTAGCTGTACCGCCCGGCCACGTAGGTGCCACTGGCCTGCTCGGAGGCCTGCATGGAATGGCTGCCGGAGTGCGAGCCCGAGCCGCCATAGGGCCCGTGGCTGTAGCCGCCGCTGTGGCTGCCCTGCGCGCTCATCTGGCTGCTGCGCTGGTAGGTGCCAGCCACAAAGTACTCGGACACTTGCTGCGCATAGGCCAGGTCGGTCACGGCGATGCGCGGGGCCTGGCCCGCGGGTTGTGCATGGGCCAGCGCACCCCAGCCCAGGGCGGTGGTGGCCAGCACGGCCGCTGCGGCGGCCAGGGTGGTTCTGCGTTGCATGGTGGGCTCCTTCTGAGCTTCAAGAATTCGGGGGTCAATCAATCCGGGTGCCACGGCCGCCGGACCCGGCTCGATACCGGCGCGGCCTCAGGCGCGAGACGCCGAGCAAGGGCCGCCCCACAGCGAAGGCGTCGTCCCCCTTTCCGGCGAAGCCGAGAGAAGGGGGAAGGCGCGCAGCGCCTCAGGGGGATGTCACCTCTTACTGGTCTTGCGGATCTCTTTTTCGTCCTGCCACTCGATCGTGCCTTCCTGCACGTCGAACATCTTGAGCGTGAACTTGTAGAACACGTCCTTGGTCGTGTTGTTCTGCTTGACGATGCTGGTCAACTCGCCTTCGAGCTGGTACTTGGCCGCCGTCATCTGGCCGACCTTGGCGGTGGTGCCCTGCTTGTACAGGCCGCTCTGGTTTTGGCGCTGCAGTTCGTCCACGCCGGCCTGCATTTCGTTGATGGAGCGCGTGAAGCGCACCTTGCCCGACTTGACCAGCGCGGTTTGGATCGAATTCATCACGTTGGTGGTGTCGATGTACTCGCTGGTCTTATTGCGCACCGTGGAGATGGTGACCGTGGGGCGGCCCTGGAAGATGCCGGTTTCCAGCAGGCTGCCGACCATCTTCTCGGCAATCATTTGCAAGTCGGTGGAGCCGAATTCGTTGGTCACCAGTTCGACGGCCTTGGCGTCGCCGTAGTTGACCTGGCGGTCAAAGCGTACGGTGGGCGAGGACAGGTTCTGGCAGGCCGACAGGGCCAGGGTGCCAGCCGCCAGGGCCAGGACGAGCGCGCTACGGTGGAGGGGGTTTCGGGTCATGGTTGGGTATTCCTTGGTAAGACACCGCGGTTCACGCGACCGCGAACGATTGAAAGTGGCGCGTGCCAAGCAAGCGCAGGCAGCCGCGCAAGGGCCGCCCCGCCGCGCTGGCTGCGTCCCCCTCCCGCGCACAGCGTGAGAGAGGTGGATGGGAGGATGCATTCCGGGGGTGTTGCATCGCTATCGCGGCTCGACATTCATCTCCAGGCGCAGATCCACGGCAGCGCTCGTGGGCGCCACGCTCTTGACGGTCTGCTGGCCCAGGCCGAGCACGGTCATCTGCTTCCAGGCCTCGCCGTCGCCCACTTGGTTGCCCACGCTGTCGAGCCAGCGGAAGCGGTAGAACACCGTGCGGTCGGTGCGGCCCATGTTGGCCATGTCGGCCTGCACGCTCAGGATGTCGTTGCGGCGCACGATGCGCATTTCGCGCACGGCGATGCCGTTGGCCTCGCCGCGCAGCGCGATTTTGGATGCCACAGCGGGCGGAGTGGCCGGGTCGTGCATCTGCGCGGCGGCAGGGCCGGCAGCCGCAAGCAGCGCCACCAGCGCGGCCGCGGTCAAGGAGGTGTGAAGGGTCTTCTGGGTCATGACAGGATCGTTGGCGTTGGCAAAGTCAGTTCTTGGGGGCCGCAGCAGCGGGCTTGGGCGATGCCGGTGCCACGGCCGTTGCAGGCTTGGCCGGAGGGCGCGGGCGGGCTGCGGCCTTGACAGGCTGCGGCGCAGCAGGGGCCGCCACGGGCTCGGGCGGGGGTGTCACGGCCACGGAGGCCAGCTCGCCCAGCGAGGCCACGTCGCCCACCAGCACGCGGTTTTCGTACAGGCGCAGCGGCACCAGTGCGTACTGGCCGTCGATCTTGATCGCGCCTTCGATGGGGCGGCCGTCGATGCTCACCACATGCTCGCCGGGCGGCAAGTAGCCGCGGGCCACGTACACACGGCCGGGGAGCATGCGCCACATGCGGTCGTCGGCCTGTTCGGTGACCACAGAGGTCACGGCCCCGATCAAGCCACCCACCAGACCGCCGCGCTTTTGCAGCTCGTTCTGCATCAGGCCCTTGGCCACGGCGCGGGTGAAGCCGCGCAGCACCATGCCGGGCATTTCGTCCTTGAGCGCGCGGCGGGCCATCACGTTCACGTCCACCACTTTCTCAAGGCGCAAGTCGGTGCCTGCGGCCGAGAGTGTGGTCAGCGGCGCGTCGCGCGAGGGCTCGATCACCGGATACGAAATGCTGGCCGTGACCATTCCGCGGCCCGTGGGCACGGGGATGGTGAAGGCCTTGGGCTTGCGCGCCGGCGCATCACCGGCCTCGACGATGAAAAGTACGTCGGTCATGCGCTGGCGGCGTTTCCAGGTGAAGCTCGTGCGCTGGTCCAGCCCGCGCAGACCTTCTTCAAGCAACGGCGTATCGGGGCGCAGCTCGATGGCCTTGCGGTAGCCGGGCGCGGCCAGACTGGGCTCGTTCAGCACCTCGTACAAAAAGCCTGCCAGGTAATGCGACAGCGCGTTGGAATAGCCGTTCTTGAGCGCCAGCACCTCGGGGTCGTTCAGGGTCTCGACCGGGTAACCGTTGAGCTCCTTGCCGCCCGCAGTCGCGCCCTTGGCTTTGGCCTCTTCCTCAGCCGCCAGCATTTCCCGGGCACGGAACTCGGCAATGATCGCCTCGCGCTCGTGCGTGCGCTTGATGTCCACGCGCGCGTTCTCGAAGTCGCCCACGGCCATGCGGTTGAGCGCCAGGCGCGTGGTCAGCCAGACCTTTTCGTAGTCCTGGCCTTCATAGGGTTTGAGGCGTTCGCTGATCAGCGCCGCGCCCACGTTGCCCAACAGCTTCTGCGGGTTGGTCTTGGCCGTCTCCTCCCACTCCTTGACTCGGTTGTCGGCCAGCAGCCAGGCGTTGGTGCTGTCGGCATAGCGGCGGTCCATGCGCAGCAGCTCGCCGCGCTCCAGGTTGTAGAGCAGCGCGGTCTTTTCTTCCGGCGTTTTGGCCGTGGATTCAAGCTGCGCAAGCGCCGCCGGGATGCCGCCCGAACGGCTGGCGTTCTGTACGTCGGTGGCCACCTTGTCGTGGCTTTGCATGGTGGCGCAACCCGTCAGGGCCGCGCTCAAGGCCAGCGCCCAGACCAGACGTGGGCGGAAACGGGTGGTTAGAGTGTGTGGCATGCAGTGTCCTTGCAGATGTTCAGGTTCTCACCCCGGCGTGGAGGTGCGCCTGCACCGGCGCCCGCATGGCAGCCCGCGGGCTGGGGGGGGGGCTGGCAGTGGCAATGCATGGATCTCCCTCGCTCGGTGCCGCGGCCTTGCCCCTGCGGGCCGGCGGCGGTTTGTGGTGTCGGCCGGGCACAAGCCGCTGGCATGGCCCGGCTGGCAATGTAGCAAAATTGGCCACCGCTGAGCATCCGTTTGACCTGTCGCATTGGCCTCATGTCAACCCTCCGTACGCAGGGGCAGGCGGTACACCCACACCGGACGGCTGCCCGCCAGCAACTGCGCATGGGGCACCCGTCCGGGCACGGCGAATTCGAGGCTCACGAGCCATGCACCTGCAGCCAGCTCGGCCTGCGCCTTGGCAGCAGCGCGCTCCATGCTTTCAGGGCGCTGGAACAAGTACACCAGATCTTGCCCGCGCCAGTCGGCCGTCCACATGTCGGCGCGGCGCACCTGAGCCCAAGGACAGCGCAGCGCGCACAAGGCCCACAGCGGCACGCTCCATTCAATGCCCGCGAGGCGGGCCTGCGGATACGCCGCGCGCAGCGCCTGCAAGCCGTGGCCCAGGCCGCACCCGGCGTCGAGCACGCGCGCCCCAGCGTGCAACGGGGCCACGGCCGCTAGACCCACCAGTGCGTCGCGCGGCGTAGGAAACAGCGGCGCGTCGCGCCAGGCGTTGAACGGGTAGAGCAGCAACAACAGCGCGAGCGGCAGTAACCAGGCCCATGCTGGAAACGCCACCACGCCCGAGAGCGCCAGCGACAGCGGAAACCCTGCCGCCACCAGCGTGCGCCGCCACCAGCCCGCGGCACAGCCGCTGGCCGCCACGCCCAGCGCGCTGGCCAGGCCCAGCGCGGCCAGCGGCGGCAACACCCTCAGCAGCAGCGCAAACGCGCCCCAGCACAGCGCCCAGGCCAAGAGCGCGGGCAGCGGCCAGGGCCAGCGGTGCGGCATGTTCAACCTAGCAACCACCGTTGGATGCACCCGCCCGTGCCGTGATCGGCGCGCCAGGCAAGGCGAGACGAGCATGGTGCTGGCGGGCGCATAGCGCTTTCAGCCAGAAGCTGAGTGTGCCCACAAGGCGCAACTTCAACGGACATATGCACTTTTCAGTGTGAACAAGCGGTCCACTGCGGTTTCTAGGAGTCTGTCGGACTTGGGGCGTCGAAAGCGAAAATGAGCCCCAGCGGTCCATTTTGCAGCCGACGATTCCCAAGTCCGACAGACTCCTCGGTTGGCCCAGCGGCTGCGCTCAGGCCGTATTGCGCAGGCGCTCGATCAGGCCGTTGAGCGCGTCCAGCGAGCCGAACTGGATCGCCACCTCGCCCATTTCTTCGACGCGGCCGTTGCGCTTGACGCGCTTTTTCACGCGCACCTCCACCTCGGCGGTCAGCAGGTCGGAGAGCTCTTCTTCGACGCGGCGCAGGTCGCGCGACTTTTCCTTCTTGGGCTTTTGCGGCACCAGGCTGAACTCAGCGCCGATCTTCTTGACCAGCGCCTCGGCCTCGCGCACCGAGAGCTTCTTGGCGGCAATCTGGTTGGCAGCCGTGATTTGCGCCGCACGGTCGAGCGCCAGCAGCGCGCGCGCATGGCCCATGTCGATATCGCCCGCCATCAGCATGGTCTGTACCGGCTCGGCCAGATTGAGCAGGCGCAGCAGATTGCTGGCCGCGCTGCGCGAGCGGCCCACGGCCTGCGCGGCCTGCTCGTGCGTGAGGCCAAACTCGCGCACCAGGCGCTGCAGGCCCTGCGCTTCTTCGAGCGGGTTGAGGTCTTCACGCTGGATGTTCTCGATCAAGGCCATGGCGGCGGCAGCCTCGTTGGGCACCTCGCGCACGAGCACGGGCACCTCGGCCAGGCCCGCCAGCCGCGCCGCGCGAAAACGCCGCTCGCCGGCGATGATTTCGTACTTGCCGGCATGCGCGCCCTCGGCCAGGCGGCGCACGAGGATGGGCTGCATGATGCCCTGGGCCTTGATGCTCTCCGCCAGCTCGTACAGCGCGCCCTCATCCATGCGCGTGCGCGGCTGGTACATGCCGGGCACCATGTCGTCCAGGCGCAGGCTGCTGGGCAGGCCTGCATGGGCGGCCTGCGTCTGCTCGGTCGCCTCGGCCACTTTGGGGCCCAGCAGGGCTTCGAGTCCGCGGCCGAGGCCCTTGGGTTTTTTGGTGACCATGCTTTCCTTACTTAATCGCTGTGGGAGCTTGCGCTCGCAAGTACAAGACTTTCTGCTGCGAACCAGGCGCTGTGCGCTCTTCCGTTGCAAACAGATCGGTCTTGGCTTTAACCAAGTCCGAGAGCTTTTTAAAACCGTAATGCCGCGAATCAAAGTCTGGCTGGAGCTTGGTTAGATAACTGCCAAACGTGCCCAAGTGCGCCCAACCAGAATCGTCAACAGAACTTTCCAGCGCTTGCATCACGAACTCACGAGGAAAGACTTGAGCCGAGCCCTCTGTGAGAGAAGTGGTCACCGACACAGATAGCGCCGGGGATTCAGGCAGTTGAGCTTGGGCTCCCTGCTGGGCCGGAGGCGCGGAGGCAGGAACCGATGGGCGAAAAATTTCGGTGAATACAAACTTGTGGCACGCGTTGCGGAATGGTTCTGGTGTTTTCTTTTCGCCAAAACCAAAAACGGTGAGGCCTTCTTCTCTCAGCCGAACCGCCAGCCCCGTGAAATCACTATCACTCGTCACCAAACAGAAGCCATCAAATTTACGTGTGTAAAGCAAATCCATCGCATCGATGATCATCGTGCTATCGGTAGCATTTTTACCTGTGGTGTAAGCGAACTGCTGGACCGGTTTGATGGAATGCTGGTTCAAAACCTTTTTCCAGGACGCACTAGCGGGAGAAGTGAAATCGCCATAGATGCGCCGCACCGCTGCTTCACCATACCTCGCAATTTCGGCGAGCAAACCTTCAATAACGGCAGCCTGGGCGTTGTCGGCGTCGATTAAGACAGCCAGCCGCAAAGTGGGCTCTTCGGTTTCCAACTTGACCACAGTTCTCTGACCACCCATCACGTATCCCTCTCTATAAGTTCTTGCAGCCAGGCCCGCCCCTCATCCCAGTCACCCAGCCCGGATTCGGCATTGATGTGCCCACGCTCGCCCGCGTCGATGAAGCGTGCGCCCCAATCGCTGGCCAAGGCCTGGGCGCGCTCAAAGCGGCAGTAGGGGTCGTTGCGGCTGCCCACCAGCACGGCGGAAAAAGGCAGGCGCTGGCGCGCGATGGGTGCCCAGCCGGGAATCCAGCCTGCCACGTCGGCCTGCTCCACATCCCCCGGC
>JBKBUN010000011.1:0-36871 GCA_046289925.1 Burkholderiaceae bacterium | reverse complement strand
AAGCCCGCTGCCGACAAGCTGCGCGAAGCCCTGGCGGGCCTGAGCCTGCAGGCTCCGCAGATTCCGGTGGTGAACAACGTGGACGTGGCGGTGCGCGAGAGCGCCGACGACATTCGCGATGCGCTCGTGCGCCAGGCGTTCGGCGCTGTGCGCTGGGTCGAGTGCGTGCACGCGCTCAAGGCGCGAGGCGCGACCCATGTCATCGAATGCGGTCCCGGCAAGGTGCTGGCGGGCCTGACCAAGCGCATCGACCCCGAACTGGTGGGCGCAGCCGTATACGACCGCGCAACTTTGGCCGAAACCCTGGAGCTTCTGGCATGACGACGACCTCCTCTGCCCCTTCGACCCCTCAGGTGGCTTTGGTCACCGGCGCGTCCCGTGGCATCGGCGCTGCCATCGCCCGCGAACTGGCAGCCCGCGGCTACCAAGTGGTAGGCACCGCCACCACCGAAGACGGTGCGGCCCGCATCAGCGAGGCTCTGGCCGCCTATCCGGGCAGCCGTGGCGTCATGCTCAACGTGAACGATGCGCCCGCCGTGGAGGCCCTGATCGACCAGCTTGTGAAGCAAGGCGGCTTGCACGTGCTGGTGAACAACGCCGGCATCACCCGCGACACGCTGGCCATGCGCATGAAGGACGAGGACTGGGATGCCGTGCTCGACACCAACCTCAAGGCCGTGTTCCGAGTCAGCCGCGCGGCCATCCGTCCGATGATGAAGCAGCGCTTTGGACGCATCATCAGCATCACCAGCGTGGTCGGCGCCTCGGGCAACCCGGGGCAGGCCAACTACGCGGCGGCCAAGGCCGGCGTAGCTGGCATGACGCGCGCCCTGGCCCGCGAACTGGGTAGCCGTGGCATCACGGTCAACTGCGTGGCACCGGGTTTTATCGCCACCGATATGACGGCCGCGCTGCCGCAAGAGCAGCAAAAGGCGCTCAATGCGCAGATTCCGCTGGGCCACATGGGCACGCCCGAGGACATCGCGCACGCGGTAGCCTACCTCGCATCGCCTGGTGCCGGCTACGTGACGGGGCAGGAGTTGCACGTCAATGGCGGCATGTACATGTAATTAGTGAAAGTTAACGCCGGTTCATCCGGGCGGCGGGCCGTTTAGAGTTGATTCCTTAACCGGCTAGAATCGCGGATCCATTCACAACCCCCAGAGGGAAACCATGAGCGATATCGAAGCACGTGTCAAAAAGATCATTGCCGAGCAACTCGGTGTAGAGGAGTCTCAAGTGACCAACGAGAAGGCTTTCGTGGCCGATCTGGGCGCTGACTCGCTCGACACAGTGGAACTGGTGATGGCCTTGGAAGATGAGTTCGGCATCGAGATCCCGGACGAAGACGCCGAGAAGATCACGACCGTGCAAAACGCGATCGACTACGCACTCGCCCACCAAAAGGCCTGAAGGCGCCAGTCGCCTTCTGCGATCCACAGAGGTTTTTCCGCATGAGCCGTCGTCGCGTCGTCGTGACCGGCCTGGGTTGTATCAGTCCCGTGGGCAACACGGTGGCCGATGCCTGGGCCAGCCTGCTTGCCGGACGCTCCGGCATCGATCGCATCACCAAGTTTGATGCGTCGAACTTCTCCTGCAAGATTGCGGGCGAGGTCAAGGGCTTTGACCTGGAGTCCTATGTCAGCGCCAAAGAAGCGCGCTCTATGGACACCTTCATCCACTACGGCATTGCCGCGGCCAGCCAGGCCGTCCAGGACGCAGGTCTTCCGACCGGGGAGGCACTGGGCGAAAACCTGGCTGCGCGCATCGGTTGCGTGATCGGCTCTGGCATCGGCGGCCTGCCCCTGATCGAGGACACGCACGCGGAGCTTGTGCAGCGTGGGCCTCGTCGGATCACCCCATTTTTTGTGCCCGCCTCCATCATCAACATGGTGGCGGGGCATGTGTCTATGCGGTTTGGCTTCAAGGGGCCGAACCTGTCGGTGGTGACGGCCTGTACCACCGGGTTGCACTGCATCGGCGAAGCCGGCCGTCTGATCGAGTACGGTGATGCTGATGTGGTGGTCGCTGGCGGGGCGGAGTCCACCGTGTCGCCTCTGGGCATCGGCGGCTTTGCTGCCATGCGTGCCTTGTCCACCCGCAACGACGATCCCCAGGCTGCCTCGCGGCCCTGGGACAAAGAGCGCGATGGCTTCGTGCTGGGCGAAGGCGCGGGGGTGCTGGTGCTGGAAGAGTACGAGCATGCCAAGGCCCGAGGTGCCAAGATCTATGCCGAACTGGCGGGCTATGGCATGAGCGCCGATGCTGGCCATATGACAGCCCCTAACATGGATGGACCTCGCCGCGCCATGCTCAACGCCCTGCGCAACGCCGGCATCAATGCCGACCAGGTGGACTATCTGAATGCGCACGGCACCTCAACCCCGCTGGGCGACGTGAACGAAACCAACGCCATCAAGGCCGCGCTGGGTGAGCATGCTCGCAACATCGTGGTGAGTTCCACCAAGTCCATGACCGGGCATCTGCTAGGTGGTGCCGGTGGCGTCGAAAGCGTGTTCACCGTGCTCGCCCTGCACCACCAGGTGATCCCGCCGACCATCAATCTCACGAATCCAGACCCCGAGTGCGATCTGGATTACTGTGCGAACACCGCGCGCGAGCAAGCCCTGCAAGTCGCGGTGAAGAACAATTTCGGCTTTGGTGGCACCAACGGTACGCTGGTGTTCAAGCGCGTCTGAGCAAGGCGCTGCCATGCCGCTGTGGCAGGCGTATGCCTGCGGGGTGTGCGGTCGCCATCGCCGGTTCCATGATCCTAGGAGTCTGTCGGACTTGGGAATCGACGGCGAAAACGGTCTTCGCTGGGGCTCATGTTCGCTTTCGACGCCCCAAGTCCGACAGGCTCCTAGAAACGCCAGCCCAGCGCATCCGAAGCGCCGCGCACGAAGGGGTGAGCGCCGCCGCATGCACCCGGTGTGGATGCACCGAGGCTTTCGCTGCGTAGCAAGCGGCCCACTGCCGATTCGAGGATGATTCCTCCCGTGTTACACGCACCGCCAGCGGTGCGCTTTCCTGTGCGCCCGGGGAGTCTCTTCCTCGCCTTTCTGTGCGTACCTGCAGCGCTGTCTGCGCTGTTATTGGTTGCCTGGTGCTGGTTGGGCGCACACCGCTGGCCCTGGATGGCTGCGGGCCTAGGGCTAGCTGCGTGGCTGTGCGCTGCTGCCGCAGCGACAAGGGCCTGGCGCCATCATCCAAGGGGCTGGCTGGGCTGGGATGGGGCGGAGTGGCGCTTTTATCCAGCCGCGGGTGCAGGCGAAGCAGCAGTCGATGGACAGATATTGCTTCGCCCCCCGGAATGTGTCTGGGATGGCCAATCGTTCATATGGGCTGCGCTCTGGCTTGGGTATGGTCTGCGCGTTTGGTGTTTGCTGGACCGTCGTGCGGATCCGCAGCACTGGACGGACTTGCGCCGTGCGTTATATTTCCGCCCCAAACTGGGCATGCCTGACGATGCAAGGGCGGTGGCCCGTGGGATTGGGGCCTTGCCCCCCTGATTCATGACCGAACCCTCGTCCCCCACCCCTGTCGATACCGACCATCAACTGGTCGAGCGGACCATCGCTGGCGACCTGCGGGCGTATGAGTTGCTGGTCATCAAGTACCAGCGGCGTATCGAGCGCCTGATTGCCCGCATGGTGCGCGATGCGGATCTGGTGCAAGACATCGCCCAGGAGACCTTCATTCGGGCCTACCGGGCCTTGCACCAGTTCCGTGGGGAGGCGCAGTTCTACACCTGGCTCTACCGGATTGCTGTCAATACGGCCAAGAAGGCGCTGCTGGAGATGAAGCGCAATCCTGTGGTGTCAGAGAACGCGCTCCGCTCAGCCGACGACGAGGATGAAACTTCCCGTCTTGGACATGAACTAACCAGTGACGAGACACCGGAGACGGTGTTGGCGGCCCAGGAAATCGCCCAGGCGGTGAATGCTGCCATGGAGGCGTTGCCCGAGGATCTGCGCCAGGCCGTGACGCTGCGCGAGATCGAAGGTTTGAGTTATGAAGAGATCGCCACTGCCATGGGATGCCCCATCGGGACCGTGCGGTCGCGGATTTTTCGGGCACGGGAAGCGATTTCGGCCCGGGTGCGCCCCCTGCTGGAGAATCAGTCGGGCAAGCGCTGGTAAGTGTGCTCTGCCTTCGCAGAGCCCTCGTGGATGTGGTGATGAAGATGGACGATCTCAGCAAGCGCGAACAACTGTCGGCCTGGATGGATGGCGAACTGCCCCTCGCCGAGCATGGGCAGGCGTGGGAAGTTCTGCGCGATCCAGAAGCCGTCCGAACCTGGGAGTTGTACCACCTGATCGGGGATGTGATGCGCTCTGATGACCTGGCACGGCAACCGGATGCGAGCTTTGTGCTGGGCCTGCGCGAGCGTCTGCAAAAGGAAGCAATCCTGCCTTCCGCCTTGCCGGTGGCAGACATTGGAGCCGTCGCCCCGACGACAGAGGCTGCCAACGCCTCGGTGTTTCGCTGGAAGTTCATCGCAGGTCTGGCGTCTGCGGCGGTGGTGGCGGTCGTCGGATGGGCCGCATGGGGTCTACAAGGGGCATCTTCCGGTGCGGGGCCGGTCATGGCCTCTGCGACCCCAGCTACGGTTCCGACTGCCGCTCCGCCAGCGACGGTGGTCATGGCGGAAGGCGCTGACGGGCAGCAGGTCATGCTGCGCGACCCGCGCCTGGATGAACTCCTGGCTGCCCACAAGCAGTTCGGCAACACCAATACGCTGCAGATGCCCGCCGGTTTCCTGCGCAACGCAACGTTCGATTCTTCTGGTCGCTGATCTGGAGACCTCAGCAATGCAATGTGTGCGCCGTTTCCGCACACTGGCTTGGGCAGGGGGGCTGTGGGCTTTGCTGTTGCCCGTCGGCGCTCCAGCCCAGTCCCCGCAGTTCGGGCCGGCTTCATCCCCCCAAGGGATCGAACGAGCCCTTCCCAAGCTTGATGCCGCCCAGTGGGTAGAACGCATGCGTGCAGACCCATGCGCCCGGACCTATGCTGGTACGTTAGTGGTTTCTGCGGCATCGGGCGCCATGACCAGTTCGCGCATGTGGCATGCGTGCGTCGGTGGTCTGCCGGTGGTGCGCGTCGAGCCCCAGACCGGTGTGCCACGGGTGGTGTTTCGCCACGGCGACGAGGTCCGTACGTTCAATTTGCAGGCGCGCACTGTGCGCGTAGAGCCTAGAGCACCTGCGCGCGGATTTCCGGTGGTTCCCCTGTTGTCTGGGGGGGCTGTGTCTCAGCATTACGGCGTCAAGCTGCTGGGAAGCGAGCGTGTGGCCGGTGCCATGGCAGACGGCGTGGCGTTCGTGCCGCAGGATGCGTGGCGGTTCGGGTACCGCTTCTGGATAGAGCGCGATAGCGGCCTCGTGCTCAAGCTGCAGACGGTGGGGCGCGATGGGCAGGTGCTGGAGCAGACCGCGTTCTCGCAACTGGATCTGCAAGCGCCAGTGCGTGCCGAAGAGTTGCTTCAGTCTGTCCAAAGCTTTCAAGGCTTTCAGATCGAGACTCTCCGCATCCGCCGCACGGCGGCGGAAACAGAAGGCTGGGCGTTGCGCCAGGCCCCCCCGGGGTTTGTGTCTCTGGGATGCTTCTTGCGGCAAGCGGCCCAGAAGGACGAGACGGCATCCGTGCTGCAGTGCGTGTATTCGGACGGTCTGGCTTCCGTATCGGTGTTTCTGGAAGATCTGCCGCCGCAGCGGCCTGTAGACAAGGTGCAGACTGCATCCATTGGAGCCACCCACTTGTGGGCGCAGCGCGTGAAGGGCGATGCCTGGACGACTGTGGTGGGTGAGGTGCCGGTGGCTACCTTGCGAGCCTTCGCCGATCACATCGAGCGAGTGCGCTGATTTCTTTCGCTGCATGCGGTGGGAACCAAATCCGTGCAGTTTTCTTCTCAGACACATCGTGTTGCAAGGCGGGCTGTGTCCGCCGTTTATGAAAGGTAAGCGATGCCTTGGTACAAATGGAATGTGAATGCGTTGCCTGCCGCGTTGCTGGCGGGCGTGCTGATCGGTACGGCCACTTTGGCACCTGTGACCGCTGTCCAGGCCCAAACCCCGATGGTGCGCGGTTTGCCGGACTTCACCGAACTGGTCGAGCAGGTAGGGCCCTCCGTGGTAAATATCCGCACCATTGAGCGCGGGACGCCTGGTCGGCAAGGGGCTGGGGCGGTGGACGAGGAGATGCTGGAGTTTTTCCGGCGTTTTGGTGTGCCGATTCCGAATGTGCCGCGTCAGCAGAGGCCTCAGCGCCCGGACGACGAGCAACCGCGCGGCGTGGGCTCGGGCTTCATTCTTACGGCCGATGGTTATGTCATGACCAACGCCCACGTTGTTGAGGGTGCGGACGAGGTCATCGTGACGCTGGCCGACAAGCGTGAGTTCAAGGCCAAGATCGTCGGGGCAGACAAGCGCACCGACGTGGCCGTGGTGAAGATCGAGGCCACCGGCTTGCCTGCGGTGCGGGTCGGTGACGTCAGTCGGTTGAAGGTGGGTGAGTGGGTGGTGGCGATCGGTTCGCCATTCGGCCTGGAAAACACCGTGACGGCGGGTATCGTCAGCGCCAAGCAGCGCGACACGGGGGACTACCTGCCCTTTATCCAGACGGACGTGGCGATCAATCCGGGGAACTCTGGTGGCCCGCTGATCAATATGCGTGGCGAGGTCATTGGCATTAACAGCCAGATTTATTCGCGCTCTGGAGGCTTCATGGGCATCTCATTTGCCATTCCCATGGATGAGGCCATTCGGGTCAGCGACCAGCTCCGTGTCAACGGCCGGGTCACGCGGGGGCGGATCGGTGTGCAGATCGGTCCTGTCACCAAAGACGTGGCAGAGTCCATCGGGCTGGGCAAGCCCCAGGGGGCGCTGGTTACGGCCGTCGAATCAGGTTCGCCTGCGGACAAGGCCGGTGTCGAGGCGGGTGACATCATTACGCGCTTTGACGGCAAGCCAATTGACAAAGTGGCGGACCTTCCGCGCGCCGTCGGGAACACCAAGCCAGGCAACCGCAGTACGGTCACGGTGTTTCGCCGTGGAGCCAGCAAGGACCTGAGCCTGACCGTGGCAGAAGTGGAGCCCGACAAGCCAGTGGCCAAAGCGGCTGAACGGGACGAGAAGCCCAAGGCCTCTGCCGCAGCGCAGCAACTGGGCCTGGCCGTGGCAGAACTGACCGAGAACCGGCGCAAGGAGCTCAAGATTCGCGGCGGTGTGCTGGTCTCTGCGGCGACCGAGGCTGCGGCACGCGCAGGCTTGCGCGAGGGCGACGTGATTCTGGCGATCGCCAACACCGAGATCTCCAACCTGAAGGAGTTTGAAGCGGTGCTGGCCAAGGTGGATCGGAACAAGCCAATCAACGTTCTGTTCCGTCGAGGCGACTGGGTCCAGTACGCGCTGATTCGACCAGCGCGCTGAAGATCCGCGCGCAACAGCGGGCTTCAAGCGATTCGATAGAATGGAGTCCAGTCTTCTGACTGGTGGCTATGAACGAGCGCTGAAGCTCCGCATTGCGAAATCCAAGACGGCGATGCAGAGGTCTTGCACAGCAGATCCACATGTTCGTCCACAGATGTCATCACAAATTGTGGATAACCTGTGGATTTTGGTGTGGGCGTAAGCCTCGTATTCCCCGCGCCGAGAGCTCCTAAGGGCTTGGGGGAGCGGTCTTTTTGCCTACAATGAAGATCCAACCATCGCAGTTGCCTCTGATTGTTGGTTCAGGGCGCGTCGCCACTCGACGCGCCCTTTTTTCTTGTGGAACGGCGCAGTTTTCTCTTTGTTTGAAGCGGTTTGCGGATGAAGCACATCAGAAACTTTTCCATCATTGCGCACATCGACCATGGCAAGTCGACGCTCGCCGATCGGCTGATCCAGCGCTGCGGTGGGCTGGCTGAGCGTGAGATGGAAGCCCAGGTTCTGGACTCGATGGACATCGAGAAAGAGCGTGGAATCACCATCAAAGCGCAGACGGCCGCGCTGCAGTACAAGGCGCGGGATGGGCAGGTGTACAACCTCAACCTCATCGACACCCCGGGCCATGTTGACTTCTCGTATGAAGTGAGCCGATCCCTGTCGGCCTGCGAGGGCGCTCTCCTGGTCGTGGATGCGAGCCAGGGCGTGGAGGCCCAGACGGTGGCCAATTGCTACACCGCGCTGGACTTGGGGGTGGAAGTGCTCCCCGTGCTCAACAAGATGGATCTTCCGCAGGCGGACCCTGACCGCGCCAAAGCGGAGGTGGAAGATGTCATCGGCATCGATGCGTCGGAGGCTGTGCCGTGCTCGGCCAAGACGGGCATGGGGATTGAGGAAATCCTCGAGATGATTGTGGCCAAGGTGCCCCCCCCACGCGGTATCGCGCAGGCGCCGCTGCGCGCGATGATCATCGACAGCTGGTTCGACAGCTATGTGGGCGTGGTCATGCTGGTGCGCGTGGTGGATGGCAGCCTGCACAAAGGCGAACGCATCAAGCTCATGGCCACGGGGGCTGCTTACGAGGCGGGCAGTCTGGGTGTTTTCACGCCGGCGAACCAGCCGCGCGACGTGCTTCACGCGGGCGAGGTGGGTTACGTCATCGCCGGTATCAAGGAGCTCAAGGCCGCTAAGGTGGGCGACACCATCACGTTGGAGAAAAAGCTGCCCAACAACCTGGGGCCTGCGGCCGAGGCGCTGCCGGGTTTCAAGGAGGTGCAGCCGCAGGTGTTTGCCGGTTTGTATCCCACCGAAGCCAACCAATACGACGCGCTGCGCGACAGTTTGGAGAAGCTCCAACTCAACGATGCGGCCCTGCGTTTTGAGCCCGAGGTTTCGCAGGCGCTGGGCTTCGGGTTTCGCTGCGGCTTCCTGGGTTTGTTGCACATGGAGATCGTGCAGGAGCGGCTTGAGCGCGAGTTCGACCAAGATCTGATCACGACGGCCCCCAGCGTGGTGTACCAAGTGGTGCGCGGTGACGGTGAAGTCATCATGGTGGAGAACCCCTCCAAGATGCCGGATCAAGGGCGGATCCAAGAGATTCGCGAGCCCATTGTGACGGTGCATCTGTACATGCCCCAGGACTATGTAGGCCCTGTGATGACGCTGTGCAACCAGAAGCGCGGGGTGCAGCTCAACATGGCGTACCACGGTCGCCAGGTTATGCTGACCTATGAGCTCCCGCTGGGCGAAATCGTGCTCGACTTCTTCGACAAGCTCAAATCGGTGAGCCGCGGTTACGCCTCGATGGACTACGAATTCAAGGAGTACCGTCCGTCGGATGTGGTGAAAGTTGACATGCTGCTCAACGGCGAGAAGGTCGATGCGCTTTCCATCATCGTGCACCGTTCGCAGGCCCAGTACCGAGGCCGCGCTGTGGCCGCCAAGATGCGCGAGATCATCTCGCGGCAAATGTTCGACGTGGCCATCCAGGCTGCGATTGGCGGCAACGTGATCGCGCGGGAGACCATCAAGGCGCTGCGCAAAAACGTGCTTGCCAAGTGTTACGGTGGTGATATCACGCGCAAGCGCAAGCTGCTCGAAAAGCAGAAGGCGGGCAAGAAGCGCATGAAGCAGATCGGGTCGGTCGAGGTGCCCCAGGAAGCGTTCCTGGCCATCTTGCAGGTGGAGGATTGATGCAAGCGATGCAATGGTTGACGGCCGCCTTGCTGGCGGCTTTCGCGGGCTACCTGGGGGCCTGGTATCTTGGGATGTTGGAAGGCAACTTCGCGTTGCTGCTGTTCCTTGCAACTGTGGTCACAGGGGGCTATTGGCTGGCCGAGCGCTTGTATTTCCTGCCTCAGCGGCGTCGTGCTGCACAGGCTTTGGTGGACGCTGCTGCCCAGCGCCGCGCAGAGCTGGACCGGATGGGCATCCAGAAAGTGGATGTGGATGTGGAGGACGGCCGTGCGCGTCTTCTGGCGCAACCCTGGTGGCTTGACTGGACGGCGGGTTTGTTTCCGGTCATTGCCGCGGTGTTTGTGCTGCGGTCGTTCCTGTTCGAGCCCTTCAAGATTCCGTCGGGTTCGATGATCCCCACTTTGCGGGTCGGCGACTTGATCCTGGTGAACAAGTTCGCCTACGGGCTGCGGCTGCCGGTGATTCACACCCGTATCACGGAAGGCACAGCTCCGGCGCGTGGCGACGTGATGGTGTTCCGCTATCCGCCGCAGCCCAATATGGACTACATCAAGCGCGTCGTGGGTTTGCCGGGCGACGAGGTGGCGTATCTGAACAAGCGGCTGACGGTCAATGGCAAGCCGGTCGAAACCCAGGCACTGCCGGACTTTCTGGACGAAGGCAGCATGCGCTACTTCAAACAGTACGAAGAGCACCTGGGCGAGCGCACGCACCGCATCATCGTGAACCCAGATGCGCCTGCCTTCGTGCAGGGTGTGACCGAGCACCCGCATCGCGATCTGTGCCGCTACAGCGTCGAGGGGGTGGTGTGCAAAGTGCCGGAAGGGCACTATTTCATGATGGGCGATAACCGGGATAATTCGCTGGATTCCCGCTACTGGGGCTTTGTGCCTGAGAAGAACATCGTGGGCAAGGCGTTTTTCGTGTGGATGAATTTCGGCGACTTGCGCCGGATTGGCTCGTTCAATTGACGGAGCATGTGTTCCTTACAGGGATGCCATTCAAGGAGAGGGGTGAGCATGACAATCAATCAGTGGGGCAGCCGTGCACGCCAGCGCGGCCTTTCTTTTATTGGTCTGGTGCTGATCGGCGTGGCTGCCGTTGCAGTGTTTGCGATCGGTGGGCAATCGGTGCCCATGTTCGTTGAGTTCAATGCGGCCAAACGGGCCATCGAGAAGGCCAAGCTGGCCGGCTCTGTCGCGGAGATCCGCGCACAGTTCGACCGTTCGGCTGCCATCGACAACATCAACTCCATCCGTGGTTCGGACCTTGAGATCAGCAAGGCGGGCGACAAGGTGATTGTCAAATTCAAGTACTCGCGCGAGATTCCGCTCGCGGGTCCGGCTTTTTTGGTCTACCGCTTTGAAGCGCAGACGAACTAGGTGCCTGTTTCTCCTACCCATGCCGAGCTGCAGCGGCGTCTGCAGCATGCCTTTGGCAACGCAGCCCTGCTACAGCGGGCGTTGACGCATCGCAGCTTCTCGGCCGACCACAACGAGCGGCTGGAATTTTTGGGCGATTCGGTGCTGAATCTGGCGGTATCGGCATTGCTCTACCAGCGGCTGACCAGCCTCTCAGAAGGCGAGCTCTCGCGCGTGCGTGCCAATTTGGTCAAGCAAGATACGTTGCACCAAATTGCCTTGCGACTGCAGTTGCCTTCTCTGCTGCGGTTGGGCGAAGGCGAGACCCGTTCCGGCGGCGCGCAGCGGCCTTCCATCCTGGCCGATGCACTAGAGGCCGTGATCGGAGCCGTCTATCTGGACGCCGGATACGCCGCCGCCGAGGCCTTGGTTCACCGCCTGTACGACGGTGTGGACATCAACCCGCAGATGCAGGCGGCCACCAAAGACCCTAAAACGGCGCTACAGGAATGGTTGCAGGGCCGCCGCCTGAAACTGCCGCAGTACCGCGTGGCAGCGACTGTGGGGGCTGCGCATCGCCAGATCTTTGAGGTCGAATGCGAGATCCCGGAACTGGGCCTGTCCCGGCGCGGCAGCGGCGGTTCGCGCCGTGCGGGCGAGCAGGCGGCCGCTGCCGCCATGCTCGAAACCTTGAAAGCACAGCATCCATGACCACCCAGCCCACCGACCCCAAGCCCAGCCCTGCGCCGGTCCAGACGCCCGATGAAATTGGCGCGATGCTGGCTGCCGCGAGTGGACGCGCGGCACCTGTTGCCAGCGCCGCAGCGGCAGCGACTGGACCGCAGCGTTGCGGCCTGATCGCCATCGTGGGCAAGCCCAACGTGGGCAAGTCCACGCTGCTCAATGCCCTGGTGGGGCAGAAGATCAGCATCACCTCGCGCAAGGCGCAGACGACCCGCCACCGCATCACTGGCATTCGCACGTTGGGCGACACGCAGTTCGTATTTGTGGATACGCCGGGCTTCCAGACGCGGCACGCCTCGGCGCTGAACAAGTCGCTCAACAAGACGGTGATGGGCGCGATCGGCGATGTGGATCTGATATTGTTTGTGGTAGAGGCTGGCAACTTCACCCTGGCCGATGCCAAAGTGCTGTCGCTGTTCAAGCCCGGTATTCCCACGCTGCTGATTGCCAACAAGCTCGACACCGTGCACCGGCGCGCCGAGATCGCGCCCTGGCTCAAAGGCATGCAGGAGCGCCACCCGTTTGCAGAATTCGTGCCGATGTCGGCCAAGAACAAGGCCGACGTGCAGCGCCTGTACGCCATCTGCGCCAAGTACTTGCCCGAACAGGCCTGGTGGTACGCCGAAGATGAGCTTACCGACCGCAGCGAGAAGTTTTTGGCCAGCGAAACCGTGCGCGAGAAGCTCTTCCGCTTCACCGGCGATGAACTGCCTTACACCTCGACCGTGGTCATCGAAAAGTTCGAGGAGGAGGCCAGCAAGACCCATGCGCGCATGCTGCGCATTGCCGCGACCATTGTGGTCGAGCGCGACAGCCACAAGGCCATGGTGATCGGCGAGAAGGGTGAGCGGCTCAAGCGCATTGGCACCGAGGCGCGGCAGGAGCTGGAAAAGCTCATGGGTGCCAAGGTGTTCCTGGAACTGTGGGTCAAGGTGCGTTCGGGCTGGGCCGACGACGAAGCGCGCGTGCGCTCCTTCGGCTACGAGTGAGCCGCCATCCCGCAGGCGAACATGCAGCGCGCACGGTGCCCGGCATGAGCGCGGCGCGCATCGCACCGCGCCGTGTGGCCGACGAACCGGCTTTTGTGCTCCACAGCTACGATTGGAGCGAGACCAGTCTCATCGTCGACGCTTTCACCCGCAGCCACGGCCGTGTGGCGCTGGTGGCCAAGGGGGCCAAGCGGCCGAGCTCGGTATTTCGCCCTGTGCTGCTGCCGCTGCAGCCACTACGGCTGGGCTACGCCATGGCACGCGACGAGTCTGCCGACATCCACACCCTCAAGTCGGCCGATTGGGCTGGTGGCCATGTGATGCCCTCGGGCGAAGCCTTGCTCTCGGGTCTGTACCTCAACGAATTGCTGCTGCGCCTGTTGGCGCGCGGCGACCCGCACCCCGTGCTGTTCGATGCCTACGCTGCCGTGGTGCGCGTGCTGGCCGATCACCAAGCGGCGGCACTGGAGCCCGTGTTGCGCAGCTTCGAACTGGTGCTGCTGCGCGAGGTCGGACTGCTGCCCAGCCTGGACATGCAGACGCTGACGCTGGCCCCTTTGCGCGATGCCCAATCCTACGTGCTCGTGCCCGAGGGCGGTTTGCGCGAGGCCGCCTCCACCGACCGCGTGGCCTTGTCTGGGGCCCAGTGGCACGGCCTGCAGCAGGCGCTGGATGTCCCCGAGGGTGGCTTTGCGGCCGTGCTGCGTGCCTGCGCGCCGGTGTCGACCGAACTCAAACCCCTGCTGCGCACGCTGCTTCAATACCATTGCGGCCCGGCCCTGCTGCGCACGCGGCAGCTCATGAAAGACCTTCAAAGCCTATGACCTCATCTTCCTCTGCCTCCGCAGCCTCCACCGCGCTGTCGGTCAACGTGAACAAGGTGGCGCTGGTGCGCAACAGTCGCCACCTGGACGTGCCGAATGTGGTGCGCGCCGCGCGCCTGTGCCTGGAGGCGGGCGCGCACGGTATCACCGTGCATCCGCGGCCCGACGAGCGCCACATCCGCGCGGGCGACGTGTACGACCTGGCGGCCCTGCTGGCGCAGTGGCCCGGGCGCGAATACAACATCGAGGGCAATCCGTTCCACAACCTCATGGGCTTTGTGCGCGCCGTACGGCCACAGCAGGCCACCTTTGTGCCCGACAGCACCGACCAGTTCACCAGCGACCACGGCTGGAATCTTGCGCAGGACGGCGAACGCCTGCGTCCGCTGATCGACGAATGCCATGCGCTCGGCGTGCGCGTGAGCCTGTTCATGGACCCGCTGCCCGACGCCATGGCCGCAGCCCGTGCCGTGGGCGCCGACCGGGTGGAGCTGTATACCGAGCCCTACGCCGCCGCCTGGGGCACCCCGCAGGCCGCAGCCCAACTGGCCCGCTACCGCGCCGCCGCGCAGGCCGCGCAGGCTGTGGGCTTGGGCGTGAACGCGGGCCACGACCTCAATCGTGACAACCTCAGGCCCTTTGTGCGTGAGGTGCCCGGTCTGCTCGAAGTCTCCATCGGCCACGCGTTGGTGGCCGATGCGTTGGAGTTGGGCTACACCGCCGCAGTGCGCGCCTACTTGGCCTGCCTGCTTGCCGCGCCGCACGCTGCCGGCTGACCCCTGCACTGCGCGACTCGGGCCCCATGATCTACGGCATCGGCACCGACATCTGTGACGTGCGGCGCATCCGTGCGAGCTTGGAGCGGCACGGCGAACGTTTCGCCGTCCGGGTGCTGGCCGAGGGCGAATACCGCACCTGGCAGCAGCGCAGCGCGCGCTGGCCTGAACGTGGCGTGCGCTTTCTGGCCACGCGCTTTTCGGCCAAAGAGGCTTTCAGCAAAGCCATTGGCCTGGGCATGCGCATGCCCATGACCTGGCGGCATTGCGAAGTCGTCAACCTGCCCAGTGGCAAGCCGGGGGTGCGCCTGCACGGTGAGTTGCGGCACTGGTGCGAAGCCCGCTGCCTACAGATCCACCTGAGCGTGACCGACGAAAGCGATTACGCGGCCAGTTTCTGTGTGGTAGAGGTCTTGCATCAAAATGGCAGTTCGTGCTTATCTCCGCTTATTGAATAGCTATCAAAATAGTAGCAAATGACTGTGAACACTGCCTTGGAGCACGCCCCCGTCATCCTCGATGTGGCCGGCACCCAATTGACCGACACCGACCGCCGCCGCCTGCAGCATCCGCTGACCGGCGGCGTGATCTTGTTTGCGCGCAACTGGCAGCACCGCGCACAACTGCTGGAGCTGACCAGCAGCATCAAGGCTGTGCGCGATGACCTGCTGATCTGCGTGGACCACGAAGGCGGGCGCGTGCAACGCTTTCGCACCGACGGCTTCACGCACCTGCCTCCCATGCGCGCTTTGGGTGCGCTGTGGGCCGACGACGGCCGTGGCAGCCGGGCCCGCGAGGGCAGCGGCGCTTTGCGTGCCACCAACGCCGCCACGGCGTTGGGCTACGTGCTGGGGGCCGAGTTGCGGGCCTGCGGAGTGGACTTCAGCTTCACACCGGTGCTCGACCTCGACTGGCAGGACGGCGCCACGTCGCGCAGCGGCGTGATCGGCGACCGCGCCTTCCATGCCGACCCCCGCGTGGTGGCGCTGTTGGCCAAGAGCGTGATGCATGGCCTGCTGCAGGCGGGCATGGCCAATTGCGGCAAGCACTTTCCGGGGCATGGCCACGTGCGGGCCGATTCGCACACCGAGGTACCGGTGGACCCGCGCAGCCTGCGCGCCATCCTGCACGACGACGCGGCCCCGTACGGCTGGTTGCACACCAGCCTGACCAGCGTCATGCCCGCACACGTGATCTACCCCAAGGTGGATGCGCTGCCGGCCGGCTTTTCGCGCCGCTGGCTACAGGACATCCTGCGCGAGCAACTGCGCTTTGACGGCGCCATCTTCAGCGACGACCTGAGCATGGAGGGCGCTCGCCGCCTGGGTGGCCGCGTGGTCAGCTACACCGACGCCGCGGTGGCCGCGCTGAATGCCGGTTGCGACCTGGTGCTGTTGTGCAATCAGAGCCTGGGCGAGGGGTGTGCGCTCGATGAACTGCTCGACGGCCTGGCGAAGGCCCAGGACGAAGGCCGATGGAGCGCATCGCCCGCCAGCGAATCACGCCGCCTGGCGCTGCTCCCGCAGACCTTGCCCATGGCCTGGGATGACCTGATGGTGCATCCGGCGTATTTGCAGGCGCTGGAGTTGCTGCCCTCTGGCAGCTGAACCTAGGAGCCTGTCGGACTTGGGGCGTCGAAAGCGAAAATGAGCCCCAGCGAGGACCGTTTTCGCCGTATTTGCAGCCCCATAGCGGGGCTATGGGGCCCAAAGACGGCGGAAAATGGAATGCTGCGGCCCGTTTGCCATTGGCATGCAGCCGACGATTCCCAAGTCCGACAGGCTCCTAGAAGCCGCAGTGTGGTGGGCGACAGAGCAGCAGCGTGCACGGCCGCTGCCGCCCAGGGCGTCAAATTTCGCGGCGCAGCGCGGGGAACAGGATCACGTCGCGGATGCTGGGGCTGTCGGTCAGCAGCATCATGAAACGGTCGATGCCGATGCCGCAGCCACCGGCGGGCGGCATGCCGTATTCGAGCGCGCGCACAAAGTCGTGGTCGTAGAACATGGCCTCGTCGTCGCCTCCGTCCTTGGCGGCCACCTGGGCATGAAAGCGCGCGGCCTGGTCCTCGGCGTCGTTGAGTTCCGAGAAGCCGTTGCCGAACTCGCGGCCCGTGATGTAGAGCTCGAAGCGCTCCGTCACCTCGGGGCGTGCATCGTTGGCTCGCGCCAGCGGCGAAATTTCGGTCGGGTGCTCCATGATGAAGGTCGGCTGCCAGAGCTTGTCTTCCACCGTCTCTTCAAAATAGAGCACCTGCAGACCGGCCAGGGTGCGGGTGGACAGGCGGTCTTTTTCTTCCGACAGCCCCAGCTTCTTCAGCGCGCCGATCAACCAGGCTGCATCGTCCACATGGGCGCCTGCTTCGGTGTATTGGTAGAGGGCTTCGCGGATGGTCAGCCGCGCAAACGGCTGGGCCAAGTCCACCTCGCGACCCTGGTAGGTGAGCTGCAGCGTGCCCACGGCCTTCATGGCGGCGTCGCGGATCAACTGCTCGGTGAACTCCATCAGGTCTTGATAGTTCCAGTAGGCCGCATAGAACTCCATCATCGTGAACTCGGGGTTGTGCCGGACCGAGATGCCTTCGTTGCGGAAGTTGCGGTTGATCTCGAACACGCGCTCGAAGCCGCCGACCAGGAGGCGCTTGAGGTACAACTCGGGCGCGATGCGCAGGTACATATCCTGCTCCAGCGCGTTGTGGTGTGTGACGAACGGCTTGGCGTTGGCACCGCCCGGAATCGGATGGAGCATGGGCGTTTCCACTTCCAGGAAGCCATGGTCCACCATGAATTCGCGGATTCCGCTCACAGCCCGGCTGCGCGCCATGAAGCGCTTGCGAGCCGCCTCATCGGTCATCAGGTCTACATAGCGCTGGCGGTATTTCACTTCCTGGTCGTGCACGCCATGGAACTTGTCCGGCATCGGACGCAGGCTCTTGGTCAGCAACCGCAGGCGTGTGACTTTGACCGACAGCTCGCCTGTCTTGGTCTTCATCAGCGTGCCCTCGGCCCCCACAATGTCGCCTAGATCCCAGTGCTTGAAGGCGGCGTACACGTCCTCGCCCAGCGCATCGCGCGTCACGTACAGCTGGATGCGGCCCATGGCATCCTGCACCGTGGCAAAGCTCGCCTTGCCCATCACGCGCTTGAGCATCATGCGCCCGGCCACGCTGACCACAATGGCGGCGGCCTCCAGGTCTTCGGCAGAGCGCTCCCCATATGCCTGCTGCAATGCATGTGACCGATGGTGTGGTTTGAAGTCGTTGGGAAACGCCACCGGGCCACCGTTCGCCTGCTGCACGCGCAAGGCTTTGAGCTTCTCGCGACGCTCGGCGATGAGCTGGTTGTCGTCGTGGGCAGCCGCAGCATGGGGCAGCGCGTTGGCAGGGGATTGGGCGGAGTCGGACATACGATGAGACTTGGGCGCGTGAAGGTAAAGCCGTCGATTTTAGTTTCCTGGTCTCGTCGCGCCTGAAAACCAGATAATCGGCGCGATGTTCCTCAAGGCTGGCCTGCTGTCACTGGGATTGCTGCTCGCGAGTCGCGTACTCGGTCTCGCGCGCGAATCGGCCCAGGCGGCGGCTTTTGGCACGACAGGTATGGCAGACGTGGCTGTGCTGATGCTGACCTTGCCAGACTGGATTGCCGGTCTTGCGCTGTCGGGCGCCATGGCCTACGTACTGGTGCCCGCATGGGCAGGTCTGCCTGCCGATGCGGTGCGGCACCACCAGCGGGGGCTGGCCCGTTGGCTGCTGGTTGGGGGGCTGGTGGCTGCGCTGACCTTGGCCTGCTGGCGTGAGCCCCTGCGTGTCGTATTGGCCGAAGGTCTGCCTTCAACCTGGCACAAGGCGGCTGCGCAAGCCTTGCTGTGGAGTGCCGCTGCCCTGCCGCTGGCATTGCTGGCCTCGTTGTGGTCCACCCGCCTGCAGCACGAGCGCGACTTCATCGGGCTGTACGGGGCGAATTTGGTGGTCAACCTGGCCTTGCTCGGAGGCATCGCCGTTGCTGCGCATCCGGATGATACGGCTTGGGCGCTGCCCTTTCTGGGGATGAGTCTTGTGGTTGCAATGCTGGCCCGTCTGTGGTGGCAATCTGCGCGTATCGCCAAGGCCGCCAAACATGCAAGTGCCGATGTTGCCTGTTCCCCAGTGCATGTGCCTCGGCCCAGCCTGCCTCAGTGGCTCTGGGCTGCGGCTGCAGCGGGCTTGCCACTGGCTTTGCCAGTGGTGGCCCGTTCCGTGGCATCTGCTCAGGGAGAGGGGGCGTTGGCTGCGTTCAGCTATGCATGGAAGCTGGTGGAACTGCCGCTCGTGCTTGCGATTCAATTGGTCGCTGCGCTGGCTTTTCCGCACGTGGCAGCGGCGGCCAAAGAGGACGTGACGTCCGTGCGCACAGCCGAGACGGTTCGGTCGGCTCTGGCATTGGCCTGGACGCTTGCTTGTGCGGCGGCCACCGCGCTGCTGATCGCATCTCCTGCTTGGGCCCAACTGCTGTTTGGCTGGGGGCGCATGGACGCATCTGGTCTGGAGCGCATCGCCGCGTGGAGTGCTGCTGCGGCGTGGTGCTTGTTGCCGCAGGCAATGACAGCCGTCGCTCTGACAGTTCTAGCGACCCACAATCGCCTCAAGTCTGTAGTGCTGGCGTACATGGTCGGTTTGCTGGCACTGCTGTTGTTGCCCAGCGCTGGGCTTGACGATGTTGAGCAACTGATGTGGTCGCTCAATGTGGTGTACGGCGTGGTGGGCTTGGTGGCTTGGTTGCAACTGGGCCTGCCCGGCCGGGCCTGGCTTCCCATCAAGGAAATGGCGACGCCCATGCTGGTCATGCTCCTGGCGTGGGCATCTCGACAGGTCTGGCAGCCTGTGGCAGACACTTCGCTGTCGCTTGCCGTGCTGGTGGGCTGTGTCGCGGCAATGGTAGTTGCCGGTGCCGGCTGGTGGGCAAGTGCCGCCCTTCGCAAGGCTGTACGCGCATAATCCGCCGCGCATGATCGAACTCATTCAGATCACCAACGACCCGGAGTTTGCGGCACGCTGTGACCGCCTGCCCAGCATGCGGTTGTTCGTGGACCTGGAGCGCCATGGAAAGGCCGAGCGCCAGGCAGGGCGCAGCACCTTTATCAGCAGCCATGTCTTGGAGGATGTTGGGCGTGTCCGTGCGGTGCTGCGCCATTCGCGCCTCATGGTACGCGTCAACCCTCTACACGAGCGTACCGCAGCTGAGGTCGATGCAGTGCTGGACCAGGGGTGCGACCTACTGATGTTGCCGATGTTCGAACATGCGGCTGCCCTGCAAGAGTTCTGCCGCATTGTCGATGGCCGTTGCCCTGTGGTCGCATTGCTTGAGACGGCGGGAGCCCTGCACAGTCTAGACAGTTGGGTCGGTACCCCTGGACTCGAAGAAGTGTTCATCGGACTGAACGATCTACACGTCTCGCTGGGGCTGCGGTTCATGTTCGAGCCACTGGCCTCGGGGGTGGTCGAATCTGTAGCGCAGACTGTTCGCGCTGCAGGTCTGCGCTTTGGTTTTGGGGGCGTTGCGCGCTTGGACGAGGGCCTGCTACCAGGGCGGCTGGTCCTTGCAGAGCACCTGCGCCTTGGCTCTGGCGCTGTGATTTTGTCGCGCACGTTTCACCGTGCTGACGGGGGAGGGTCGTTTGAGCAGCAGGTGCACAAGCTGCGAGAGGCCGAACGCGCACTTGTAGTGCGCAGCAAAACGCAAGCGCAGTTAGACGCCCAAGCGGTGGTCGCTACCGTGCAGCGCATTTGCGCACAACTTGGTCGGGACGCGTGATGGTCAAGCGCTTGGTGGATGTCGTCGTCTCCCTGGTGCTGCTCGTATTGCTGTCGCCGCTGCTTTTGGCGGCTGCCTTGGCCGTGGCTCTTGAAACCGGGCGCCCGGTGCTGTTTCGACAGCAGCGTGTCGGCAAGGCGGGGCGTGAGTTTGGGATGTTCAAGTTTCGAAGCATGGTGAAGAACGCTGCTGCCATCGGTCCCTACTTCACTTCCGACCACGATCCCCGCATTACACGGGTGGGGCGTTTTTTGCGCCGCACTAGCATCGATGAGCTGCCGCAACTTCTCAACGTTCTATTGGGCGATATGAGTCTGGTGGGGCCCAGGCCTGATGTCCCGTTGCAGCGGAGCCTGTACACCGACGAGCAGTGGATCGAACGCTGCTCAGTGCGTCCTGGTATCACCGGACTTGCGCAGGCGCTGTTGCGCTCAGAAGGCTCGCATTCGCAGCGCATCGAACTCGATCTGCGATACGTGCGAGAACACAACCTTTGGATGGATCTTTCGATCATGTATTGGACCGCAAGGCGTTTGTCAGGCCGGGGGAGTAACTGACCATGTGCGGCATTTGGGGCTACTGGGATCGCACGGGAAAAGCGCTGGCTGACGATGCGCTTCAAGCCATGGCGCGCACGCTCGTGCATCGAGGGCCCGATGACCAAGGCATGCACCACGATCGCGCGCGCAGTGTGGCGGTTGGCAACCGGCGGTTGTCGATCATCGACATAGCGGGCGGGCGACAGCCGTTTGTATCGGACGACGGGCGCATCCGTGTGGTGCAAAACGGCGAGATCTTCAACCACGTCGAACTTGCAGCAGAGTTGCGTGCGCAAGGTGTGCGGCTTGACACACAGTCTGACACCGAAGTGATTCTGCGGCTGTACGAGCGTGATGGCATCGGGTGTCTGAGGCACTTGAATGGCATGTTTGCAATTGCCATCGACGACGCTCGCGAAGATGCGTTGTACCTTGCGCGCGACCGCATCGGCGTGAAGCCACTGTATGTGCACGACGACGGACGTCGCATGGTGTTTGGCTCTGAGCTGAAAGCCCTCTGGCCAGCCTTGCACCGCAAGCCGGACATGGATCTGGAAGCGATCCACCATTACCTGACCTTTAATTACGTTCCACCGCCATGGACGGCCTTTCAGGGAGTCCGTCACGTGATGCCTGGAACCTGGCAGCGTTACACGCGATCAGGGCATGTGCATGTCCAGCGGTGGTGGAGTTTGGCAGAGCAACGTGAGCAGGATCAGTCCTATGAAGATTGGGCCGAGGAGTTCATGGTCTTGCTCGATGACGCAATCCGTATCCGCTTGCGCGCAGACGTACCTTTCGGCACCTTCCTCTCAGGCGGTGTCGATTCCAGTACGGTCGTTGGCCTAATGGCGCGGCATGTCAAAGAGCCTGTCAAGACGTTCTGTATCGGTTTTGAAGATCCGCGCTACGATGAATCGGCATACGCAGCGCAGGCTGCGCGGCGCTTTGGTTGCATCCACACGATGGAGGTGGCGGAACTCAACATGCTGGGCCGTTGGCCTGAGGTTCTCTACCATCTGGACCAACCGCACGGCGACGCATCGTTCATGCCGACAATGAGGGTGAGCGAACTGGCTGCCCAGCATGTCAAGGTGGTGCTGACCGGCGATGGCGGGGATGAGCTGTTTGCGGGCTACGACAAGTATGCGCAGTTCTTTGCGCGGCCCGATGCGGCTACCCTGTCGCAAGACGCGTTTGAACGTGCGTACTTCGACAGCATCTCGCTCTTTAGCCCTGTCGCTAAGACTGCGCTGTACCGGCCTGAGGTGCGCGCGCAACTCATGCATATCGACAGCTTCAGTGCGGCGGCTGCGCCCTGGTTTGACGAGGCACGTCACTTCGATCGCATCAACCAGGCGCTGTATCTGGATATGCAGCTGCTGCTGTCCGGGAACAATCTGGTCAAACCCGACCGGATGGGCATGGCGGTTGGGTTGGAGGCGCGAACACCGTTTCTGGACTGGCGGATCATGGAATTCGCCTTCCGCTCGCGCGGCGCGACCAAGCTCTCTGCCGATGGCGACAAAAAGCATTGGTTCAAGCGGGCGGCAGTGCCGCTCATTGGCGAGGACTTGGCGTATCGTAAGAAGCAGATGTTCACGTTGCCGATCGGGGATTGGTTCAAAGGAGAGATGCGTGGCTGGCTGCGCCATACGTTGAGCGGCAGCGAGGTGATCGCGCAGCTATGCGATTCGGCCGCGGTTACGGCCATGTTGGACGGACATAGCGACGGACGCTGCAACTTCACCCGCGAACTGCGCGCGCTGGCAGCGCTGGCGCTTTGGCACGCTGCCCTGGCCACCTGACTGGGTAGATGAAACGCGTGCTTTTCGTGGCCTATGGTAGCGGCCATATCAAGATGCTGATCCCGGTGGCGCAGGCCCTGCAGGCCAGCGGGCGGGCACAGCCGGTGGTGCTGGCCCTGACCACCGCGGCCCCGGTGGCTCGTGCCGCCAAACTCGACGTTGTTCAGTTCAAGGACTTCGTTCAGCCTGGTGACGAGAGCGCACTGGTCAGGGGCCGGCAACTGGTGCAGGACTTGGGCGGCGCCGTCGGCGACCCTGACGAATCTGCTGCCTACCTGGGTCTGTCATACGCTGACCTGGAGGCCGACCTTGGCACTACCGCCGCCGAAGCCGAATACCGCCGCCGCGGACGCCAGGCCTTTCTGCCGGTGCGCACGCTCACCCGAGTCCTGCAGGTGCTGCGGCCGAACGTGGTGGTTGCCACCAACGCCCCGCGCGGCGAGCGTGCCGCCATCGTTGCCGCCGGCCGCCTAGGACTGCCCGCGTTGTGCGTGGTGGACCTGTTCGCCATCGATGAGGTGCGGTGGATCGGCCAGGCTGGTTATGCCGACCGGATCTGCGTGCTCAACTCCGCGGTGCGCGATTTCCTCATCACTGCCGGCCGCCGACCTGACGAGGTAGTGGAAACTGGCAACCCCGGCTTCGACGCCCTCAACGCCCCCGACGCCATCGCAGCCGGCCGTCGGTGGCGACAGCGGCGCGGCTGGGGTGATCGACGCGTGCTGCTCTGGCCCACCCAGGTCGAGCCGGCCGTGCACCCCTTCGACGGCCGTCCCGGCGACCCGACTCTGCCCGGGCGGACGCTGCAGCAACTGGTGCAATGGACGCTGGCGCAGAAAGACGCCGTGTTGTGCATACGGCCGCGCGCGGGCGAAGCCCCACCTAAAGTGCCAGCGCATGAGCGCATCGTTATCACAGGCCAGGACATGCCCCTCCCCGCCTTGCTGCACGCCTGCGACGTCGTCGTGACCCTGACCTCCACCGTGGGGTTAGAAGGCCATCTGGCGGGGTGCCGCGTGGTCCAGGTCACTGGGTCGGTTTTTGACGAGGCGATGCCGCTGCTCCGCTACGGCATCGCTGATGCCGCTACCTCGGTGCAAAACCTGCCGGCCGCGCTGGACCGTTGGGCCACCACCCCGCGCCGCAGGGCGCAAAACCTCACACCGGCCACGCAGCGTGTGTTGTCTCAGATCACCGCATTTCTATAATCCGACGAACGACAGATTCGTCTCCTCTGATCCCGGATCGGAGGTCGCGACACCCCTCTTCACCCATGCCCCTGATCCCCTTCCCCGCTGCCGTCAACCTGTCGGACTTCGACGCCAGCGACGACGAAGCGCGCGTGCTGTACGGCCTGCCGCGTTACGTGCACTTCTGCAAGCGCTGCGTGATCTCCAACCAGCGGCCGAATTCGGCGGTCGAATACCAGCACACCAAGGCCAGCAAGAAGGCCACCATCAACTTCGACGACGAAGGCATCTGCGACGCCTGCCGGTTCGCCGAGCAGAAGCACGATGGTGCGATCGACTGGAAAGACCGCGAAGACCGCTTGGCCGCGCTGTGCGACCAGTTCCGTAGCAAAAGCGGTTATGACTGTCTGCTGCCCGGCTCGGGCGGCAAGGACAGCTTCTACGCCTCGCACATCCTCAAGACCCGCTTCGGCATGCACCCGCTGACGGTGACGTGGGCGCCGCACCTGCACACCGATTGGGGATGGAAGAACTTCCAGTCCTGGATACATGCCGGCTTCGACAACTACCTCATGACGCCCAACGGCCGTGTGCACCGCCTGCTCACGCGCCTGGCGGTGGACAACCTGTTTCACCCCTTCCAGGCCTTCATGTTCGGCCAGAAGTCGCTGGCGCCCAAGATGGCGCTGCTGCACGACATCCCGCTGGTGATCTACGGCGAAAACGAAGCCGAGTACGGCAACCCGATCGGCGACACCACCAGTGCCCAGCGCGACTGGTCGTACTTCACAGCCGCCGACAAGTCCCAGATCTACCTGGGCGGCACCTCCATCCAGAGCCTGTACGACGACTTCGGCCTGGAGGAACAGGACCTGCTGCCCTACCTGCCGGCCGACCCGGCACAGATCCAGCGCAAGCAGGTAGAGGTGCACTACCTGGGCTACTACCTCAAGTGGCACCCGCAGAGCTGCTACTACTACGCGGTCGAACACGGCGGCTTTGAGGCCTCGCCCGAGCGCACGCCGGGCACCTACAGCAAGTACAACAGCATCGACGATCGCATCGACGACTTCCACTACTACACGACCTTCATCAAGTTCGGCATTGGCCGCGCGACCTACGACGCGGCGCAGGAGATCCGCTCGCGCGACATCACGCGCGACGAAGGCGTGGCCCTTGTGCGCCGCTACGACGGCGAATTCCCCGAGCGCTTCGCGGAGGAAATCTTCCGCTACCTCAGCATCCCCGAAAAGGAATTCGGCAAGGCCAGCCGGATGTTCGAGTCCCCCACCATGGACCGCGACTACTTCATGCGCCTGGCCGACAGCTTCCGCTCACCCCACCTGTGGAAACGCGAGAACGGCCAGTGGAAGCTGCGCCACACCGTATTCGACGGCGTCTGAGCCCACTGCATGGCCGGCCTGCGCATCATTCCTCGCCTGGACATCAAGGGGCCCAACCTCATCAAGGGCATCCGCCTGGAAGGCCTGCGCGTGGTCGGCGACCCGCATGCCTTCGCGCTGCGCTACTACGAACAGGGCGCCGATGAGCTGGTGTTCATGGACATTGTCGCCAGTCTCTACCAGCGCAACAGCCTGTCGGACATCATCCGCCGCGCGGCCGACCGGGTCTACATCCCCATCACCGTCGGCGGCGGCATCCGCTCCATCGACGACGTGCACCAGGCCCTGCGCTCGGGGGCCGACAAGGTGGCGATCAACACCGCCGCGGTGGCCCGGCCCGAACTTATCGGCGAGGTCGCGCGCCGCTTCGGCTCGCAGTGCATGGTGCTGTCGGTCGAGGCCAAGCGCCGCCCGGGTGGCGGCTGGGAGGCCTACACCGACAACGGCCGCGAACACACCGGCCTGGACGTGGTGGACTGGGTAGCCCAGGCGGTGGAACGCGGTGCCGGCGAGGTGCTGCTGACCGCGGTCGACCAGGAAGGCACACGCAAGGGACTGGACATCGAACTGCTGCGCGCGGTCAACGCCCGCGTCAACGTGCCGGTGATCATCAGCGGCGGGTACGCCGAACCGGGCGATCTGGCGCGCGCCGACGCGGCCGGTGCGTCGGGTGTGGCGATCGCCGATGCGCTGCACTGGGATCGCAGCACCCTGCCCGCCATCAAGCGGCAGGCGTGCGAACAGGGGCTGGAGGTGCGGCTGTGAACACCCCTTCCGTGACCGTGCTCGACTACGGCATCGGCAACCTGTTGAACGTGGTGCGCGCGCTGGAACACCACGGTGCTCGCGTCACCGTTGCCACCGCGGCCACCGAGGTTCAGAGCCTGCCCGACCGGCTGGTGCTGCCTGGCGTCGGCGCCTTCGGCGATGCCGCGGCCGAGCTGCGCCAGCGCGGCTTCGGGGACCTGATCCACCGCTTCGTTGCTACGCAACGGCCCTTTCTCGGCATCTGCGTCGGTGCGCAGCTGCTGTTCGACACCGGCGAGGAGCACGGCGAACACGCTGGCCTGGGCCTGATCCCTGGCCGTGTGCAGGCCGTTCCCGCCACCGCACCCGACGGCAGCCGCCTGCGCATCCCGCACATCGGCTGGAGTGCACTGAGCCTGCCCGAGGGCCGCACCGGCTGGCAGGGCACGCCACTGGCCGGCTTAGAACCCGGTGCCTCGGTGTACTTCGTGCACTCCTACATGCCGGTGCCGGCCGATCCGGCCCACCGACTGGCCGACACCGACTACCACGGCGTGCGCATCTGCGCGGCCGTGGCGCGCGACAACGTGGTCGGCTGCCAGTTCCACCCCGAACGCAGCGCGGCGGCGGGGCTGTCCATCATCGAGACCTTTCTGGGTCTCTGAAGCACCCGATGCCTTGGTCGACGTGCGATGACCAAACGGGCCGACGCAGTGGCCGCGCCTCGCCCCTAGCGCCGAGACGGTCGGCATCAACGCATCGGAGCGCCCGGACATGAAACGCGTTTTGATACACGGATTCGGCAGCATCGGACAGCGACACCTGCGGGTGATCAGCGAGTTGGACCCAAACCTAGAAATTGCAGTGCTGAGCGAGCATGGCAGCCATGCCCGTGCGGCCAACGCCCCCGGACGTCTGTTTAAGGGACTTGAGCAGGCCCGGGCTTTTCAGCCGGATGCGGTCGTGGTCGCCAATGCTGCGGTGGCACACGTGGCCGCGGCGTCCGGATGGCTTCAGGCCGGTGCGCACGTTCTGGTTGAAAAGCCACTGGCGTCCAGCACCGAACACCTAGATGCTCTACTCGCATTGGCACAGTCCAGCGGTCGTGTCTTGCAGGTGGGCTACAACCTGCGCCAGGCACCCGGGTTGCGGCTGATGCGCGAATGGTGCGAACAGGGAAGGCTGGGCCGTATCCTGTCCGCCCGCCTTGAGGTGGGACAGAACCTGGCGGGCTGGCGTGCCGGGACCGATTTGCGCACGAGCGTTTCCGCGCAGCGCGCGATGGGTGGAGGCGTCCTGCTGGAGCTGAGCCACGAAATCGACTATCTCCAGTGGCTGCTCGGTCCGGTTGACTGGGTGTCAGCACAACTGTTCCGGCTGGGCAGCTGGGACATCGATGTCGAAGACACCGCCTTTCTCACCTTGGGCATGACCCGCCCCGGGCACGGTGTTGCATCGTTGCAGATGGACTTCGTCCGCCACGACAGCACCCGCCAATGCACCCTGGTGGGAGAACTCGGCAGCCTGCGCTGGAATGCCATGGCCGGCACACTGCAAGTCCACCACGCAGGCGCCGAGGGTTGGAGCACGTTGCAGCACATAGTGCCCGAACGGGACGCCACTTACCGAGCACAATGGCAGGCTTTCGCCGCGGCGTGCTCGGGCTTATCGCCCGTGCCCGCTGACGCGGAAGACGGTGCCCTCGTGGTGCGCGTGGTGGAGGCTGCCCGCCGCTCGGCGGAGCTGTCCGGTCAACGCGTGTCCCTCAAGAGGCCTGAATGAAGCTCGACACAATCGCTTTCATTTTCGTTCGCGGGGGGTCCAAGGGACTCCCGGGGAAAAACATACGCCCACTGTGCGGGAAGCCGTTGCTCGCCTGGTCCATCGAGCACGCGCAGTCCCTCAATGCTGTGCGGAGGGTTATTGTGTCCACAGATGCGCCGGCCATCGCCGAGGTGGCCCGTGCGCACGGGGCCGAAGTGCCTTTCCTGCGCCCTGCGGCGCTGGCCAGTGACACGGCGCCGGAATGGCTCTCGTGGCAACATGCTTTGCGCTGGATCCAGGCAGAGGAAGGCAAGCTGCCCGACGCCATGCTGTCGGTCCCTGCCACTGCGCCCTTGCGCGGGGAAAATGATTTGGCCAGGTGCCTAGAGCGGTTCGCAGTCGGTGACGTGGACGCGGTGATCGCGGTAAGCGAGGCCTATCGCAACCCGTACTTCAACATGGTCAAGTGCGATGCCGATGGCATCGCGAACGTGGTCATGCCGCTGCCAAACGGTGTGTCACGGCGACAGGATGCGCCCGCCGTGTTCGACATCGCGACGGTGGCGTACGTGGCCAGACCCGGTTTCGTGCTGGCGTCGAACCGGTTGTTCGACGGCCGGGTGGCAGCGGTGGAACTCCCTCGCTCTCACTGTGTGGACATCGACACCCTGGACGACTTCGAATGGGCGGAATACCAAATGCGCAAACGACTGGAGGCGGGTTCATGAACTGGCTGAAAGAACTCGGTTTTGACGGAGCCAAGGTGCTGATCACCGGTGCTGCCGGTGCCATCGGTCGCGAGCTCGCCTACGGTTTCGCCCAGCTCGACGCCGAACTGGTTCTGGTGGATCGCCCCGGATGCGACTGGACCTTGCTCAACAGCGCACTGGAGTCGATCAAGACACGCCCCGTGACCTGCGTTGAATGCGACCTGGAAGACCCGACAGCCCGTCAGGCCTTCATCGACGCTCAAAACGCGTTGGACGTGCCCATAGCAGCGCTGGTCAACAACGCTGCCTTCGTCGGGACGTCCGGACTGAGCGGATGGGCTGTGCCGTTCGAACAGCAAAGCGTGGACACTTTTAGACGCGCACTGGAGGTCAACCTGACCGCGGTCTTCCACTTATGCCAGGGGTTCGCAGCCCGGCTCGAGGCGGCACCGAAAGGTGGGTCGATTGTCAACATTGGATCGATCTACGGCGCCCTGGGTCCCGACTGGACGCTCTACGAGGGAACCAGCATGGCCAACCCTGCGGCGTACGGCGCCTCCAAAGGCGGCGTGATTCAACTCACACGATGGCTCGCCACCACGATGGCGCCCAAGGTGAGAGTGAACGCAGTCTCGCCCGGCGGTATCTTGCGCGGCCAGCCCGAACCTTTCGTTGAACGCTACAAGCAACGCACACCTCTGGGACGCATGGCAACAGAATCGGACATCGTGGGCGCAGTGCTCCATCTGGCCGGTGGCTGGTCCCGGTACACCACCGGTCAGCACCTCTTGGTCGACGGCGGCTGGAGCGCTTGGTAACGTTTCTTCCCTAGCCCCCATGCTGAATGCACATCCCGCGCCCCCGCCTGCTCCAGCCATGCTCCCAGGAACACACGTGCCGTCAGTTTTTGTGATTGCCGAAGCCGGCGTCAACCACAACGGGGACCTGGCCATGGCCTTCGCACTCTGCGACGCAGCCAAGGCAGCAGGAGCCGACGCGGTGAAGTTCCAGACCTTTCGTGCCGCCGACCTGGTGGTGCGCGGCGCGCCGACGGCCGAGTACCAGTCGCGCCAGACCGGCGAACAGGACCAGTTCGCCATGCTGGAAAAACTGGAGCTCAGCGAGGCCCAACACGAACAGATCCGCGACCACTGCGGGCGCATCGGCATCGAGTTTTTCTCGACACCGTTCTCGGTTCCCGCGGTGGACCTGCTGCTGCGCCTGGGTGTGCGCCGGCTCAAGCTGTCGTCTGGCGAGCTTACCCACCGCCAGTTGGTGGAACACGCCGCGGCCACGCAGCTGCCGTTGCTGCTGTCCACCGGCATGGCCACGCTGGAGGAAACCGCCGAAGCCCTGGACTGGGTGCGCGCCGCCCGCGGCCACCTGCGGGACCTCACGGTGCTGCACTGCACCTCGGCCTACCCGGCCGAGGACGCCACCCTCAACCTGCGCGCCCTGCAGCACATGGCCGATGTGTTGGGCGTGCCCATCGGCTACTCCGACCACAGCCTGGGCATCGAAGCGGCGCTGGCCGCCGTGGCCCTGGGCGCCACCGTGATCGAAAAACACCTCACGCTCGACCGCGGCCTGCCCGGCCCCGACCATGCCGCCTCGCTCGATCCCTCTGGCTTCGTGCAGATGGTGCAAGGCATCCGCCGCGTGGAGGCCATGCGCGGCGACGGCATCAAGGCGCCGCGCCCCGAAGAACGCGACACCGCCCGCGTGGCACGCCGCAGCGTGGTGATCCAGGCCGACCTGCCCGCCGGGGCCACGCTGCAGGCGGCCCAGCTGGCTTGCCGCCGCCCGGGCACCGGCATCGCGCCGCGCGACCTGGACGCGTTGCCTGGACGCCGCCTGCGCCACGCGATGACGGCCGGCACCGTGCTGCAGTGGTCCGACCTGGAGCCGGAGAACGGTGCATGAGCGCGGTGCGTCGCATTGCCTACCTCAGCGGCACGCGCGCCGACTTCGGCCTGATGTGCGAAACCTTGCGACGCATCCACGCCGACCCGGCGCTGGCGTTGTCCGTGATCGCCACCGGCACCCACCTCAGTGCGGCCCACGGCCACACGGTGGACGAGATCCGCGCCGCCGGCCTGACGGTCGCGGCCGAGATACCGGTAGACGTGATGACCCGCACCCCCGCCAGCATGTCGCAGGCGATCGCCACCTGCCTGCAGCACATGGGCGCCTGGCTGGAAGCCGAACGCCCGGACCTGCTGCTGCTGCTGGGCGACCGCGGCGAGATGCTGGCTGGCGCCCTGGCCGCGCTCAACCAGGGCGTGCCCACGGTGCACCTGCACGGCGGTGAACGCTCGGGCACGGTGGACGAACCGGTGCGCCACGCCATCAGCAAGCTCTGCAACCATCACCTGGTCGCCACCGAAGCCTCGCGCGAGCGGCTGATCCGCATGGGCGAAGCGCCCGAACGCATCCATGTGGTCGGCGCCCCCGGGCTGGACGGTTTGACCGCACTGGCCGCAGGCGAACGCGCCGACGCCCTGCGGGCGCTGGGCCTGCCGGCCGGCAAAACCTTTGTGCTGGTGGTGTTCCACCCGGTGGTGCAGCAGGCGGCCCAGGCCCGCGACCAGACCCTGGCTCTGCTGGACGCCGTGCAACGGCTGGCGCTGCCGGTGCTGTGGATCGAACCCAATGCCGATGCTGGCGCCCAGGGCGTGTTGCAAGCACTCGACGAACACCCGCTGCCTGCCGGCTCGCGGAGCGTCGCCCACCTCGGGCGACCGCTGTTCGCGCAGGCCATGCGCCACGCGGCGGTGATGCTGGGCAACTCTTCGTCGGGCATCATCGAAGCGGCGAGCTTTGGCACCCCGGTGGTCAACGTCGGCGACCGCCAGCGCCTGCGTGAGCGCAACCCCAACACCACCGATGTGCCGGTGGAGGCGAACGCTATCGCGACCGCACTGCAGCAGGCGCTGGACCACGGACGCCACCCGCCCGACAACCGCTACGGCGACGGCCAGAGCGCCGCGCGCATTGTGCGCCTGCTGCGCGAGCTGCCGCTCTCGGCCGATGTGCTGGAGAAATGCAATGCCTATTGATGCCCTGCTGATCTTCGGCGCCGGTGGCCACGGCCGGGTGGTGGCCGACGCCGCAAGGGCCGCTGGCGCCACCGGCCTGCTGGCGTCGGACCGCAACCCGGCGCTGTGCCAGGGCGAGCTGCTTCCGGGCATCCCGCTCCATCGGCCAGACGTCCCGCCCCCCGCACAGGCCACGGCACTGCACGTAGCCATTGGCCACAACGCCGCACGCGAACGCGAGAGCCATGCGCTGGGCCTGCAGCGGTTGCACACAGTCTGCCACCCTGCGGCCAGTGTGTCGCCCTTCGCGCAACTGGGCGCGGGTTGCTTCGTCGCGGCACAGGCCGTGGTGGCGCCGGGCGCGCGGCTGGGTCTGGGCGTCATCGTCAACCACGGCGCCGTGGTGGACCATGACTGCCGGGTCGGCGACTTCGCCCACATCGCGCCCGGTGCGGTGCTCGGCGGCGACGTGCACATCGGTCCCGGCGTTCTGATCGGCGCAGGCGCCGTGGTGCTGCCGGGCCGCGCGGTGGCCGCCGGCGCCGTCGTCGGTGCGGGCGCCGTGGTCCGTGACAACATCGATTCGCCGGGCACCTGGGTGGGTGTACCGGCCAGGAGGATGGCATGAACCCCACCGATTTCCAGGCCCTGATGGTGCCCCCCGAACAGCCCCTGCACGAGGCGCTGCGGCGCCTGGACAGCACCGGGCGCGGGCTGCTGATGGTGGTCGACCCCGAAGGCCGGCTGCTGCGCACCGTCACCGACGGTGACCTGCGCCGCGCCCGCCTGCAGGGCCTGCCCGACAGCGCCCCTGTTAGCCAGCTGCAGGGTCACCCCCCTTACGTGGTGCACGAAGACGCCACCGCTGCCGCCGTGCTGGCATTGATGGACCAGTATCAGATCGACCATATACCTGTGCTCGACGCTGCGCAGCGGCCGGTTGACCTGGTGTTCCGGCGCGAACTCACGCAGCGCATCTGGCTGTCCTCGCCCCACCTGGGCGAGGAAGAGACCGCCTTCGTCGAAGAGGCCTTCCGTACCAACTGGATCGCGCCACTGGGCCCGCACGTGGACGCTTTCGAGCGCGAGGTTGCGGCCGAGGTGGGTGTGGGCCATGCAGCAGCCCTGAGTTCGGGTACCGCCGCCATCCACCTGGGGCTGCTACTGCTGGGCGTGCAGCCCGGTGACACCGTTTTCTGCTCCTCGCTGACCTTCGTGGGCAGTTGCAACCCCATCCTGTACTGCGGCGCACGGCCGGTCTTCATCGATTCCGAGCCCGCGACCTGGAACATGTCGCCGGCCGCGCTGGAACGCGCCTTCGCCTGGGCCCAGGCCCAGGGCCGACTGCCGCGTTGCGTGATCATCGTCAACCTGTACGGCCAGAGCGCCGACATGGATGCGCTGCTGCCGATCTGCAAGCGCTACGGCGTACCGGTGCTGGAAGACGCGGCCGAGTCGTTGGGCGCCCGCTACAAGGGGCGTGCCAGCGGCAGCTTCGGCCACTTGGCGGTCTACTCGTTTAACGGCAACAAGATCATCACCACCTCGGGCGGCGGCATGCTGGTGGCCAACGACCCGGCGCTGGTCGCCCGGGCGCGCCACCTCTCGACCCAGGCGCGCGAACCGGCACGCCACTACGAGCACACCGAGCTGGGCTACAACTACCGCATGAGCAATGTGCTGGCCGGCATCGGCCGCGGCCAGCTGCGCGTGCTGCAGCAGCGCGTGGCCCAGCGCCGCGCGGTGTTCGAGCGTTACCGAGACGCCCTGGCCGACCTGCCCGCCGTGCGCTGGATGCCTGAACCCGAAGGTCACCACGCCACCCGCTGGCTGACCTGCTTCACCCTGGCCGGCCCGCGCGCCAGCGAACGCTGCGATGCGCTTATGCGCTCCATGGAACGGCACCAGATGGAAGCGCGTCCGGTCTGGAAGCCGATGCACCTGCAGCCCCTGTTCCGGGCGGCACCGTACTTCGAGCACGCGCCCGGTCACGACGTCTCGCGCCAACTGTTCGAGACAGGCATCTGCCTGCCCTCGGGCTCCAACCTCAGCACCGAACAGCAGGACCGGGTGATCGCCCACCTGCGCCTGGTACTAGAGAAGGACGAGGTGAACCGTGCACTGGTCTAGGAAGGCCCTGCTCGCCGCATTGATTGACCTGGCTTTGCTCGCCTCCGCCTGGTGGCTCGCCTTCTGGCTGCGTTTTAACCTCGACACGCCTGATGAGTTTCAGGCGATGATGGTGCACACGCTACCGGTACCACTGCTGGCCTACCTTTCCAGTCTACTTGGCTGGCGCGTGTATCGCCACATCTGGCGCTACACCAGCGTAGCGGAGCTTATTCGACTAGTCCTCGGTGTCTCGATTGGTGGTCTGCTTGTTGCCGCTACCGTTCTCATGCTGCGCGTGCCAAATTTCCCGCGATCGGTGCTGCTCTTGCATCCAATGCTGGTGCTGCTGGCGCTTGGGGCGGTGCGGATACTTGCACGACTGCTGTTGAGTGCGGGCACTCAGAGCGCAGCACAGGGCAAGCCGCTATTGCTCGTGGGGTCTGTTCAGGATGCTGCTATCGCATTGCCCGCCTTGCGCAACGCTCACCAGTGGTCGGTGATGGGTATCGTGAGTCCGCTGCCGGCGGAACGTGGACGCTCGCTGCAGACGGTCGAAGTACTGGGTGCACTGGACGAGTTGCCCCGTATTGCTCGTGAGACGGGAGCCTCGGCTGCCTTGGTGGTCAGCGCGCCTGGTTCAGTTGCGCGACGCGAGGCTTTGGTGGGCGCCAGCGAGGCCGGTTTGCCCTTGCTCACTATGCCACGCCCGGACGAATGGCTCCGAGCCGAGGCGGGAACCCTGCGCAAGCTGGAGCTGGACGATCTGCTGGGCCGTGCTCCTGTGGCATTGGACGAAAAAGGCCTTTCACAACTGTTCGCCGGGCAGACGGTGCTGATCACCGGGGCTGGAGGATCTATAGGCTCCGAGCTGTGCCGACAGGTCGCCCGCTTTGGGGTTGCGAAACTGGTGTGCCTGGACGTTTCAGAGTACGCGGTCTACCAGTTGGAGCAAGAATTGCGCGCGGCCCATCCGCAGATGCGGGGGCTGTACTACACCGCCAATGTGCGTGAGCCGCAGCGCTTGCTGGCCATTGCGCAAGCGCATCGTCCAACGGTGGTGTTGCATGCAGCGGCCTACAAGCATGTGCCCTTGATGGAAGATCTCAATGAGGTGGAAGCCCTGCGCACCAACGTGGAGGGCACGCTGAACATGGCCCGTGTTGCAGGGCAGGTGGGGGCGTCGCGTTTCGTTCTGGTGTCCACGGACAAGGCGGTCAATCCTACGAATGTGATGGGGGCCAGCAAGCGTCTGGCAGAGCTTGTCATGCAGGGCGTTGCACGCATGCATGGCGAGACGCAGTACGTGGCCGTTCGCTTCGGTAATGTCCTCGGATCGAGCGGCTCCGTTGTCCCGCTGTTCACGCAGCAAATTGCCCGTGGTGGGCCTGTGACCGTCACACATCCCGACATCGTGCGTTACTTCATGACCATTCCGGAGGCGGCGCAGCTTGTGCTGCAGGCGGGTCTGATGGGGCAGTCGCGGCAGATTTTTGTGCTGGACATGGGCGATCCGGTCAAGATCGTGGACTTGGCGCGCATGATGATCCGGCTGTCTGGCAAGACGGAGGGGGAGATTCCGATCTGCTTCACCGGCTTGAGGCCCGGCGAAAAGCTGTTTGAAGAACTGCTGGCCGACGACGAAACGACGGAGCCGACGCCGCACCCAAAACTGCGGGTGGCCAAGGTGTCAGGGCTGCAGTCGGTTGATGTCGAGGCCGTGAGCCGCTGGATCGACAATGCTGGACCGGCCCCGGATGCAGCCGCCCTGCGCCAGTGGTTGCAGTCGCAGGTGCCAGAGTACCGACCGCGCTGAGGCCGATCGTGACTGGCGTTCAGGCGGTCCAGGTCATGTCGAGATGCCCGACTGAGTCAGCACATCTGCAACCAGTTCCAGTCGCAGCAGGGGGTTATCGAGTTCCAGCAACTGCTGTTTGATGACCATGGACAGAGGCAGCAGTTCGCACCATCGGTTGGCAAGCCAACCGCAATCGCTCCACTGTGGAGGGGTGGCCGCAAGGGCGGTACCGGTTGCCTCAGCCGATCCAAGCTTCTGGAACAGATGGGCGAGCGCTTGGGCGGCATTTTGCAGATCCTGCGGCACCGCAACGGGCGCGTCGGCGGGCAGCAGTTCCACATCCGCCACCCACAGCCCGTGCTTGAGCTGCTCACTGCGCTGGATGCGAAAGCGTTGCCCACCGGCCACGCGCACGAGCATCAGCCCGGGCTGGGGTGTTTCGGCGCTGATGATCTGGGCCAGCGTTCCCACCGAGGCGACGCTCTCGGGTGCCGAGCCCGCCTGCCGCACCTCTTGGCCCTGGGTCAGGGCGACCACGCCGAACGGTGCGCCCGCCTTCAGACAGCGGCGGATCATGTCGAGATAACGCACCTCGAACACGCGCAAAGGCAGTAGGCCACCAGGAAAAAGCACAGTACCCAGCGGAAACAGTGGAAGGGATTGGAGCGTTAAAGGCACAGTCACGGTAGGGCCCAGAGATGTGGCCGCTATGATCGCACGAGCACTCTTGGGTCCTCAGGCCACCAGTCATGTTTCAACAGATCTTCACACTGATTCTCGATGTCGTCGTTGGCTTGCTCACCGGTGCCTGTCTGCTGCGCTTGTACATGCAGCGCCAGCGCATTTCATTTGCCAATCCCATCGGGCAGTTCGTTTTCGCGCTCACCGACTGGATGATTCTGCCGCTGCGCAAGCTGGTGCCGCCGCTCGGGGTCTGGGATGTGGCCAGTCTGGTTGCGGCGCTGCTGGTGCAGTTGCTGCAGTATCTGCTGCTGGCCCTGGTGATGGGGGTGGGTGTGGGGGGCTGGACCTGGCTGCCCTGGCTGGCCGTGTTTGGCATGGCGCGGGTGGCTCTGTCGGGGATGATTGGGCTGATCATCGTGTATGCGGTCATTTCATGGCTGCAGTCGCAGTCCCCGCTGGCCGATGTGATCGCGCGCTTGGCAGCCCCCGTGCTCAAGCCCTTCCGGCGCTTCATCCCGCTGGTAGGCGGCATTGACCTGTCGCCTCTGGCAGCGCTGTTGCTGATGCAGGTGTTGATGATTGTGCTGGGACATCTGCAGGCGAGCGTGCTGGGCGCTGGTTTCTAAGCCGGGCTCAGCAGGTGCCTGCATCCGCGGGCAAAGTGCCTGACTTGTTACGGGTTTGGATATCAAAATGCGTGCTTGTGCTTGAAAATCAAGCACAGGCAGCTATAAATTTGATAGCTAGACTGCGCGGTGTTGGAGCGTCTGTCTTCGCGCGTGGGATGTTGCCGCGCTGGCGTGGCACCCGCGCTGCAAACGGGGGGCGTGGTGCCTGCCGCCTACCGCGCGCCCTGCAGCGCAGGGCCCTTCCAGCAGTACGTGCGGTCAGCCTAGAAACTGCAGTTGGATGCGCCCGTCAGTGCCGTGATCGGCGCGCCAGGCAAGGCGAGACGACGCGGCGCACTCCTGTGCGCAA
>JBKBUN010000117.1:0-9966 GCA_046289925.1 Burkholderiaceae bacterium | reverse complement strand
GGGCGCATAGCGCTTTCACCCAGAAGGTGAGCGTGCCCACAAGGCGCCACTTCAACGGACATCAGAACTTTTCAGTGCGAACAAGCGGTCAACTGCGGTTTCTAGGGTAACGCACTGGCTGCAGCGCACACCCGCTGCGCTGCAAGGGGCATGGGCGCTGGCGCACAATGCGCGGCCAGTGCGGCCGTGGCAGCAGCCCCCCGCGCCCGCCCTGATTTCGACTGCCCTACCGGAGACCCTGCCCCATGGCCAACCGACTCACCCAGATCGCCACCCGCACCGGCGATGCCGGCACCACCGGCCTGGGCAACAACCAGCGTGTATCCAAAAACAGCTTGCGCGTGCACGCCATGGGCGACGTGGACGAGCTCAACTCCCACATCGGCCTGCTGCTGTGCGAGCCGCTGCCCGATGACGTGCGCATGCTGCTGGTGGAGGTGCAGCACCAGCTCTTCAACCTGGGCGGCGAGCTGTCGATTCCGGGCTTTGAGCTGCTCAAGGCCGAGGCCGTGCTGGCGCTGGACGAGGCTCTGGCCCATTACAACGCCACGCTGCCGCGCCTGCAGGAGTTCATCCTGCCCGCGGGCACGCGCGCCGCATCGCAGGCCCATGTGTGCCGCACCGTGGCCCGCCGCGCCGAGCGCGCCATCGTCGCCCTGGGCAATGAGGAAGCCATCCACGACGCACCGCGCCAGTACCTGAACCGCCTGTCGGACCTGCTCTTTGTGCTGGCCCGTGTGCTCAACCGCATGGACGGGGGGGACGACGTGTACTGGAAGAGTGAGCGGATGGCGCGCGAAGGGGCGGGGGGGTGAGTGCTGGTCTGTGGGTGGAGGGGGGCTTTGGGACTGTTCGTGCTTGTTTATTAAGCACGAACAGCTATCAAATTTATAGCGATCGGCTCGTTTGGGCTGGTTGGCGGTAGTGGGCCGCGGTTCTTGTGCTGTGTTTCGAGGCCGGGATGTGCGCCCGGCGGCGCAGTGACTTTCTTTTGGGTCGCCAAAAGAAAGTCACCAAAGAAAAGCCGACCCTACAGGCTGCGTCCCTGCGCTGCGCTCCTCGGCGCATCCTGAAGGGGGTGGGGCGGGCCATCGCTGCGCTCGGCCTGGTGAGGGCGCCAGCGCTCCGACGCAAACAACGGCTGCGCTACGTTCGGCTGGGCGCCAGCCCCCGGGCCGGCGAAGCCAGGCACCCCACAGCGCCCGCTCCGTCATGGCGGCAAAAAACTGGCGTGGCCTAAAAGCCAGGGCAGCCGAGCAAGGGCCGCCCCGCCGCGAGGGCTGCGTCCCCCTTCCCGAACGGCGCAGCCGTTCGAGAGAAGGGGGAAGGCGCGCAGCGCCTCAGGGGGATGCCTCTTACCTCGGCGCGAGGATCGCCATCGTCAGGCGCGACACGCAGGTCAGTTCGCCCGCCTCGTTGTGCATGTCGATCTGCCACACCTGCGTGCTGCGGCCGATGTGCACCGCCCGCGCCGTGCCCGTCACCCAGCCGCTGGTGGCCGAGCGCAGGTGGTTGGCGTTGATGTCCAGGCCCACGGCGTGGTGGCCTTCGGGGCTGGCGTAGTACGCGCCCATCGAGCCCAGCGACTCGGCCAGCACCACGCTCACGCCGCCGTGCAGTAGGCCGAAGGGCTGTTTGGTTCGGTGGTCCACGGGGACGCGGCCGCGCAGGTAGTCGTCGCCGATTTCGGTGATTTCGATACCCAGGTGGCTCACGGCGGTGTTGGCGCTGCTGGCGTTGAGCTGTTCGAGTGTGATGGGTTTTTTCCAGATGGGCATGTTGGTCCTTGGGTTGCTCACGCGCGGGCGGCGGCCGCGCGTGGGGGAGCGGCTCTACCGCCACCCCTGAAGGTGGTAGATAATCAGGGTTTTCCCTAGGTGGCGGCGCCTTGCCGCCTGGCCCCGCCTGCTGCGGCCTGCCTGGGACCCCCCCCACATCGCCTGCCCCAAGAGCCGCCGTGCACTTGCACCGCGGTTGGGGGATTGGTTTTTTTTCTGTCCATTGTGCGTTTTTCGCCGGAGTTCTGTTCCATGCAACGTCGCCAGTTTGTCACCCTTGCCCGCAATGCCGCTGTGATCGCCGCCGCCCCGGCCCTGATGCGCCACGCTTTGGCGCAAGAAGGCGGCATCAGCGGCAAGAACATCACCATCGGCTGTTCTGGCGCGCTCAGCGGCCCGCTGGCCGGTTTTGGTCAGGACGTGAAGATCGGCGTAGAAGCTGCCATGGCGCAGATCAATGCGCGCGGCGGCATCCATGGCCGCCAGTTGCAGCTCTCTATGATGGACGACGGCTACGTGCCCCAGCGCACGGTCGAGAACGTGCGTGCCATGCTGTCGCAGGGCAGCGCGTTTGCGCTGTTGTCGTGCGTGGGCACGCCCAACAACGCGGCCATACTGCCGCTGGTCGAAGAGTCGGGCCTGCCTTATGTGGCACCGCTGACCGGCGCGGCCTCGGTGCGCAAGAGCGTGCGCAATGTGTTCCACGTGCGCGCCAGCTATGCCGACGAAGCGCAGCGCCTGGTGCAGCGCCTGTCGCAGATGGGCCTCAAGAGCGTGGGCATTGTCGCCATGGACAACTCCTACGGCCGCGAACTGGCCGAAGACACCAGCCGCGCGCTGGCCGCGCAGGGCGCCAAGCCTGCGCTGCTGGTGACGGTGGGCACCGACGGCCGCAACGTGGCCGAGGCCGTGGCCAAGGTGGCCGAGTCCCGTCCGGCTGCGCTGATCCTGGCCACGGCGGGCAGCGTGTCGGTGGAGTTTGTGCGCCAGCTGCGCAAGGCAGCGCCTGGTGTGCTGATGGCCGGCGTGAGCGCCACCTTCACCAGCGACGGCTTCAAGCAACTGGGCGAGGCCGGCAGCGGCATCGCGCTGACCATGGTCATGCCCGATCCGCAACGCGCCCGCAGCCAGCTGGTGCGCGACTACCAGGCCGCCATGCGCGCCCGCGGCGTGCAGGACTTCACCCTGGGCAGTCTGGAGGCGTATGTGAACCTGCGCGTGCTGGCCGAGGGGCTGGAGCGCGCAGGCGGCGACCCTACGCGCGCCAAGCTGCGCACCGCGCTGGCGGGTATTCGCAACCTGGACCTGGGTGGTTTCGTGGTGGACTACGCGGGCAACGCGCCCTATGTCGGCTCGCGCTATATCGACCTGGCCGTGCTGGGCGGCTCGGGGCGCTTCCTGGGATGATGCCGGGCCTGCCATGCAGGCTACACCGGTCGAAATGGCCGCTCGTACAGCAAAATCAAGCACGAGCAGCTATCACATTCATAGCGTTTGACGCTTGCGGTTGCGCCCTGGCGCTCATGTCCCGCGCATGCTGCCTGTGCGCACAAAGCGCTGGTGCCACGACAGGGCTTCGTCGAGCAAGTGGGGGGTGTGTTGCCCCACCGCGCCGCGGCGGGCGCGGGCCAGGTAGTCGTGCAGCGCGGGGCGGAAGTCCGGGTGCGCGCAGCGCTGGATGATCTGCGCAGCGCGCTGCGTGGGCGACAGGCCGCGCAGGTCGGCCAGGCCTTGCTCGGTCACCAGGATCTGCACGTCGTGCTCGGTGTGGTCCACATGCGAGACCATGGGCACGATGCACGAGATGGCCCCGCCCTTGGCGAGCGAGGGCGTCATGAACACCGACAGGTAGGCGTTGCGCGCAAAGTCGCCCGAGCCGCCAATGCCATTCATGATGGCCGAGCCCATGATGTGCGTGGAGTTGACGTTGCCGTAGATGTCGGCTTCGATCATGCCGTTCATGGCGATCAGGCCCATGCGGCGGATCAGCTCGGGGTGGTTGCTGATCTCCTGCGGGCGCAGCACGATGCGTTCGCGGTAGAAGTCGATGCGGGCGTTGAAGTCCTCCATCGCCTCCTGGCTCAGCGACACCGCCGTGGCCGAAGCCGTGGCCAGCGTGCCCGAGCGCAGCAGCGCGAGCATGCCGTCTTGCAGCACTTCGGTGTAGGCGGCCAGGCCTTGGAAGGGCCCGCCGTCCAGCCCCGCGAGCACGGCGTTGGCGATGTTGCCCACGCCCGATTGCAGTGGCAGCAGCCCGGGGGGCAGGCGGCCGCGGCGTACTTCGTGCTGCAGAAAATCGAGCAGGTGCGCAGCGATCTGCTGCGAGTTCGCGTCGGGCGCGGCGTAGGTGGTGTTGCGGTCGGGCTGGTGCGTGGGCACCACGGCCACCACTTTGTCGGGGTCGCAGCGCAGGTAAGGCTCGCCAATGCGCTGGTGCGGCTCGGTCATCGGAATCGGCACGCGGTGCGGCGGCCGGTCGGTGCCGTAGTAGATGTCGTGCATGCCCTCCAGGCCGGGCGAATGCCAGGTGTTGACCTCGAGAATGACCTTCTGCGCCTGGTCGAGCCAGGTCTTGTTGTTGCCCACCGAGGAGGCCGGGATCAACCGCCCGTCGGGCAGCACGCCCGCCACCTCGACCACGGCCACATCCAGCGCGCCCAGAAAGCCAAACCACACATACTGCGCCACGTGCGACAGGTGCAGATCGACGTACTGCATCTGCCCGGCGTTGATCTGGGCGCGGCAGGTCGGGTCGGACTGGTAGGGCAGGCGCATGTCGATGCCGTGCACCCGCGCGAGTGCGCCGTCCAGCTCGGGCGCGGTGCTCGCGCCCGTCCACAGCCCGATGCGAAAGTCGTGGCCTTCGCGGTTGAGCCGTTCGATGCGCGCGGCCAGCGCTGCAGGCACGGCCTTGGGATAGCCCGCGCCGGTAAAACCGCTCATGCCCACATGGGCCCCGGCGGGAATCAGCGCCGCGGCCTCGTCGGCCGACATGATGCGGGAGTGAAAAGCCGGGTACTGCACCCGATCGGCCAGGGTCATGCGAACGCGCTCCAGATGTCCAAACAAGGCCACCCGCAGCGGCGGGGCGGGCCAGCGGGCATCGTAACAAAGCGCGGCGAAAGATCAGGGTAAACCCTGGGCCTCCCGCCGCTACGATGCCTGCGGGCGCTGTGCGGCGCGCCGCGTGCCGTCCGCCCCTTTTCTGACACCGACCGTTCACGCCATGCCCTACGTCGCCACCGGCCCTGCCTGTCCCTCATGTCGCCAGCCCATGTCGGAGCACCGTTTTGCCAGCCACGGGGGCGGCGAGCTGGTGCTGGACCTGTGCTTTGCCTGCCAGGGCCTGTGGCTGGATCGGCTGGAGAACATGCGCCTGGCGCCTCAGGCGGTGGTGGAGCTGTTCGCCCTGTTGCACAAGCACCGCACCGACGAGCGCCGTGCACTGACCGACAAGCTCCAGTGCGTGCGCTGCAACACCACGCTCATCCAGGGCTTCGACCTGGTGCGCAGCGGCCGTTACATGACCTACCGCTGCCGCCACCAGCATGGGCGCTTCAGCACGTTCTCGGCCTTCCTCATTGAAAAAGGCTTTGTGCGGCAGATGAGCCCGCTTGAGGTCGAAGACTTGGCCCAGCGCGTGGGCAGCATCTACTGCACCAGTTGCGGCGCGCCCGTGGACTTGCGCAAAGACCATGTCTGCCCGTACTGCCGCGCCGCGTTTTCGCTGCTGGACCCGACGGCCGTGCAAAAAGCGCTCGAAGGCTACGCCCAGTTGGCCGCACGCCCGGCCGCCGATACGTCGCGCACCGACCTGGCCGATGCGTTGATCCGCCTGGAGCGCGACCGCAGCGAAGCCCAGCGTGAGCGGCAGGCCCGCATGTTCACCCGCGGTGACCCGCGCGAGCGCGAATCCGGCATCACCGGCGACCTGGTGGCCGCGGGCGTCGGGCTGGTCTGGGCGCTGCTGTCGCACTAGCCCCTGCGCTGCCGCCCACAAAAAAGCCGGGGCCGCGCAGAACACGGCCCCGGCTTGCGGGCGATGCAAAGGAGGGGGCTGTTGTGCCAGCGCCCCCCGTGCGGGCGATCAGCGCCCGCGGCCCAGCAGCGCGTACAGCAAGATCGCACCGAAGGTGGCGGTGCCGATGCCGCCCAGGGCAAAGTCACCAAACCTGAGCGTGAACTCGCCCGTGCCCAGGATCAGCGTGATCGCGGCCACGATGAGGTTGCGGTTGTCGGAAAAGTCCACCTTGTTGTCCACCCAGATCTTGGCACCGGCCACCGCAATCAGGCCGAACACCACGATGGACACGCCGCCCATCACCGGCAGCGGAATTGCCTGGATCAGCGCGCCGAACTTGGGCGAAAAGCCCAGCACCAGCGCCATCAGCGCGGCCACCAGGAACACGGCGGTCGAATAGATGCGCGTGGCGGCCATCACGCCAATGTTCTCGGCGTAGGTGGTCACGCCCGTGCCACCTGCGCTGCCGCTGACCATGGTGGCAATGCCGTCGCCCATGAAGGCGCGGCCCATGTAGCGGTCCATGTCCTTGCCGGTCATGGCCGTCACCGCTTTGATGTGGCCCAGGTTTTCGGCCACCAGAATGATGGCCACCGGCGCAATCAGCAGCATGGCCGGGCCGCTGAACACTGGCGCGGCAAATTGGGGCAGGCCGAACCAGGCGGCGCTGGCCACGCCCGAAAAGTCCACCGGCTTGCCCATGCCCAGGCCGTTGGTCAGCACCGCATACAGCACGCTGGCCACAATCAGGCCCACCAGGATCAGCAGGCGCTGCAGCATGCCGCGCGTGAGCACGGCCACCAGGCCCACGCACAAAAAGGTGGCGGCCTGCATCCAGCTCTCGAAGTTGTTCGAGGCCATGTTCTTCACCGGCACATGGGCCAGGTTCAGCCCGATGACGGCGACCACCGCGCCCGTGACCACGGGCGGCATGAAGCGCTCGATCCAGCGCGTGCCCACCGCATGCACGATGGCGCCGATCAGGGTGTACAGCGCGCCGCAGGCCATGATGCCGCCCAGCGCCACACCGATGTTGGCGTTGGGCCCCTTGCCTGCGTACGAGGTGGCCGCAATCACCACGCCGATGAAGGCGAAGCTCGACCCCAGGTAGCTGGGCACGCGCCCGCCGGTGAGCACAAAGAAGATCAGCGTGCCTACGCCGCTCATCAGGATGGCCACGTTCGGGTCAAAGCCCATGAGGATGGGCGCAAGCACCGTGGCGCCGAACATGGCGATCACGTGCTGCATACCCATGGCGGCCGTCTGGGGCCAGGGCAGGCGCTCGTCGGGCGCGACGACGGCGCCCTCGCTGGGCTGGACTTCGCGCCAGCGGGGGAAGAAGGATTCGGACATGCGGAGGGCTCCTCTCGAAAGGATTGTTGTGATGCGGGAGGGGAAAGCGTTGTGCGGCGCAGCGGGCCGCGCCCAGGGCGCGGGCCACAGCCGTGGCGCGCATCATAGAGCGAGCGGGCGCGCTGCGCAGCCGGGGGAGTACGGGGTGGCGCGCGGATGTCGCGTGGGGGGCGGGGCGTTGGGCGGCTCTTGGACCGTGGGCGGTGGTGCGGGCTGGGCTGCAGGTCTTTTGTGCCTCTCGTGCTTGAAAATCAAGCACGAGCAGCTATGAAAGTAATAGCAATTCGCGCCGCGTGGGTGAGCCCACCCTCAGGCCGTGCGCGCTGGCCCGCGCCGCAAACCCCAGCCCACGGCGCTTCGCCCCGTCAGCTGCCCCACGATGCCCGCCTGCAGCGGCGGCAGGTGGCGTGCGCCCTGCAGCACCGCCTGGCGCAGCAGCCGGGCCAGGGGGCGGGCGTCGGTGAACAGGCGCACGATGGCGTTGGTGCCTTCGTAGATCGGCCATGCCTGGCGGTGGTGGTCGCGGGCGTAGGCGGCCAGCGTCTGCGCCTCGCCCAGGTCGCCGCCGCGCGCGTGCGCCTCGGCCAGTTGCTGGGCCAGCCGCTCCACGCCCGCCAGGCCCAGGTTGTAGCCGTGGGCGGTGACCGGGTGCATGCCCACGGCGGCGTCGCCCACCAGCGCGCAGCGGTGGGCCGCGAAGCGCTGCGCGTACACGGCCACCAGCGGGTAGGCGTGGCGCTCGCCCACCAGGGTCATGGGCCCCAGGCGGTCGGCAAACTGCGCTTGTACGGCGGCGGCAAAGGCGGCGGGCGGCTGGGCCAGCAGCGCGGCGGCGTCGTCGGCGCGGGCCGTGACCACCACCGAGCACAGCGCGTGCCCGGTGTGCGGCTCGTCCGGCAGCGGCAGGATGGCCAGCGTGCGCTCGTGACCAAAGCATTCGTGCGCCACGCCGCCGTGGGGCAGCGCATGCCGCATGCGGCAGACGATCACGGTGCGGCCAAAGTCGGTCATGCGCGCGCCGATGCCCAGTTGCCGCCGCGTGGCCGACAGGCGACTGTCGGCGGCCACCACCAGCGGGGCGCGCAGGCGCTCGGGGGGTGTGCTCGCATCGGCGCCAGCCGGGGCGTGCTCCACCTCGGCGTGGCTGGCAAGCGTGGCCACGCGCAGCACCCGCACGCCGCTGACCAGGCGCACCAGCGGCTCGGCTGCGGCCGCGGCCCAGGCCACGCGGCGCAGGGCGTGGTTGGGCACGATGGCGCCCAGCGCCGCGCAGCCGGTGCCTGTCGCATCCAGCTGCAGCGCGGGCCGCCAGCCCAGCGGGCCGTCGTGCACGCAGGCTTTGCGGATGCTGCCCACCTCGTGCGCGGCCAGGCGCTGCCAGTGGCCCAGGCGCTGCAGCGTGGCCACGCTGGGGTGGGTCAGGGCGATCTCGCGGCCGTCGGGCGCGGGTTCGGCCAGCAGCGGCTCGGGCTGCTGCTCCAGCACCGTGCTGCGCAGGCCTGCGCGGGCAAGCGCGGTGGCCAGCGACAGGCCTGCAGGGCCTGCGCCGACGATGAGCACGTCGGGGGTGAAGGATGCGGTCATGGCGGCGGGCGCAAGGGGGCGTGTTGGGGTCGCTGCAGGGGCGGCCGGGGGGGGGGCAACAGGTCGCCGCCATTGTGGGCTGCTGCGCGTTCCTGGGCCTTGCCCCACATCAAGCCCAAGCCTTGCGGCCACGCCTGTCAGCCTGTCAAACAGGTGACGGCCAGCGCTGGCCGCGTTGCCGCTGCGCTGGTAGCCTGCGTCGCCATGGAGACAAGCCCTACACACCCCCCCGGGGCGGTGCCCACAACGGGCCCCCAGCGCACACCAGCCCGCCCCCCTTTCGTGCCGCAGATCCGCCTGTACCAGCAGTGGCTGGCGGCAGAACGCGGCCTGCAGTTTGCCGACTACGACGCGCTGTGGCGCTGGTCCACCACCGACCTCGATGCCTTCTGGCAAAGCGTGTGGGACTACTTTGACTTGCAGTCGCCCACGCCGCACCGTGCGGTGCTGGCGCGCAATGCCATGCCAGGGGCCGAGTGGTTTGTGGGCGCGCAGGTCAACTACGTGCAGCAGGTGCTGCGGCATGTGGAGCCCGCCCACGCGGCCGGGCAGCCTGCCATCATCAGCCGCAACGAACAAGGCCGGCACCGCGAGCTGACCTGGCCCGCGCTGCGCCAGCAGGTGGCGTCGCTCGCGCTGCACCTGCGCGCCCAGGGCGTGGGCCGGGGCGACCGCGTGGCCGCTTACCTGCCCAATGTGCCCGAGGCCATGGTGGCCTTTCTGGCCACGGCCAGCATTGGCGCGGTCTGGAGCATCTGTGCGCCGGACATGGGCACGCACGCGGTGCTCGACCGCTTCCGGCAGATTGCACCCAAGGTGCTGATCGGCGTGGACGGCGTGGTCTACGGCGGCCGCGCCCACGACCGCAGCGGCGTGCTGGCCGAGTTGCGCGCCGCGCTGCCCAGCGTGGAGCACGCGCTGCTGCTGGACAACCTGATGCCTGGCGCACGGCTGCCTGGCTGGACCGCCTGGGCCGACGCCACCGCGCGCGACGACGCCGCCACCGCCGCGTTTGCGCCGGAATGGCTGCCCTTTGATCACCCGCTGTGGATCGTCTATTCAAGCGGCACCACTGGCCTGCCCAAGCCCATCGTGCATGGCCATGGCGGCATGGTGCTGGTGGCGCTCCAACTCAAGGTGCTGCACAACGACATCGGCTGCAGCTACGAGCCCAACAGCTTTGGCGAGCGCTACCACTGGTACAGCTCCACCGGCTGGGTGATGTGGAAT
>JBKBUN010000116.1:0-10101 GCA_046289925.1 Burkholderiaceae bacterium | reverse complement strand
GCCATTGTCATTGGCGGCGTCGACCACCAGAACCTCGATCTCCTCGAGGCCGGCCTTGATCGCCTGCTTCACGCGGCGATGGCCGGAGTCGATGATGTAGCCATTGCCGCCGCCGCTCTCCGGCGCGATCATCGGGGGCTGCACGAGACCGACGGCCTTGATGGTGGCCAGCAGCAGGGCGTCGGCTCTGCCCACAGGGCGGGGCAGCGTGAAGCGTTTTCCGGGGGTGAGTTTGGGCAGGTCCATGCGGGAGGGGCGTCAGGGCAGGGCGGCAGCGCCGAAGGGTGCTGCAGGCACCAAAGCCCCGGAGGGCCGCCGTGCGTGGCACGGGCGCCGTCCAGGGCGATGCGAGGGATTCTAGAATGGCCCCCCTCATGACCGATCTGGCCCTGCCTTCAATGCCTGCCCCGGTGTCGGGTACTGCCCGCCTGTGGGCGGTGGTACCTTGTGCAGGCGTGGGCGCACGCGCCGTGCGCGCTGCGCCCGGGATTGCGTCGAACCCCTTGCCCAAGCAGTACCAGACGGTGGCGGGTCACCCACTGGTGCTGCACACGCTGGCGGCCCTGGGTGCGATCACCCGGCTGGCAGGCACGCTGGTGGCCGTGGCGCCGGGCGACCGCTTTCTGCACGCCTACCCACAGGTGGGGTTCTTCGTGGTGGACTGCGGCGGCCCGACCCGCGCCGAGACGGTGCGCGCAAGCCTCGATGCCTTGCTGGCCCGCGGGGCCCAGCCCACCGACTGGGCGCTGGTGCATGACGCCGCCCGCTGCCTGGTGCAGCCCGAACACATCGATGCGCTGATCGACGCCTGCCTGCCCGACGCGGTCGGTGGGCTGCTGGCGCACAAGCTGGCCGACACGCTCAAGACGGCGAGCGATGGCCCAGGCGGTGTGCGCGTGCTGTCCACGCTGGACCGCAGCGACAAATGGCTGGCGCAGACGCCGCAGATGTTCCGCATCGGTCCACTCAAGCAGGCGCTGGACCGCATTGGCCCCGCGGCCACGGATGAGGCCAGCGCCATGGAGGCCATGGGCTTGCGTCCGCGCCTGGTCCCGTCCAGCGCGCAGAACTTCAAGGTGACGTACCCCGACGATTTTGCGCTGGCCGAGGCGGTGCTTGCCCAGCGCGGCCACGGCGGCACCCTCGAACGCTTTGGACACCGCCCGCCGGGGGCGTCGTCCTCCATGTCTTAGCACCGCGCGCTGCGCTCACAAGGTCAGACCATGCAGTTTCGGATTGGAGAGGGGTGGGATGTGCACGCGCTCGTGCCCGGGCGCCGCCTGGTGATTGGCGGGGTAGACATTCCGCACACGCAAGGCCTTCTCGGCCACTCAGACGCCGACGTGCTGTTGCACGCCATCACCGATGCGCTGCTGGGCGCGGCGGGTTTGGGCGACATCGGGCGACATTTTCCCGACACCGATCCGGCCTTTCGCGGTGCCGATTCGGCCGTGCTGCTGGCCGAGGCCGCGCGCCGCGTGCGCGCCCAGGGTTTCGCGATTGGCAACGTGGACAGCACGGTGGTGGCGCAGGCTCCGCGCCTGGCGCCCCACATTGCGGCCATGCAGGCCACGATTGCGCGCACGCTAGGCGTGGAGCCCTCGCAGGTCAACGTGAAGGCCAAGACGGCCGAGCGCCTGGGCCCGGTGGGCCAGCAGGCCGCAATCGAAGCGCGGGCGGTGGCGCTGCTGCTGCGCGCCTGAGCCCAGGCCACTGCGGCCCTGGCGCTCAGGCCCGGTCGGTGGCGCGGCGCTTGGGTGGCTGGCGCTTGATCGAGGGCCGCTGCAGGCGCTGCTTGGGATCGCTGCCCGCAGGCACGTCGGTGGCCCGTTGCAGTTGCAGGTGCGCCACGAGCCCCCCGCTGCTGGAGTTGGCCAGCGCAAAAATGCCGCCCATGCGCTGCACAGTCTTGTCCACGATCGACAGGCCCAGGCCCGCACCCGCAGCCGCTGTGCGGGCCGAATCGCCGCGGAAAAACGGCTTGGTGAGGTTGGCCAATTGATCGGGGGGCACGCCGGGTCCGTGGTCGCGCAGTTTTATCAGCACCCATTGCTCGCGGGCCTTGGCGGCGATTTCCACCGTGGTCACGCCCGTCTCGGCGTGCTTGCCGTAGCGCCGCGCGTTTTCGAGCAGGTTGGAGATCACGCGCGCCAGCTCCACCTCATCGGCCAGCACGTTGAGGTCTTCGGGCACACTCATCGCAATCTCCAACTCGCGGTGGTCTTGCACCGCATACACGCAGGAGGACACCACCGCGTGCAGGTTCACCGGCACCAGTGTCACGTGGTCGGGCCGCGCGTAATCGAGGAACTTGTCGATGGTCGCGTCGAGCTGCACGATGTCGGCCACCATGTGTTCTCGCGCGACTTCGTCCGTCACGCTCATTTCGGTTTCCAGCCGCAACCGGGCCAGCGGCGTGCGCAGGTCGTGTGAGATGCCGGCCAGCATCACGGCCCGGTCCTGTTCGAGCTTGGCAAGCTTTTGCGCCATGCGGTTGAAGCCGATGTTCACTTCGCGAATTTCGCTGGTGACCACCTCTTCGTCGAGGTGGCTGGCCGCAAAGTCGCCGTCGCGCACGCGGTTGGCCGCATATGACAGTTGCTTGAGCGGCCGGTTGATGAGCCGCGCAATCGCTGCGGCTCCGGCCAGCGACAGCGCCGCTGCGGTGACCAGCCAGATCAGCCAGGTGCGCCCGCCGGCCGGGCTGAAGCGCGCGCGGTCCATCAGCAGCCAGTTGGGGTCTCCATTGATGTTGAAGCCTACCCAAAGGCCTGCTTCGCCATTGACGCTTTGCGCCACGATGGTGTCAGGGCCCAGGCGCTGCGTGAGTTCTTCGATCAGGCGGTTTTCGAGCGCCGAGCCTTGCAGCAGCGTGAAGCGGTCGCTGGGCTCACGCGGCAGAATGCGCAGGCCTTCCTGGTCGGCCATGGTCTTGATCAGCGACACGCGCGCGATGGCGTCGGCGTGGTTCAGTGCGGCGCGGCTGAGGTTCACCAGCGATGCGATCTGCTGGGCTGTTTGCAGCGCCCGCGGTTCAAATTCGAGCGCGCGTAGCGTCTGCAGCCAGGCCATGATGCTGCCCACCAGCAGCAGAGCCAACAGAAAGAAGGTGCGCCAGAAGAGGTTGAGGCCCACCCGCGGCTTGGGTTCGGCCTTGCGGTGTATCGATTCAAGAGGGGCCGGGCTCGTGGCCTCGCCCGACGGATCGTCCGCCGCGCGCCGAGCGCGGGCCCCGGGGACGGCGGCCATCGGACTCAGTTGGCCCCGTCCGGCACGAACACGTAGCCCACGCCCCACACCGTCTGGATGTAGCGCGGTGCGGCCGGGTCCACCTCGACCAGCTTGCGCAGGCGCGAGACTTGCACGTCCAGACTGCGGTCAAAGGGTTCGAACTCGCGGCCGCGGGCCAGCAGGGCCAGCTTTTCACGCGACAGCGGCTGACGCGGGTGGCGTACCAGGGCCTTGAGCATCGCGAACTCGCCAGTGGTCAGGGGCAGTTCTTCGCCGTTGCGGTGCAGGGCGCGCGTGCCCAGGTCGAACGTGAAGGGACCGAAGGTCACGACCTCGTTGTCGCCCGAGGGGGCACCGGGGGCTTCCTGCGCGGGGCGGCGCCGCAGCACGGCATGGATGCGGGCCAGCAGTTCGCGCGGGTTGAAGGGCTTGCCCAGGTAGTCGTCGGCGCCCACTTCCAGGCCCACGATGCGGTCCACGTCTTCACCCTTGGCGGTGAGCATGATGATGGGCGTGCGGTCGTTGGCCGAGCGCAGGCGGCGGCAGATAGACAGTCCGTCCTCGCCGGGCATCATCAGGTCCAGCACGATGAGGTCCACCGTCTCGCGCAGCATCAGGCGGTTGAGCGCCTTGCCGTCTTCGGCAACCATGACTTCGAAGCCTTCCTGCGTGAGGTAGCGGCGCAGCAGATCGCGGATGCGCGCGTCGTCGTCCACCACGAGGATCTTGTCGGCGCGGTTGTTGTGAGTGGCCATGGAGTTCCAAATCCTATTTGTAACAGAGCTGATTCTGACCAGCTTGGTCCCGGAAGTTCGCTTTTTGCCCCGGGGTCTGACCAACTGTTACAAGTTTTGCCCCGCCTCGCAAGCCGCTGGCGGAGGCTTCACGCCGTGGGGCTGCGGCTGGGGTATTGTGCGGCCTGATGCGGCGGCTCAGGGTGGGCGGTCGCGCTTTCGCGAGGTGTTTCCACATGAATTTCATCCCCCATCGCAAGGCCTGGCTGCTGGCGGCTCTGCTGGCCTTGGGCAGCGCGCATGCCGCCCATGCGCAGGTGCCGGTTGCGGCGTTTGCAGAACCCCACAACGTCGTGCAATTGTCGGCCAGCGGCACGGTGGAAGCCGTGCAAGATCTGCTGGTGCTCACCCTCGCTGCCACACGCGACGGTGTAGACGCCGCAGCCGTGCAAGGACAGCTCAAGCAGGTGCTGGATTCAGCGCTGGCCGAGGCGCGTCGACAGGTCCAGCCCGGACAACTGGAGGTGCGCACCGGCAGCTTCGGCCTGTACCCACGCCATGGTAAGGATGGCCGTATCAGCGGCTGGCAGGGCCGCGCCGAGTTGGTGCTGGAAGGGCGCGACTTTCCTCGCATCACGGCCGTGGCCGGGCGCATCCAGGGCATGCCGATCCAGCAGGTGGCGTTTGGCCTGTCGCGTGAGGCGCGCACTCAGGTCGAAACCGCGGCGCGCACTCAGGCCATCGAGCAGTTCCGCCAGCGTGCGAGCGAACTCACGCGCAGTTTCGGATTTGCGCAGTACAGCCTGCGCGAGGTGTCGGTGAGCGACAGTGAGCAGATGCCACCGCCGCGCCCACGCATGATGATGGCCATGGAGGCCAAGGGCGCAGTCATGGCCGATGCGCCCGTGCCCGTGGATGCAGGCAAAACCCAGGTGACGGTGAGTGTGAGCGGCTCGGTGCAGATGCGCTGAGCCCGACTGGCGGTCACGAAAGGGTCACGAAAGCGGCCGCTGAATGATGGGGAAATAGACTGCTTGTGCTTATCAAACAAGCACAAGCAGCTATATTTTTAATAGCAACTGAACGGCGTGCCCGGTGCGAAGATTTACTGGGCCGTCCAGCCGCCGTCCATGTTCCAGGCCGCGCCGCGCACGTTGTTGGCTGCGGGCGAGCAAAAGAACACCGCGAGTTCGCCCAGTTCCTCGGGCGTGGTGAATTGCATCGACGGTTCTTTCTCGCCCAGCAATTGGCGCGTGGCGGCTTCGATGCTGATGCCCTGGGCCGCCGCCTTGGCGTCCACCTGCTTTTGCACCAGCGGCGTGAGCACCCAGCCCGGGCAGATGGCGTTGCAGGTCACGCCGGTGGTGGCGGTCTCCAGCGCTGTCACCTTGGTCAGGCCCACCACGCCGTGCTTGGCGGCCACGTAGGCAGCCTTTTGGGCGGATGCCACGAGGCCGTGCACCGAGGCCACGTTGATGATCCGGCCCCAGTTTGCAGCCTTCATGGCCGGCAACGCCAAGCGCGAGGTGTGGAAGGCGCTGCTGAGGTTGATGGCGATCACAGAGTCCCAGCGCTCGACCGGAAAGTCTTCGACATTGGCCACATGCTGGATGCCTGCGTTGTTCACCAGAATGTCCACACGGCCGAACTCGGCCGCCGCGAAGGCCATCATGGCCTCGATGTCGGCCACACGGCTCATGTCGGCGCCGTGGTAGACCACGCGCACGCCATGCGCTGCGCCTACGGCGCGCACTTCGGCCTGTGGGCCCTCGGTATCGCCGAAGCCATTGAGCACGACGTTCGCACCCTCGCGTGCCAGCGCTTTGGCGATGCCCAGACCGATGCCGCTGGTCGAACCCGTGACCAGTGCGGTTTTGCCTTTCAGCATGTGTAGCTCCCTGAATCCATTACGATGCAACGCAGGCATTATCCCGCCCCGTTTGCGTCACGCGTCCCCATGATTGAACCTACGCTGAACTACGTATCCTGCCCTCTCGCCGGGACGCCCGCAGGACAAAACCCGCAGCCCGAAGGCGGCCCCGCCACACACCGTATGGCGTACTGGGAATGGAACGCCACCGGGCGCGCCGACCACCCGCATGTGGTGGTGTGCGTGCACGGCCTGTCGCGCCAGGGGCGCGACTTTGACACCCTGGCCCGCGCGCTTGCGCCGCACGTCCGCGTGGTCTGCCCCGACGTGGTGGGTCGCGGCCAGAGCGACTGGCTGGTCGACCCCATGGGCTACCAGCTTGGCACTTACGTGGTGGATATGCTCGCCATGCTCGCCCAACTGCATGCGCAGGCGCCCATTGCCACGCTCGACTGGGTGGGCACCAGCATGGGCGGTTTGATCGGCATGGCCCTGGCCGGTCAACCAGGCTTGGGCCTGCCCGTACCGGTGCGGCGGCTGGTGCTCAACGATGTGGGCCCCGTGATCCAGTGGGAGGCGCTGCAGCGCATCGGCCAGTACCTTGGTGCATCGGTGCGCTTTGCGTCGCTGGATCAAGCGGCGGCCGCGCTCTGGGCCATCTCCACCAGCTTCGGGCCGCATTCGCCCGATCAGTGGCGCGCGCTGTCGGCACCCATGGTGCGGCCTGTGCCCGAAGGCGGCCTGGCGCTGCATTACGACCCGGCGATTGCAGTGCCGTTTCGCGCCCTGACGCGGGAGGCGGCCGCGGCAGGGGAGGCGCAGTTGTGGCAACTGTACGACCAGATTCGGGCAGAGACGCTGCTGCTGCGTGGGGCTGACTCGGACCTGCTGGCCCCTGCCACGGCCCAGGCCATGGCCAGCCGCGGCCCCCGAGCGCACTGCATTGAGTGGCCCAGCGTCGGCCATGCCCCCACTCTGGTTGCGCCCGAACAGGTGCAGACTGTTGCGGGATTTGTGCTGGGGGCCGCGCAGGGGGGCGTCTGCGCATGAAGACGCATCCCCACGCAGGCGCGCACGCAAGCCCTTCCGTACCCCAGGTCATCGCAGCCACCGCCCAGAGCCTGCCCGAGCAGCCCCATGCGCTGGCCCGTGCCCGCGCGTTTGCCGAGCCTTTGCTCGCAGCCGAGACCCTGGATTCGGGCGAGAACACCCTGGCGCATGCCGATGCGGTATCGGCCATCCTCAAGGGCATTGGCGGCTCCGAGGCCATGCAGGCTGCGGCCTACCTTGTGTACGCCTGCGCACACCTGAACCGCCCCGAAGAGGTGATTGCCAAAGCCTTTGGCGAGCACTTTGCGGCCTTGGCTGTAGAGACCACCAAGCTCATGAAGGTGCAGCGCCAGGCAAGGGCGGCCGAGCATGTGGACGACCCCGCCGTGCAGACCGAGAACGTGCGCAAGATGCTGCTGGCGTTCTCGCGCGACCTGCGTGTGGTCATGCTGCGCCTGGCCTCGCGCCTGCAGACGCTGCGTTTTCATGCGGCCAGCAAGCGTCCCATATCGCCCAGCCTGGCGCGCGAGTCGCTGCAGGTGTTTGCACCGCTGGCCAACCGTTTGGGCATCTGGCAGATGAAGTGGGAGCTGGAGGATCTGGCCTTTCGCTTTCTCGAGCCCGACACCTACAAGCAAGTCGCCCGCCTGCTCGACGAAAAGCGGGCCGAGCGCGAGCTGTCGATGGAGCAACTGCGCAGCCGGCTTGAATCGGACCTGCGTGCGCGCAGCATCAGTGCCACCGTGCAGGGGCGGCCCAAGCACATCTACAGCATCGTCAAGAAGATGCGCGGCAAGTCGCTGCCCTTCGAGCAGGTGTTCGACGTGCGCGCTCTGCGCGTGATCGTGCCCACCGTGAAGGACTGCTACGCCGCGCTGTCGTGGGTGCATGAGCAGTTCGAGTCGATCTCGTCAGAGTTTGACGACTACATCGCCAAGCCCAAGCCCAACGGTTACCAGTCGCTGCACACCGTGGTGCGCGACGAGTCGGGGCGTCCGGTCGAGATCCAGATCCGCACCCAGGCCATGCACGAGCATGCTGAGCATGGTGTAGCCGCCCATTGGGCCTACAAGGAGGCCGGTAGCAAGGGCTACGGCGGGGTGTCGGCCAGCGGCGAGTACGACGCCAAAATTGCCGTGTTGCGCCAACTGCTGGCCTGGGAGCGCGACTTGAGCGGCGCGGTGCAGGACCGCGGCCTGTTCGAAGACCGCATCTACGTGCTCACACCCGATGCCGCTGTGATCGAGCTGCCCCAGGGGGCCACGCCGGTGGACTTTGCCTACGCCGTGCACACCAGCGTGGGCCACCGTTGCCGTGGCGCGCGCGTGGACGGCGTGATGGTGCCGCTTAACACCCCCTTGCAAAATGGCCAGACGGTGGAGATCACAACCGTCAAGGAAGGGCGACCCTCTCGGGACTGGCTCAACCCCGAGCTGGGCTACCTGGTCAGCCACCGGGCCAAGGCCAAGGTGCGCGCGTGGTTCAACGCGCAGGCCACGCACGAGACGGTGGCGCGCGGTCGTGAGGCGGTCGAGAAGCTGCTGCAGCGTGAGGGCAAGACCGCCCTCAAGCTCGAAGACCTGGCTGTGCAGCTCGGTTTCAAGTCGGCCGATGCGCTGTTCGAGGTGGTGGGCAAGGACGAGTATTCGCTGCGCAACATCGAGACCCTGCTGCGCCCGCCCGAGCCGGTGCCGCCAGTCGAAGACTACATGCCGCTCAAAAAGAGCCAGCACCGCTCCAGTGGTGGGGGGCGCGGTGGTGTGCTGGTCGTGGGCATTGATTCGCTGATGACGCAACTGGCCAAGTGCTGCAAGCCTGCGCCGCCCGACGCGATCGCCGGCTTTGTCACGCGCGGCAAAGGCGTGAGCGTGCACCGCACCGACTGCGGCAACTTCCGCGAGATGGCTGCCCGCAGCGCAGAGCGCGTGATCGACGTGGAGTGGGCCCAGCCGCCCACCACTGCGGCGGCATCGGCGGTCTACCCGGTGGACGTGGCGGTGGAGGCTGCCGACCGCCAGGGGCTGCTGCGCGACATTTCCGAAGTGTTCGCCCGCGAAAAGACCAATGTGATTGGCGTGCAAACCCAGTCGGTGCGCGGCACGGCCTGGATGACGTTCACGGTGGAGGTGACGGACTCTGGGCGGCTGCACAAGGTGCTTGCGCAGGTGGCCGCGGTGGCAGGCGTGCGGTCGGCACGTCGGCGTTAATGCGCGTGGCCGGCCCGCAGTGGGGCGTCTGGCAGATACATTTTTCCTGCTATACTCCCGCTTCTCGAACAAACACAGGCGCGTAGCTCAGCTGGTTAGAGCACCACCTTGACATGGTGGGGGTCGTTGGTTCGAGTCCAATCGCGCCTACCAAACCTAGGGGCTTGCCGTAATGGCAAGCCCCTTTTTTATTGGGTGTTTCGCAAGTGCGGTGTGTCTGCACATCAGGGTTAACCTGCGCGCTGCAGCGGGGTCGCGTGCCTAGAATCTGTTGCACTGCGATAGATTCGATTCGACATGTGGGCCTCAGGCCCAAGGAGTAGGCTTCCGTGCCAGACAACCAGGGTGCCACCGGCGGCAAGTCCGGTCAGCGCGTCATCAAGAAGTATCCGAACCGACGGCTCTACGACACCGACACATCCACCTACATCACCCTGGCCGAAGTCCGGCAAATGGTGATGGACCACCAAAACGTGGTGGTGCGCGACGCCAAAAGCGGCGAAGACCTCACGCGCAGCATCCTGCTGCAGATCATTCTGGAAGAAGAGGCGGGCGGCGCGCCCATGTTCTCCGAGGCAGTGCTGGCAAACATCATCCGTTTTTATGGTCATGCGATGCAGGGCTTCATGGGTGTTTACCTCGAGAAGAACGTGCAGGCCTTTACCGACTTGCAGACCCGCTTGGCCGAGCAGTCCCAGCACATCACGCCCGAGATGTGGGCGCAGTTCATGAACCTGCAGTCGCCCATGCTCAAGGGCATCATGGGCAATTACGTCGAGCAATCGCAGACCATGCTCGCGCAGATGCAGGAGCAGATACAAAAGCAGACCGAGCAGATGCTCGGAGCCTTCGGTCTCAAGCAGCGCTGACGTGGGCAGCCGCTGCGCTGCCACAGACGGCCTGAGGCCGGCGTGTTCGGCGCGGCTCATAACCCTAGAAACCGCAGTTGACCGCTTGTTCGCACTGAAAAGTTCTGATGTCCGTTGAAGTTGCGCCTTGTGGGCGCGCT
>JBKBUN010000115.1:0-10124 GCA_046289925.1 Burkholderiaceae bacterium | reverse complement strand
CGCCGCGTCGTCTCGCCTTGCCTGGCGCGCCGATCACGGCACTGGCGGGCGCATCCAACTGCAGTTTCTAGGTTGAATCTGGCCGTGCCTGCTTACCCCTCTGCCGTGTTTGATCGTCTGGCGCGCTGGTGTCTGGTGGCGTTGTTCTTCATGGTGCCAATCACGCTGGCAGGGGCCAACATTGCGCTGGCGTGCACGCTGCTGTTCTGGTTGCTGGCGGGGCGTTGGCGAGAGCGTGCCGAGGCCGTGCGCAGCCTGCCGGTGGCCTTCCCGTTGCTGGGATTGTTCGGGCTGGTGGTGCTCGGCTGCCTGTACAGCGATGCCTCGAACAAGGAGATGGTCCACCATTTGCTGAAGTTCAGCAAACTGGTGTGGATCGTGATGGCGGCCACCCTGCTGGTGCGCCCCGACACGCATGCGCAGTGCTGGCGTGCGTTCACCCTTGCGGCGCTGATCACATTGGGTTTCAGCTACTTGAACATCTGGTGGAACCCGTCCTGGTCCAAGACCCACAACCAAGGTTGGGGTGTGGACCATTCGGTGTTCAAGGACTACATCTCGCAGGGTGCCGTGATGGCCCTGTTGATGGTTCGAGGGCTGCACCAGGGGTGGCTGGCGACCGTACCCTGGCGCCGTTGGGCATGGTGGACCATTGCCACCTTGGCTTTTGTGTGCAACACCCAGTTGTCCATGGGGCGCACCGGCTATCTCGCAACCGGGGTGGCGCTGCTGGTCTTTGTTCTTGCCGTGGTGCCTCGACGCCGCTGGCTGCCGGCGCTGGCGGCGCTGGTGGTTGTGGCATGGATCTCGGTGGCCAGTTCACCCCAACTGCAGCATCGGGCCCTGTTGGCGGTGAGCGAGATCAATGATCACAAGACTGGCACGCTGAGCTCCATCGGCCAGCGGATGTACTTCTGGACCCGCTCCGTCGAGTTGATTGCGCAGCGGCCTTTGTGGGGGTGGGGCACGGGTGCTTACCACAGCCAGTACTGCCGCGTTGCCACTACGGCCGAATGGTGCGCCGCGGGGCAGTTTCATCCGCACAACCAGTTTCTGTTTTTTGGCGTGCAGTACGGTGCGCTGGGCTTGTTGTTGTTCCTCGGGGTTTTTGTGCTGGCGGCCTGGACTGGCCGCACATGGTCCACCCCAAACCGTGCCCTGCTCTGGTCCTATCTCGCCATTTTGGCGGTGGGCAGCATGACGCACAGCAGTCTGTGGCTGTCGTCCGAAAGCTTCTTTTATGCCTTTGCGTTGGCGCTCGTGGTCACATTGGGGCCGCAGCGCCCTGCGACTGCGCCGGCGTAGGGTTGTAGGCTCCCAGGAGCCTGTCGGACTTGGGAATCGTCGGCTGCAAATGGACCGCTGGGGCGCATTTTCGCTTTCGACGCCCCAAGTCCGACAGCCTCCTCTAGGCACCGTCAAGGCCGAACGTGCGGTGGGTATTGCCCAGCAGAGTGACGGCTTCTTGTGTCATCCGTGCAATCAGCACGCCTGCAGACGGGCGGTCGTGGATCAGGCCCACCGCTTCGCCTGCGGTGGCGTGAGCACGGGAGAAGTCGCCCTGTCGCACGCCTTCGTCGTAGTCGGCCCGGGCTGCCTCTGGGGCGGCGCGCAGAGAGTCGATGCGGTCCTCCCAGGCGCGGTGCAACGGGTTGCGCAATGCGCGGAAGTCATACGGGGCCGGCCAGTGTTTGCGGCGCAGGATGTCAAACACGGACGAGCGGGCTGTGCCGTCTCCGTCCGTGGCTATGGCCAAGTTCTGGGCCCCGACGGGGGCCAGACTTTCCTGGCTGGCCCAGAGGCGCGTGCCGACCAGAACGCCATCGGCTCCCAGCATCAGGGCTGCCGCCAGCGTGCGTCCATCGGCAATGCCTCCTGCGGCGAGCACCAGCGTTTCCGGGGCGTGAGCCGCCAGCCAGTCGGCCAGTTCCGGCACAAAGGTCAAGGTGGCCCGGCCGTTCAGGGCGTTCATGCCGTGTCCGCCAGCCTCAGCACCTTGTGCGACCAGCACGGATGCCCCGGCTTCAATCGCAGCGGGTGCCTGATCGAGCCGCTGGATCTGGCACATCAGCGCGACTCCGGCGCCGGCGATGCGTCGGGCATAGGGGCGGGGATCACCGAAGGACAGCATCAGCGCCTTGGGCCGCTGATCCGATGGCAAGCCCAGGACCCAATCCAGGGCCCGCGCATCCTCGTCCATCTTCCAGGTGATGAAGCCGCAGCCAATGCGACCGGTGGCGTTGGCCGCTTGGTGAGCGGCCGTGGTGTATTCCCGCTGGGTCCAGGTCAGGTCACCGTAGCCGCCTCCGACCAGGCCCAGCGCACCCGCATGCGCACAGGCGGCGGCCAGCGCCCCCCCAGACGCAAGCGCCATGGGTGCGAGCGCCACAGGGGTATGCAGACCAAAGCGGCGGGTGAAACGGGTGTGGATTGGGGTCATCCTAAGAGCCTGTCGGACTTGAGAATCGTCGGCTGTATGCCAATGGCCCATGGGCTGCAGCGGTCCATTTGCCACCGTCTTTGGGCCCCATAGCCCCGCTATGGGGCTGCACACACGGCGAAAACGGTCCTCGCTGGGGCGCATGTTCGCTTTCGATGCCCCAAGTCCGACAGGCTCTTGGGGTCATAGGTGTCGGGTCCATCCGGCGCATTGTGGAGGGACATCCATGAGGTGTCCAACGCATAATAGGAATGGAAACCATCGGAGTTTCCGATGTTGTTGCCGCCCGCAAATGCGCGCCTGCGCTCTGCGCGGCAGGCGCTGGGAGGGCGCCCCATGGACTTTGCGGATCTGCAGACTTTTCGTGCCGTGGTGGAGCACGGCGGGATCTCGGCGGCGGCGCGTCGTCTGCATCGGGTGCAGTCCAGCGTGTCGGCGCGGCTGGCCGCTCTGGAGATGCAATTGGGCACGGCCCTGTTCAAGCGCCAGGGACGTCGGCTCCAACTGACGCCTGAAGGACAACGACTGTATGAACGCAGTGCCTCTGTGGTGAACGAACTGCTGGCGCTGCGCCAAGCGATGCAACGGCCGCAGTGCGCGGGCCTGCTGCGCATTGGGGCCATGGAAAGCACGGCCGCTGCTCGCCTGCCCCGCCCTCTGGCCCAGCTACGGGCCGAGCACCCCGGCCTGGAACTGGTGCTGCGCACAGGGACCACCCAGGCGTTGATCGATCAACTCCACGAGGGGGCGCTGGATGCTGTTCTGGTGGCCGGCCCCGTGACGCAGCCCACTTGGTGCTGGACGCCGGTGTGCGTAGAAGAACTTGTGCTGATCGCGCCGCAGGACCTGCCGCAGCCGTCAACGCTGGTGTGTTTTGCGCAAGGATGTGCCTACCGTTGGGCGAGCTCGAATTAAATGCGACGGGTGCTCGAATTGGAGGCGACATGATCACATTGCATGCGACAAGCTACGTCGCCTAGAACTCGAACATGCATGCGTGTTCGTCAGACCTCGATCAGTTCCACCGCTAGTTGCTGGGCGGTGCCATCAATGCGGCCGTCTCTCACGTAGACAGACTGGCCGACCGTTGCTGTGCCGCGGGCAGTCAGGTAGTTGCCGCCGGGCAGTTGCACGGTGGCAACGCCTGATGTTACAGACGTCACAGTGCCGACTTGTAGCGGCGGCTGCGGGATGAGGCTTTGAAAAAGCCGGTATAGGCTAGACATGGGTCTGTACCTCCAGTTGTTGCCAGACGGTGGCAAGCCCAGCTTCGACCTGCGTCGCGCGCACGATGCCTCGGCGCTGGGTCGTGCCGTCCTGGTATTCGATGAATGCTCCTGGCTCGATGACGCCAGTGGCGTCGAGCACTGGCAGGCGCAAGCTCACTGACACCTGTCGCCCAGTGTCTGCCAGCACGGCGATGCCGCGCTGGCGCGCTGCGGCGGCATCGGTGATGAGCGGGTCAACGACCATGGGCGCGAGCATGTCCCCAGCCGTGCCCGCGCGCGTGACTTGGCCGAGCACGCCGACGTTTTGGCCGGAGACGAATACGCGGTTGTAGCCGGGCTTTTCGACCCAGCGCATGCCTTCTGTCGTGACCACATCCACCGGCAGCACGATCTGCGGCGTGGCCGTGGCCATGTCCCACGGTGCGACGGGCCAGCGGTGGCGCACGCGCAGCACGGCGTTGCTCGGGTGCGGGGCGATGTAGCCGCCTGCCGCTTGGGCGATGCGGTTGACCAATTCCATGTGCGTGCCCTGCCCGGTCATGACGCCAGCGGGCACCAGCCAGTCCGTCAGGCCCCAGTCCACCGACCAGCCGATGCCGACGCCATTGACCTTCAGTGCGTCGACCATGAGTTGCTGCGCTGTGCGCTGGACCGTCTGCTCGAAGTTGCGCACGGGTGCGTAGGGTGCGGCCAGGATGGCGTTGCGGCCGCGGCCCGACACCGACAGTACGGCGGAGCCGTAGGAGCGCTGGCGTGAGACTTCTTCGACGAGCACCCTGTAGTCGCGACCGTTGACGCTGGCGATCAGGTCCACCGGGCCGTTTGAGAGATCGACCAGCGCCTCGGCCTCTTTGCGCAGCGAAGCTGAGAAGCCCATCGTCCACGATTCGGTGTCGAATGAGAGCTTGAACTCGAAGCACGGCACCGGCGTGCCGTCTGACGCGCGGGCGAGCTGGATGTTGTTGAGCACGATGTAGACCCTTCGGACTGGAACGATGACCTGCTGGCCGTCGCCGCCGCCAGCATCCGGGCCGCGCGTGCAGGAAAACAGTAGGCTCGGCGTGCCCGGCGCTTCGACGAACAGCAGGTGCGGGCTGGGCGTGTAGCAGGTGAACGGCGGCGGCACCACGGCCCACACGCTGCGGCCTGGTGGTGGCACGCGGCCTGCCTGGTGCCGGGCGCACCAGCGGGCGAGGAACGGCCTTGCCGGTTGGAACGGGCTTGCGCTGCTGCGCGCTGCCGGGCGGGCAGCTTGCCCGCGCGCCGCGCGCCAGCCGCGCTTGCTGTGGTCGGCGTCCTGGTGGCGAAAGACCCGGCTGTAGCGCAGCTGCGTTGTGTCTTGAATGCGCGCTGCGAACTGCTGTGGGTTGCGCGTGCCGTCCTGCTGCGCGAGGCCCGCGCCTGTGCGCGCGGGGGTGGCGCTGGTGTGCGGGTGGCCGAGCTGCTCGTGGCTCAGCACGAGGCGCTGCGGCATGCCGTGCGCGGTGCTGGCGTGCGCGGGGTGCGCGCGTTGCAGGGCGGTCGTCGCTCCAGACGGCTGGCTGGCGGTGTCTTGCTGCGCTGCGCTGACGCCTGTCTCGCCGTGCGCGGCGATTTGCCATGCCGGTTGGCGCTGGCTCACGGTCGGGCGCTGGGTGTTCGTGCGGTACTGCGCGGCGGCCGATACTGTCATGCCAGGCAGTTGCGCGGTGATGCGCACCGGCGTGCTGGCCCGCACCGTGGCGGCGCAGCTCAGCGGCGGGAGCTGCGCGAGGATGTTGCACTCGACGACGCCAGCGACGGGCGCGTCGAGCTCGCCGAAGACGAGCTGCGGGCTGACCTCTGTGGCCAGCCGAGAAAACAGCACGTCGGCGTCGCTCATGCGTCAGCCCAGCACGCAGCTGACCAGGCGGGCTGCGCCGCCCAAATAGAGCTGTGTCTGCGCCAGCTCCACCTCGCCGCCAGCGCCGGGCAGCGAGCAATCCAGGTCGAAGGCCGTGGCCGCGGCACCGTTGACCACCCGCGCCCAGGTGGCGATGCCGGTGTTGACCACCATGCCGTCTTCGGCCTGGGTGAGTGTGAGGGTGCCCGCAGCCAAGGTGCCAGCAGGTTTGGTCAGCGCAATCTCGGCCAGCATGGCGCTGGTGGGTTCGGCGGCGGCAGACGCGGGCCGCGTGCCGCCGTAGATGCGGATGCGGGCCACAGCGGTGCCATCGTCAAGGAACGCCAGAGCGCCCGCCAGGCGCGCTGCGTTGAATGCGGAGGTGACGGAGACGGTCATGGCGTGGCTTGCAAGTTGTCGGCGATGACCGCGCCATACACGTGCTCGTGGTCGTAGGCGACGACGGTGTAGCGCTCGGTGAGGCTCAGGCCGGTGAACTCGTAGGCGCCGTCTGCTGCCGCCGACCAGGTGTGCCCGACCATCGCGCCGGTGCGCTCGGCGTAGAGCACCACGCGGCGCGCGAGCGGTGCATTCGGCGTGCCCTTGCGCTTGACGGTGCCTACGATGCGCCCAGGCCCGCCAGCCGCGGCGGCCAGCAGGTTGCGCCGGGCGGCGGGCGCGTCGTTGAGCCGCAGTGGATACGGCCCCGGCTGGGTGGCCAGCGGGTGCTGCAGCGAGCGCAGGGCGGCAAGGGGGCGATAGGCGGCGTTGGCTGGGGTCGGCACCAGGTCGGCCTTGACGGCGGCTTCGAGCGCTTGCAGGTCGGCCAGGGTGGCGGTGCCGGTGAGCACGCCAGCGGCATAAAGGCGGTCGTTGGCGTCGAAGTTGTATTCGTCGCCGTCGGCAACGTAGCCCATGCCGCCTATCGTGTCCATGATGTAGGACGACGCGATCGACGGGCCTGCCCAGTTACCGTTGATGTAAAGCCGCGCAGTGGAGGCGGTCACGGCAAAGGCCATCAGCATCAGCGTGCCGAATGCAGGTGCAGTGCCTGCGGCCGTATAGCTGCCGTTGTTGACCGGATACACGACGCCGTTCGACTCCTGCGAGATCAAATAGCTGCTGTCAATGCCGGCCGTTTTATAAAAGCACACGAATCTGCTCGCCATTTTCACCATGGCGAATATCACCCTATCGCCTGTCACCGTCAGTGGTGACGCGAGTGGGCAGATTTTCCCGGCGCCTGAAACGGAGGCGTATGGCGACAGTTCTGCCGCCTCGCCGTGCCAGGTGATGGGGCGCGTGCCCGCCAGGTCGGCAAGCTGCACGCCGTCAAAGTGCTTGGCGTCCCAGGCCGATACGGCCGTGAGCGCAGGGACAGCGGTCCACCAGGCCATGCGTCAGCTCCACCACGGCCCGGTGATGTCGAACGCGACTTGCGCGCCGAATGCGGTTGCGCCGTTTTGAAGCTGCGGCAGCAGCACGCGGCGGCCCGCAAGTCCGGCCACGTTGTCGACGATGGTCATGTCATCGTAAGGCATGTTGTGCGGCACCCAGTACAAGCCGGGGAAGGTGCCGCGCAGGTGTCCGGCACCCTCGAAGGCATACACCGGCAGCAGCCACAGCGAATAGTCCGGTCCGTTGGGAAAAGACAGCGGGCCCGCTCCGCTTACCTGTTGGTTGTTGGCGAGGTTGATCGAGGTCGCCGAGAGCGCAACAGGGTTGCCGAGCTGGGTGTAGGAGCGCAGGATGCGATTGCCGATCGTTTCCATCGAGCGCGCCGGGCCGATGCCGCCCGCTTCGGAAATATTCAAGAGCGTCGCAGACCGGCTGGGATGGTCATGCGCGCAGAGCGCGGTGTTGTACGCATCTGCCGACCGGAAGCTCGGCAGGTCGCCCGCGGTGTAGAACGCGCGCCCGCCAGCGGCGAGGTTCGGCGTTGGGTTGATGAGCAGATAGAAGATGCGATCGTCTCCGATGAGCACCCAGTTGCGCGGGCCAGTCCCTGCATCGCCGCTTGTTTCGGCTGCATTGACCGACGCAGATCGTGCGAAATACCATTTGAACCAGCCGTAGTTCGGGTCGGCTCCCGTCCAGTTGCGCGATGGGGCGGCCGGGTCGTAGGGCATCTGCGCGCCAGACATGGTGTCGATGTCGGTCATGATCTCGGAGAACCCCACGGCCGCCCACTTGGCCCAGCTGGTGTTGTTGTAGCCAGATGCCTTCGGTCCATCGTCCACGCGGAAGTAGTGCCGGTTGCTGGCCGGGTTGGTGCTGCGGTAGGCGCGCTTGTGGGTGCCGGTGAAGGCGATCTCCCACCCCAGCGGCGCGACGCGCGCGGTGATGGTGCCGGTGGCGGGCGACGGCGGCGCGCCTGCGATGGCGAAGGTGAAGGTGGTCGAGGTGGTCGAGAGGACGCGGAACTCGCCGTTGTAGGCGGCCTCGTTCGCGCCCGCGATGGCGATGACCTGACCGACCTGGTAGCTGTGCCCGGTGTTGACGGTGGCCGTGGCGACGCCAGCAGAGGAGGCGAGGCTGTCGATGCCTTTGACGGCGAAGCCGGTCACCAGACAGGCGTCGAGCATGGCGGTGAGGTCGCCCCAGTTGTTGCTCACGACCGGCGCGCCGGGCATCGAGGAGGCGTAGTATTTGACGGGCAGGGTTGCCATATGTCCGATCTCCTTAAGGGGTGTCCACGTCGCCACGGGCGAGCAGGCAGAAGCGGTCGTTGGTGACGGTCTCTGGGCCTTGCTGGATGGTCTGCACGACCCAGGCCGGGAACTGCGCACCCACGGTGTTGATGCGCAGCACGTTGCCCACGGCCCAGCCGGAACCCCAGCCGCCCGCGGGCACCGTGAAATACGGCGCGCCGGTCGCCGGGTTGATCGGCGCGCAGTCGGTGTTGATGTTGCCGGTGGCGATGACGCCGACATGCTCCCCAATGACCTCGTAGGCGGTCGAGGATGTGAAGCGCAGCGCCCAGCGCTCGGTGAGCGCCCCGCGGTTGGTGACCGTGATCGGGTACTGGGTGTGGTTGAAGGTGGCGGTGGCGGCGCTGCCGATCGGCTCATCCGACCAGCTGCCGTTCCAGGTGCTCTGGTCGAACACGAGGTTCACGCGGGCGAACAGGTCACCGGCCACCAGCGCACTGGAGACGAAGCTGCCGGAGGCCGGATCGCCAGGACTGGCCACCGGGTAGGCGTGCGTCAGCGCCCGTGTGAAGCTGATCTCGCCGTTGATCTGCACGTCACGCACCACGGCCATGTCCTCGATGCGGTGCTCGATGGTCACGGGCTGGCTGTAGCCGCTCACGTTGGTGAAGGTGACGGTGCCGGCTTCCAGGTCGGCAACGTAGCCTGTGTGGATGACCGCGCCGTCGTGGCCGACCACGCGCACGCGCGACAGGCGCACTCGGCCACAGTCGATGGTCTGTCCGTTGCTGACCGAGGCGGTGATGCGGCCGGTGTGGCCGACGACGGCGAAGCCGCCCGGACGAAAGATCGGCACGCGCCCGTCGCTGGGCAGGCGCACCGGGTCTATGCCCAGCAGCGCCGCATCCAGGGGCAGATAGCTGTAGGCCACGGCGCTGTAGCGCAGGCTGGAGGCTGCCACCGGCTCGGGCCGGAAGATCTTGCCGTCTGGCCGCACGTTCTCGGCGTCGAACCACGGCTCGCTCTCCTTGCCCGCCGCCGTGACCATGCTGCCAAAGCGCACGCGCACAATGCCGGTTTCGTAATCGACGCTGCCGATGACGCCAGACGCGCCGATCGTGCCGTCGATGCCTGCCGTCACGGTCTGGGTTCCACCCACCGCGCGGGCGAACTGGATGGACAGCGACCCCGGGCGCAGTGGCGCAGCGCCGGTGCGGAACACGTACTCGCTGGAGATGTTCTCGCCCACAGTGGTCACGCAACTGGCGCGCGTGATGCTGTTGGTCGCGCCCGCCGACCACGAGGTGAGCGTCACCGTGCCGGAGAGGTAGTCGATGGTGCCGCGCGTGACCCAGCCGCTGGGCGTGAATTCGCGCAGCGTGCCCTGACCGTTGTCGCCCCAGGGCTGGCTGCCCGCAGCGGTCAGCAGCACGCTGCCCGCGACCACCTGGGCGTTGACGCCGGGCACCAGCCGAAACGATGGGCTGAATGTGAACGTCTCGCTGTGGTTGCTGGTCGAGCCCGCGCTGTTGTAGCGCAGCTTGACGTAGCCGGACTCGTCGTTCGGGTAGAGCGACGGCGCATCCACGTAGTTGATGCCGCCGTAGTTGAGGCGGAACATCTGGCCCACGCCCGACGCCCAGCCAAGGCGCTGCGCCCCGTAGACGGGACTTGGAATCTTGACAGTGACGTCGGGCTGGAACTGCACCGCCCCGGTGGCGTAGTTGACGCTACCTATGACTTGGCCTGCGCGCAGCACATTGCCCGCCCCATCGTCGCGGACGTATTGCGTGGGATCGACCCCGTTCCACAGGCCTAGCCCCATCGCCTGAATCTGCTGCAGCGTGTAGACCCCGAGTACGGCGGTGTCCGTCAGGGTGTTCCACTCGATCTCCAAGGAACCCGGCTCGATGGAGCCCAGGGTTGCAGTCACCGGCACCTTG
>JBKBUN010000114.1:0-10256 GCA_046289925.1 Burkholderiaceae bacterium | reverse complement strand
TTGGGCCCCATAGCCCCGCTATGGGGCTGCAAACACGGCGAAAACGGTCCTCGCTGGGGCGCATTTTCGCTTTCGACACCCCAAGTCCGACAGACTCCTAGACCCCGATATAGCGCTCCCACAGCGCCGGGTCGTGGGCCAGCGCGGCCGAGTCGCCCTGCCACACCACCCGGCCACGCTCGATCAGCGTGTGGTGGGTGGCCAGTGGCAGCAGGCGGCGCACATATTTGTCGATCACCAGAATGGTCTGGCCCTGAGCGCGCAGCGCCGCTAGGCAGCGCCAGATCTCTTCGCGGATCAGCGGTGCCAGACCCTCGGTGGCTTCGTCCAGGATCAGCAGGTAGGGGTTGGTCATCAGCGCGCGGCCAATGGCCAGCATCTGCTGCTCTCCGCCCGAAAGCTGGTTGCCCATGTTGCGCTGGCGCTCGGCAAGGCGCGGAAACAGCGCGAACACGCGCTCCAGCGTCCACGGATCGGGGTGGGCGTTGCGCCGCGCGGCAAAGGCCAACAGGTTTTCAGTGACCGAGAGGTTGGGGAAAATCTGCCGCCCCTCGGGCACCACGGCCAGGCCCATGCGCGCGATGCGGTCGGGCGGCAACTGGTCGATGCGCTCTCCCCGAAACCGCACCGCACCGCCTTGCGCCCGCGTGAGGCCCAGCACCGACCGAACCGTGGTGGTCTTGCCCATGCCATTGCGGCCGAGCAGCGTAGCCACCTCGCCCACCCCTACGCGCAGCGACAGACCAAATAGCACCTGGCTGCGGCCATAAGCGGTTTCGATGGCATCGACTTCGAGCAATGTCTCGCGCGGGCAGTGTGCGGTACTCATGCCGCGGCCTCCTCGTGTTCGTCGCCCAGGTAGGCCTTGCGCACGGCAGCATCCTGGCGAATGGCGTCGGGCGTGCCCGTGGCAATCACACGGCCCGACACCAGGGCCGAGATGCGGTCGGCCAGGCGAAACACGGCGTCCATGTCGTGCTCCACCAGCAGCAGCGTGGTTTCGCCGCGCAGGCTGGCCAGCAACTCGACCATGCGGTGCGATTCATCGGGGCCCATGCCCGCCATGGGCTCGTCCAGCAGCAGCAGGCGCGGGCGCAGGGCCAGGGCCAGGCCCACTTCCAACTGGCGCTGCTCCCCGTGCGACAAGGCCCCAGCCGTGCGCTGCAGCACCGCCCCCAGCCCGACCCGTTCGGCCACGGCTGCGGCCTCTGCGTAGCGCGCGCGCTCGGCCCGTGCGGGCTGCCAGAAGCGCAGGCTGCTGCCGCTGCGCGCCTGCACGGCCAGCGCCAGGTTGTCGAGCACCGGCAGGCGCAAAAACACACTGGTGATCTGATAAGACCGCACCAGCCCGCTGTGCACGCGCCGGTGCATGGGCTGGTGGGTGATGTCCTGTCCCCCAAAGGCGATATGGCCCGACGTGGGCGCGACGGTGCCCGAGAGCTGATGGATCAACGTCGTCTTGCCCGCGCCGTTGGGGCCGATCAAGGCATGGATCTCGCCGCTGCGCACGCACAGGTCGGCATGGTCGGTGGCCAGCAATCCTCCGTAGCGCTTGACGAGCTGGCGCACCACCAGCAGTTCCTCGGCATGTACCGTACTGTGCATGGTTCAGCCCTTGCGCAAGGTCCAGCGCCGGCCCAGGCTCAGCAGCCCGTTGGGCGCCACCAGCACCACCAGAAGCAGCAAGGCCCCTAGGCCAAACTGCCAGTGGATGGTGTAGGCCACCAGCACTTCTTCGATCAGCAAGAAGGCGGCGGCACCCACCAGCCCACCGTACAAATGCCCTACCCCCCCCAGAATACACATCACCATGAGCATGCCCGACTGGCTCCATTGCATGAGCGAAGGGCTCACAAAACCGCCCTGGTTGGCCAGCAGCGCCCCAGCCAGGCCGGCCAGCGCCCCGGCCAGCGTGAACGCCGCCAGCTTGACCCGCAGCACCGGAAAGCCGAGCGCCTGCATGCGCTGTTCGTTTTCGCGGATGCCCTGCAACACATGGCCAAAGCGCGCATTCAGCAAGCGCTGCACCGCCACGAAAGCCGCAGCAAACACCGCCAACACCACGTAATAGAACTGCGTGTCTCTGCCCAGATCCAAACCCAGGCCCAACTGCGATCGCGAGGGCAGCGACAGCCCGTCCTCACCGCCATAGGCCTTGAGCGACACCATCAGATAAAACAGCATCTGCGCAAAGGCCAGCGTGATCATGATGAAGTAAACGCCCTGCGTGCGCAGGCTGATCGCGCCGATCACCAACGCAAACAGCCCCGCCACCAGCATGGCCGCCGGCCAAGCCACCCAGCCCGACACCACGCCCGACTGCATGAGGATGCCCACCGTGTAGGCCCCCAGGCCCACAAACGCCGCATGGCCAAAGCTGACCATGCCACCAAAGCCCAGAATCAGGTTGAGGCTGGTGGCCGCCAGTGCAAACACCAGAACCCGGCTGGCCACGCCGATGTAGAAGCCCTCGTCCATGGCCAGCGCAATCGGTGGCACCAGCAGCAAGGCCAGCAGCAGCGGCAGCGCCACGGCCATGCGCAGCGGATGGTCGAGCAGGCTGGTGGCGGCCGACGCACGCGCGGCGGTGCCGGTTGCGCGCAGCGTCTCGTCAGGCGATGCGCTCATGTCGGTGGAAGCACCCGAGGTGGTGCTGGAAGAGGTGCCAAGGTGCATGGAGAAAGGCCCGTCGGTCGCTGCAGTGGTACGGTGCATCGGTGCTTTTCAGTGCGCGGGGAACAGCCCCTTGGGCTTCCAGAACAGCACCGCAGCCATGAGCACATAAATCAGGATGGAGGCCACGGCCGGCCCGACATTGGCCGCAGCCTCGGGGCCGAGAAGACGGCCCAACCACAACGGGATGAAGGTGCGCCCTGCCGTGTCGACCACACCCACCAGCAGCGCGCCCAGCAGCGCCCCCCGGATGGAGCCGATGCCGCCGATGACGATGACTACGAAGGCCAGGATCAAAATGCTTTCGCCCATGCCCACCTGCACCGCCAGCAACGGCCCCAGCATGCCCCCCGCCACCGCACACAGCGCAGCGCCCACCGCAAACACGGCCGTGAACAGGCGGCGCACGTTGGTGCCCATGGCCAGCGCCATCTCGCGGTTGGAGGCTCCGGCCCGCACCTGCATGCCCACGCGGGTGCGCGTGACCAGCAGGTACAAGAGCAAGGCCACGGCCAAGCCCACGCCGATGATGAACAGGCGGTAGGCCGGGTAGGTGAAGCCCGGCAGTAGTTCCACCGGGCCGGCGAGAGCGGTCGGCGGGTTCAGCGCCAGCGGCTGCGCCCCCCAGATCATGCGCACGCCCTCATTGGCCATGAGCAGGATGGCAAAAGTGCCCAGCACCTGCGAGAGGTGGTCGCGCTCGTATAGGCGACGCAGCACGGCAAGCTCCAGCAGCACCCCCACTGCGGCCGTGGCCGCAACGCCCACGCCCAGCCCCACCCAGAACGACCCCGAGGCCGCGGCCACACTTGCGATCAGGTAGGCCCCGACCATGTAAAGCGAGCCGTGGGCGAGGTTGATCATGTCCATGATGCCGAACACGAGCGTGAGCCCGGCGGCCAGCAGGAACAGCATCAACCCGAACTGCAGGCCGTTGAGGCCCTGCTCCAGCAAAAGGATGGCGGTCATGCGCAGGCGCTTTCGGTGTCCGCTGCCTCAGGTTGGCATCTTGCACTCGGCGGCGTAGGCGTCGCCATGGTTCTTGAACACCGTGCCCACCGTGCGGTTGGTGATGCGGCCCTGCGAGTCCTTGGAAATCACGCGCAGGTAGTAGTCCTGGATCGGGAACTGGTTGGTGTTGAACTTGAAGCTGCCGCGCACCGACTCGAAGCGCGCGGCCTTGAGGGCCTTGCGCACTGCGTCCTTGTCATCAAGCTTGCCCTTGGCATCGCGCACGGCGGCATCGATCAGGCGCGCAGCGTCGTAGCCCTGTGACGCATACAGCGTGGGCATGCGACCAAACTCTTTCTGGAAGTCGGCCACGAAACGGCGGTTGGCAGCGTTGTCCAGGTCATGCGACCACTGCGAGGTGTTGAACATGCCGAGCATCGAATCCCCCACGGCGCGGATCACATCCTCGTCGCCCGAAAAGCCCGGGCCGTAGAGCGTCATGTCCTTGGACAGGCCCGCGCCTACGAACTGCTTGATGAAGTTCACGCCCAGGCCGCCAGGCAGGAAGATGTACACCGCATCGGCGCCAGAGGCGCGCATTTTCGATAGCTCAGCGCCGTAGTCGAGCTGGTTCAGCGGCGTGTACATCTCCAGTGCGATCTCGCCCTTGAAGTAGCGCTTGAAGCCGGCCAGCGCATCCTTGCCTGCCGGGTAGTTGGGTGCCAGCAGGGCCACCTTTTTCGCGCCCTTGTCCTGCACGGTCTGGCCTGCTGCCTCGTGCTGGTTGTCGTTCTGGTACGAGGCGCTGAAGAAGTACGGATTGCACTGCGCACCGGCGTACTGCGAAGGTCCTGCGTTGGCGCTGATGTAGAACGTCTTGGACTGGAACACCGGCTGGCCCACGGCCAGCATGATGTTGGAGAACACCACGCCGGTCATGAAGTCGACGCGGTCGCGCTTGATCATGCGGTCGGCGGTCTGCTTGGCCGCGTCGGGGCTTTGCTGGTCGTCGGCCACGATGACCTCGGCCGGCAGCCCGCCGAGTTTGCCGCCGCTGTGCTTGAGGGCGAGCTGAAAGCCGTCGCGGATGTCGATGCCCAGTGCGGCCCCAGGGCCCGAGAGCGTGCTCAGCAGGCCCACCTTGACCTTGTCAGCGGCGTAGCCGGGCGCGGCCGCCAGGCTGGCGGCCAGGGCACAGGCCGAGAAGGCCAGGCCCAGAGGGCGTTGAAGGGGGGCAATGTGGCGCATGGGAGTCTCCTCAAGGTGCTGTGCGGTAATGGTGCGGGCGCAGCGTCGCCCGGCAAGCGAGTGTAGGTCGAGTCATCCGGGTTTTGCGGCAGTGTCGTCTGCGTGCAGCGCATGCAGCCGAAAACGCTGGAGTTTGCCGGTGGCCGTGCGCGGCAACTGGGCGATGAAGCTCACGGCCCGCGGGTACTTGTAGGGCGCCACGGTCTGTTTCACAAAGGTCTGCAGCGTCTGGACCATGGCCTCGTCGCCCACCTCGTCGGGCTTGAGCACCACGAAGGCCTTGACGATCTGGCCGCGCTCTTCGTCGGGCACCCCAATGACCGCACATTCGGCCACCGCAGGGTGGGCCAGCAAGGCGTTTTCCACCTCGGGCGCGGCAATGTTGTAGCCCGCCGACACGATCATGTCGTCGGTGCGCGCCTGGTAGAAAAAGTAGCCATCCGCGTCCATCAGGTAGGCGTCGCCCGTCAGGTTCCAGCCATTCTGCACGTACTGGGTTTGGCGCGGGTCGGCCAGGTAACGGCAGCCGGTGGGGCCCTGCACAGCCAGCCGGCCTACCTGGCCTGGGGGCAGGTCGCGGCCCTCGGCATCGACCACCTTGGCTCGGTAGCCAGGCACGACGCGCCCGGTGGCACCGGCGCGCGCAGAAGCCTCGTCGTGCGAGATGAAGATGTGCAGCATCTCGGTGGCACCGATGCCGTCAATGATCTCGATGCCTGTGGCCTCCTTCCACAGCGCGCGCGTGGCAGCGGGCAACGCCTCGCCAGCCGACACGCACTTGCGCAGCCTTGTGCCGCGCAGCAGCGCCCCCTGGGGGGCCAGCGCCCGGTAGGTGGTGGGCGCGGTGAACAGTATCGTGGCGCCAAAGGACTGCACGGCATCGAGCAGCAGCGGCGGGCTGGCTTTTTCGAGCAGCACACTGCTGGCCCCCACGTGCATGGGAAACAGCACCAGCCCGCCCAGCCCGAACGTGAAGCCGATCGGCGGGCTGCCGATGAACACATCATCCGCCTGCGGGCGCAGCACATGCTCGGGCCAGCAGCGGCAAATGGCCATCACATCTCGGTGAAAGTGCATGGTGGCCTTGGGCACGCCGGTGGTGCCCGAGGTAAAGCCCAGCAGACAGGTGTCGGTGGCGGCCGTGTCCACGTTGTCAAAGGTGGGCGGATGCACCTGCAACGCAGGCTCCAGTGCCTCGGGCCTGCCTGTGCTCCCCCCCCAGGTGCGCACCGCTCGCAACCAAGGCGACTGCGCGCGCGCCAGTTCCAGCTCTTCGGCCAGCGCTGCATCACACAGCGCGTGGCTGATCTGGGCAATGTCGAGGATGGCCACCAGTTCCTTGGCGCGCAGCAGCGGCATGGTGGCCACGGCAATGCCGCCAGCCTTGATCACGGCAAACCAGCAGGCCACCAGCATGGGGTTGTTGGGCGCGCGCAGCAGCACACGGTTGCCGGGCACCAGGCCCATGTCATGCACCAGCACCCGCGCAATGCGGTTGGCCTGCGCCAGCAGATCGGCGTACGTCCACGTCAGGCCCGGGGCGTGCAGGCAGGGCCGCGCGCCCCAGCCGCGGGCCACGGCCTGGTCGAGCAATGCGGTCGCACAGTTCAGCCGCTCGGGAAACTGCAGCCCGGGCAGGTCGAAGTGATAGATGGGCTGCTCAGACACCGGCGGCAGGCGCTGCTCGGCAAAGCGGTCTACATGGGCGCTGTAGGGCATGGGACCTCCTGCGTGGGCATAGGGTCGAACGGGCGGGCGTCAGGCCACCGGGTCGCGCAAAAGCTCGCGCGCGATGATGAGCTGCTGCACCTCGGTGGCTCCTTCGTAGATGCGCAGCGCGCGGATTTCACGGTACAGCGACTCGACCACCTGCCCGCGTGTCACGCCCAAGCCACCCCAGAGCTGTACGGCACCGTCGATGACGTGCTGGGCCGTTTCGGTGGCCGTCATCTTGGCCATAGCGGCCTCGCGCGTCACACCGCGCCCCTGGTCGCGCTGCCAGGCCGCGCGGTACGTGAGCAAGGCCGCCGCGTCGATGCTCGTGGCCATCTGCGCCAACCGCGCCTGCGTGAGCTGTAGGTCGGCCAGGTGGCCGTCAAACAGCTTGCGGCTGCGGGCCCGCGCCAGCGCCTCATGCAAAGCGCGCCGCGCAAACCCGAGGGCTGCAGCCGCCACCGACGTGCGGAACACATCCAGCGTGCGCATCGCAATCTTGAAGCCCTCGCCCGGCGCGCCCAACACCTGCGAGCGCGGCACCCGGCACCCTGCAAAGCGCAGACGTGCCAGCGGGTGCGGGGCCACCACCTCGATGCGTTCGGCAATTTCCAGCCCCGGCGTGGTAGCGTCCACCACCACCGCGGTGATGCCCTTGGCCCCGCGTGTGACGCCCTCAGGGGCTCCGTCGCCCGTGCGCACAAACACCACGTAGAAGTCGGCAATGCCCCCGTTAGAGATCCAGGTCTTCTCGCCGTCGATCACCAGCGCATCGCCTTCCCAACGCCCCTGGCAAGTCATGGCAGCGACGTCAGAGCCGGCCTCGGGCTCCGACAGCGCAAACGCGGCAATCGCCTGCCCCGCGGCCACGCTCGGCAGGTAACGTGCGCGCTGTGCGGCATTGCCGGCCAGGCTGATGGCCCCAGAGCCCAGGCCCTGCATGGCAAACGCAAAGTCGGCCAATCCGTTATGCCAGGCCAGCGTCTCGCGGATCAGGCATAGCGCGCGGGTGTCCAGCCCTGCCCCCATGCCATCGCCCGCCACCGCGTGCTGCAACCACCCCCCGGTGCCCAGTTGCGCCACAAGTTGGCGGCAGGCTGTGTCCACATCGGCCACCTCACCGTGCGGCAGATGCGCGTGAGCCCAGGTGTCCAGCGCCGTGGCCAGCGCGGCGTGACGCGGCTCAAAAAATGGCCACTGCAGGCAGTCGGCTGCGGGCATCTCAGTTCCCCTCGAAACGCGGGCGCTGCCGCGCCACAAAAGCGTGGTATGCGCGGCGGAAGTCTTCAGTGAGCATGCACAAGGCTTGGGCCTGGGCCTCGGCTTCGAGCGCCTGATCCAGCGTCATGGCCCACTCCTGATGGAGCATAGTTTTGGTCATGCCGTGGGCAAAGCTGGGGCCGGCGGCCAGTTCGGCCGCCAGTGCCTGGGCGTCGGCCAACAGCGTGTCGGGTTCGCACAGGCGGTTGAAGAAGCCCCATCGCTCAGCCTCGTCACCGCCCAGTGCCCGGCCGGTATACAGCCATTCGCTGGCCCGCCCCTGGCCCACGATGCGCGGCAGCATGGCGCAGGCCCCCATGTCGCAACCTGCCAGGCCCACGCGGTTGAACAAAAAGGCGGTGCGGCTGCGCGCCGTGCCCAGGCGCAAGTCGCTGGCCATGGCCAGAATGGCCCCAGCACCGGCGCACACGCCATCCACAGCGGCTACCACGGGCTGCGGGCACAGGCGCAGCGCCTTGACTACGGCCCCGGTCATGCGGGTAAAGGCCAGCAGCTCCGGCGCTTTGAGGCGCAGCAGCGGGCCGATGATTTCGTGCACATCGCCGCCTGAGCAGAAGTTGCCCCCGGCCCCGGTGAGCACCAGCGCGCGCACATCGGGCGCCCATTGCAGCGCATGCAGCAAGTCGCGCAGCTCTGCATAGCTGTCAAACGTCAGCGGATTCTTCCGCTCGGGCCGCGCGAGCGTGATGGTGGCCACACCGGCGTCGACCGTCCAGCCAAAGTGCCGGGCCTGGTAGCCCGCCATGGGGCGCGCGGTGCCCGCAGCCAGGGCGGGGTCGATGCGGGGTTCAGTCATGGGCAGATCCTTCAACGGCAGGGGTGGATGTCGCGTCGCCAATTTGGGCAAGGTGGATGCGCAGCCGACCGAGCTGGTCGTACAGCGACTGCTTGTCGGGTAGCGGCAGGCCGGCCAAGAGTTCGGCCAGCCAACGCTCGTGCTCGACGGCCATCACCGCAAACTCGGCCCGGCCACGCTCGGTGAGCGTCACGCGCAGCGAGCGGCGGTCCTCTGGGTCGGGCAGGCGCTCGACCCAGCCGTCCTTGACGAGCTGGTCGGTCAGGCCCGTGACGTTGCCGCCCGTGACCATGAGATACCGTGACAGCACGTTCATGCGCAGGCCCTCTGGGTGGCGGTCGAGTTGGGCCAGGTAGTCAAATCGCGGCAACGTGGTGCCAAAACGGGTGCGCAGGCGCTGGCGGATCTGCTGCTCGATCTGGGTGCTGCAGGCCAGCAGCCGCAGCCAGATGCGGGTGTCGAGGTGGTCGCCCGCCTGGGCGCGCGCTTCCAGACCGATCTGATGGTCGTCCAGTGCGTCGGCGCAAGTGGATAGGTTCAACGCGGCATTCATGGGTTCAGGGATTGCAATCGGCACGGGTCAAGCTAGAAACCGCAATTGGATGCCCCGCCAGTGCCATGATCGGCGCGCCAGGCAAGGCCAGACGACGCGGCGTACTCCTGTGCGCAAGAAGGAACAACGCCGCATGCAGCGTCGAGAATGGTGCTGGCAGGCGCATAGCGCTCTGCCCCAGAAGCTGAGCGTGCCCCCAAGACGCAACTTCAACAGACATCAGAACTTTTCAGTGAGAACAAGCGGTCAACTGCGGTTTCTAGGGTCAATGTCCGCCAGCCTGGGCCTTTTCGCGCGCAAACAGCGATTCGAGCTGCGGCTTGGCCGATCGGTAGCTGCGGGGCCAGGCCACTGCGGTGTAGCCGATGCGCGCAGCCTCGGTCAGCGTCCAGGCAGGATTGGCCAGGTGCGGGCGGCCCACGGCGCACAGGTCGGCCCGGCCAGCGGCCAGAATGCTGTTGGCGTGGTCGGCCTCGCTGATCGCGCCCACGGCCATGGTGGCAATACCGGCCTCTTGCCGCACTCGGTCGGCAAACGGGGTCTGGTACATGCGGCCGTAGGTGGGCTTCTGGCCCGGATGCACCTGGCCGGAAGACACGTCGATCAGGTCGGCCCCGGCGTCTTTGAAGGCGCGGGCGATCTCCACCGCGTCGGCCGGTGTGGTGCCACCGTCCACCCAGTCGTGTGCCGAAATGCGCACCGACATCGGCCGCTCCACTGGCCAGGCGGCGCGCATGGCGCGGAAGACTTCGAGCGGAAAGCGCAGCCGTCCACCCAGCGAGCCACCGTATTCGTCGCAGCGGTGGTTGGTCAGTGGCGAAATGAAGCTCGACAGCAGGTAGCCGTGGGCGCAGTGCAGTTCGAGCCAGTCAAAGCCCGCGGCGGCAGCGCGGCAGGTGGCCGCTACGAAGTCGTCGCGCACCCGGTCCATATCGGCGCGCTCCATGGCGCGCGGCACGGCGCCGTGCGGCAGATAAGGCTGGGCGCTGGCCGCCAGCAGCGGCCAGCCCCCCTGCTCCAGTGGCTGGTCCATGCCCGCGC
>JBKBUN010000113.1:0-10290 GCA_046289925.1 Burkholderiaceae bacterium | reverse complement strand
CGCCGCGTCGTCTCGCCTTGCCTGGCGCGCCGATCACGGCACTGGCGGGCGCATCCAACTGCGGTTTCTAGGCTGACATCTCCTGACCACTGCCGGCCGCTCGACGCCGAACGCGCGACCGTCGCGCCATCGGCCACGATCCAGCAACACCTTCAGCACACCGGCGTTCGGCCCTGGTCGGTCTCGTTCGGCCCGAGCCTGCAGTGTGGCCCAAGCCCATGGCCTGGGCCATAGCGCCACCATCCCACAGCATAACCTCATGATTTGTTTGCATAGTTTTCCGGCCGTTCGCACACACAGGAGAAGGCGCTCTTCATAAAATCGTCATTCCAGCCGACCCGCGGACACCGTGGCACCCCTCCTGCAACCCGTGGGTCAGGTGGCCGGTCCGCCCGCCGACTGAGCACGAAAGCCGTTTTTTCAAAGGCAGCGCTCAGCTCTTGCACCTGCGCAGGCCTCGCGTTGTGTTCCCCGGGATCCGCTTCCTTTGAAAAAACGATTTTTCAACTTAGGAAGCCTCCCGATGAACGCACCCACCATGCAGGGCCTGGATCTCAACGCCCCCGCTTATGTCAAGAACGCCCGGCTGCTGGCCTGGGTGGCCGATATGGTCGCCCTGTGCAAGCCAGCCGCCATCCACTGGTGCGACGGCAGCCAGGAGGAGTACGACCGCCTGTGCCAGCAGCTCGTCGACGCTGGCACCTTCAAGAAACTGAACCCGGCCAAGCGCCCCGGCAGCTTCCTGGCCTGGTCCGACCCCTCGGACGTGGCCCGCGTCGAAGACCGTACCTACATCTGCTCGGCCCGCAAGGAAGACGCTGGCCCCACCAACAACTGGATGGCCCCGGCCGAAATGCGCGCCACGCTTCAGCCCCTGTTCGATGGCTGCATGAAGGGTCGCACCATGTACGTGGTGCCCTTCAGCATGGGGCCGCTGGGCTCACCGATTGCCCACATCGGCATCGAGCTGTCCGACAGCGCCTACGTGGCCGTGAACATGAAAATCATGACCCGCATGGGCCGTGCCGTGTACGACGTGCTGGGCGTGGAAGGTGAGTTCGTGCCCTGCGTACACACCGTGGGCGCACCGCTTTCGCCCGGCCAGAAAGACGTGGCCTGGCCCTGCAACAAGACCAAGTACATCGTGCACTACCCCGAAACGCGCGAGATCTGGTCGTACGGCTCGGGCTACGGCGGCAACGCGCTGCTGGGTAAAAAGTGCTTTGCGCTGCGCATCGCCTCGACCATGGGCCGCGACCAAGGCTGGCTGGCCGAGCACATGCTGATCTTGGGCGTGACCAGCCCCGCGGGCAAAAAGTACCACGTGGCCGCGGCCTTCCCCAGCGCTTGCGGCAAGACCAACTTCTCGATGCTCGTGCCGCCCGCCGGCTTTGAAGGCTGGAAGGTCACGACCATTGGCGACGACATCGCCTGGATCAAACCCCAGGCCGACGGCAGCCTGCGCGCCATCAACCCCGAAGCCGGCTACTTCGGCGTCGCCCCGGGCACGAACACGCTCACCAACCCCAACTGCATGGCCAGCCTTAACCAGGACGTGATTTTCACCAACGTGGCGCTGACCGACGACGGCGACGTGTGGTGGGAAGGCATGGAAAAGGACTCCGGCACCCTGCCCGCACATTTGATCGACTGGCAGGGCAAGGACTGGACGCCCGAGATCGCCAAGCAGACCGGTGCCAAGGCCGCACACCCCAACGCTCGCTTCACCGTGGCCGCCACCAACAACCCCGCGCTCGACAGCGCCTGGGACGACCCGGCCGGCGTGAAGATCGACGCCTTCATCTTCGGTGGCCGCCGCTCCACCACGGTGCCGCTGGTCACCGAAGCGCGCGACTGGACCGAAGGCGTGTACATGGCCGCCACCATGGGGTCTGAAACCACGGCCGCGGCCTTCGGTCAACAGGGCGTGGTGCGCCGCGACCCGTTTGCCATGCTGCCCTTCATGGGCTACAACATGAGCGACTACTTCCAGCACTGGCTGAACCTCGGCAACAAACTGGCTGGCCAGGGCGCGCAACTGCCCAAGATATTCTGCGTGAACTGGTTCCGCAAGGACGAGGACGGCAAGTTCGTCTGGCCTGGCTACGGCGACAACATGCGCGTGCTCAAGTGGATGATCGACCGCATCGAAGGCCAGGCCCAAGGCCAGGCTACGGCGCTGGGCATCGCCCCACGCTACGAAGAAATCAACTGGAGCGGCCTCGACTTCTCGCGCCAGGCCTTTGATGTGGCCACCCGCATCGATCAGGCCGCCTGGAAAGACGAGTTGGGCCTGCACGCTGCGCACTTCGAGCAGCTGGCCTATCACCTGCCGCAGGAGCTGCTGGCCACCAAGGCCGCGCTGGAGCAGCGCCTGGGCGTCTGACCCAGCGCGGGGCAGCGCCCCGCGGGTCCCATGCACAAGACCGCCCCTGAGGCGGTCTTTTTTTGGGCGCTGCCACGACCAGCATCGCACGCCCACACCCGACTCCGAGGTTCAGCAGCGCAGCGGGTCCGCTGAGCTGGCGCTTCGAGCCCGCCCAACTGCCGTTTCTAAACCTAGAAACCGCAGTTGACCGCTTGTTCGCACTGAAAAGTTCTGATGTCCGTTGAAGTTGCGCCTTGTGGGCGCGCTCACCTTCTGTGTGAAAGCGCTATGCGCCCGCCAGCACCATGCTCGCCGCGCCATGCGGCGTTGTGCCTCCTTGCGCACAAGAGTGCGCCGCGGCGTCTGGCCTTGCCTGGCGCGCCGATCACGGCACTGGCGGGCGCATCCAACTGCGGTTTCTAGGCTAAAAAAAAACCGCGGCTCGAGGCCGCGGTTCTCAAAGGCTGAGGCTGGATCAGCGATAGTAGCGCGCGTCTGGAATGCCCAGGCGGTCACGCGCCAGGATCAGGTCGGCCATCACGCGGTAATCCTGCGTGGCCAGATTCCAGGTGCGCTCGTCTTCTGCTGCCCGACGGCGGGCTTCGGCCCAGCGGCCCCAGGCGGCACGCAGCGCCAGACCGGCGCGGCGGGTGGGCGTGGCCAGCAGGGCCAGGGCGGCAAAGGCCACCACCCACAGCACCATCCAGGCGGCCAGCAGATGGCCTTCGCTCCAGGTGTCGATCACTTGGTTGGCCACCACCAGCAGCGCCGACACGACGGCGGCGAGCAGCAAGGTGGCGGTGCCACGGGCCCCCTCAAAACTGTGGGCGGCGTCCTTCAAAGCTGCTGCAGCGTTTTCTGCGCGAACCACCCCGGGGTGTTGGGTGGGATAGTCGATGTGTACAAAGCTGGTCATGGTGTTTCCCTTTCGGTCGCTTGTGGCGAAGTTGTCGCTTGATGGCGAGATATTAGGGTTTACCCCATTGCGATTCAAATTTATCTTGTGAATTCACATCATTCATATTGAGAATGATGTGTCATGAACTTCCGTTCGCTCGACCTGAACCTGCTGCGCGTGTTTGACGTGGTGATGGCCGAACGCAGCCTGACGCGTGCGGCCCAGCGGCTGTCGCTGACGCAGCCCGCCGTCAGCAATGCCATGCGCCGGCTGCGGGACGCGGTCGGAGACGAGCTGGTCGTGCGCAGTGGCGCGGGCATCGAGCCCACACCCCGTGCGCTGGCGCTTTGGCCGCCGGTGCGCGAGGCGCTGGCCCAGTTGCAGGACACGCTGGCACCGGGACAGTTTGATCCGGCCTCGGCAGGTTCCACCTTTGTACTGGCCATGGCCGACGCCACGGCCGCCACGCTGGTGCCATTTCTGGTGCAGATCCTGGAGCGAGAGGCGCCCGGGGTGTCGGTGCGTGTGGTGCCCCTGACCACGCGCGACCCGCGGCGCCTGCTGGCCGAGGGCACGGCCGACATGGCGGTGGGCCACTTCCCGGCCGTGCTGGCCGACCTGACGGCGCGCGCCCAGGCAGGCGATGCAGTCGGGTTTGACAGCCGTCGGCTCTACGATGGGCAATACGTGTGCGTCATGCGCCAGGGCCATCCGTTGGCCGCACAGACCTTGACGCTTGACACCTACTGCGCGGCCCGCCACATGCTGGTGAGTTTTTCCGGCCGGCCGTACGGTTTCATTGACGAGGCGCTGGCATCGCTGGGGCGCAAACGCCGCGTGGTGCTCACCGTCAACCAGTTCTTCACAGCCGGCCGGGTGGTGCTGGGCTCGGACCTGCTCACCGTGCTGCCGCGGCATTTCGTGCCGGTCACTGGCATTGCCGAGTCGTTGGTGGAACGCCCGCTGCCCATGGACGTTCCGGCCGTGCACGTGGACGCGCTGTGGCCGCGCCGGGGCGGACAGGATAGCGCGCTGGCCTGGCTGCGGCAGGCTCTGGTGCGCAGCGCACGACAGGCCTTTGCCGAGCCTCTGGCCGACGCCCCCTAGGAGCCTGTGGGACTTGGGGTGTGGAAAGCAAAAATGCGCCCCAGCGAGGACCGTTTTCGCCGTGTTTGCAGCCCCATAGCGGAGCACATAGCGGGGCTATGGGGCCCCAAGACGGTGAAAAATGGACCACTGCGGCCCATTGGCCATTGATATGCAGCCGACGACTCCCAAGTCCGACAGTCTCCTAGACTGCGCGCATGAAGATCCAGTTGCTGTCCGATCTGCACCTCGAAGCCCATCCACAGTTCCGCGCCACGCCAGCGCCTGGCGCCGATGTGCTGGTACTGGCCGGAGATATCGGCTCGTACCAGCCGGGGTCGCTGCTGGCATCAGAGCACTTCGGTCTGGAGGCGTTTTCACCACTGCCTCAGTACGGCGCATGGCCAGTGCCCGTGGTGCTGGTGCCTGGCAACCACGAATACGACGCCCAAGACTTCGATGCCGCACGCCTGCGCCTGCGCCGCAGCTGCGACCAGTTGGGCATTGCGCTGCTCGACTGCGACACCCTCTGCCTGGACGGCGTGGAGTTCGTCGGCACCACGCTGTGGAGCGACTTCGATGCGCTGGCCGAGCACCATGGTCTGTCCGACGACACCCAGCGGGCCAAGGCCCGGCACAAGGCCTTTCGCGCAGCCGACTTCTACCTGGCCAAAACGGGGACCACGCGCACCGGCAGGCCGTTTCTGGCCGAAGCCATGCGCGAAGAAGCCCTACGCTGTCAGGCGTGGCTGCGCAATGCGCTGGCGCATCCGCGATCTGGCCCGCGCGTGGTGGTGACGCACTTTGCCCCCAGCCTTCGCAGCGCCGATCCGCGTTACGGCCTGGCACCCGGCACGGCGGGCTTCTGCAACGCGCTGGATGCGCTGCTGGAACATGCCGATGTGTGGCTGCACGGCCACCTGCATGCGCCATCGCGCTACACGGTGCAGGGCCACAACGCAGCCGGCCAGCCATGGCGCTGCACCGTGGTCGCCAACCCGCTGGGCTATGCACACAAGGGCGAACAGGAGACCTTCGACCCACACGCATGCGTCACCCTAGAAACCGCAGTGGACCGGTTGTTCACACTCAAAAGTTCTGATGTCCGTTGAAGTGGCGCCTTGTGGGCACACACAGCTTCTGGGTGAAAGCGCTATGCGCCCTCCAGCACCACGCTAGCCGCGCCATGCGGCGTTGTGCCTCCTTGCGCACAGGGGTGCGCCGCGGCGTCTGGCCTTGCCTGGCGTGCCGATCACGGCACTGACGGGCGCATCCAGCGGTGGTTTCTAGGTTGAAGGCCGCCCTTACCAAACCTGGCTGTCGGCACGGCAGGTCAGCGCAGTTCGCCGTACTGGGTCGAGCTCAGGTCCGGCCCCCGGTGCTCGGATTCGGGCATCTCCGTGTCCTCGAAGCCAGTGGACTCGGGCAGAGGCAACAACGGCCCACTGCGCACGGTCACGCCTGGCTGCGCTGCAGCGGCGCTGCCGGCAGCAGAACGACCAGGCGCCTGTGCACGATGATCCGCCAGGGCGCGCTTGAAGGCCGCTACCTCATCCGCCTCGATCGGCTCGAACGGTGTGCTGGTCCTTGGGGGCAGCAAGGGCGCGCGCCTGGACTCCGTGGCTGCGGGTGCAAGCGTGCGGGGCTGGGCCGCAGAGACAGGCGCGGCGGACACTGCGGGTGCACTGAGGATCGCAGAATGTCCCGATGGGGCGCCCATGGCGGCAACAGGCCCTAGAGGAGCGGGCGAGGAAGCGGCAGCCCGGCGTTCGGGCCGCTGAGGGCGTACGAATCCATTGGCAGGTCGCGCCGCCCCAGGCTCTGCGGGAGTGGCCGCTCCCAAGGGCTTGGTCGGAGCGCTGACAGCCACTTGCTCATGGATACGCCAATAGACGGCGGTCACCAAGATGTCATGTCGGGCCTTGGCCGTTTGCGCGATCAGGACCTCTATCTCGCTGAGACGGTTTGTGTCACCGCCATATTCACGCGCCAGATCTATCATCACGAGGAACTGACGACCTCGCTGGTCGAGCGACAGCACCTTGAACTTATAGCCCGCCGTCAGAATACTGGCACGCACCATCACGTCGCGTACGACGGCATACAACATTTCCCGTCGCTCCATGCGCTCGTTGCGTGGACCGGCAGCGGGCTCAGCGGAACGCGCTGTGGGTGACGGTGGGAGCCGGCCCGGGTTGAGGGGCACCGTCGCGTCTGCCTGCAACAGGCCCTGTGCGGGCTGATGCCCCGCTGTGGACTGGGTGGGCGGCGACTTGCGGCGGAACCAGCTGAACAGAGACATGGCAGGCTTTCAAGAGAGGGCGCAAGGGTTGAGAGTGTAAAGCGACACCAAGGACCACCTGCTGGGGTCGCTCGGTGTGGATCTAATGCTGGACACGCTCAGGTGGCTGCGACGCGCCGCCGACGGTTGCCCAGGCGTTTGGCCAGCACCGCACCGGCCGCCATGGCCACGCCTAGCGCGATCCCGGGCTGCCGATTGGACAGCTCGGTAAAGCGAAGCGCCGTCAGGCTCCAGAGCCTGCAAACACCCGCAGCCTGCACCGTGGCGCTGCGAGGGCGAAACGAGAAGAAAGCGCCTTCGCCCACTACGGAGCCGGGGCCCACGATGGCCAGACGCAAACGCTCTTTGTCGTCTTGGTAGTGAACGCTCAAGCTGCCGCTTTCCACGAGATACAGGGTCCGGTCAGTCGCACCTTGATTGAACAGGATCTGGCCCGCGGCCAGGGTGCAAGGCTGTAGGTAGGGCGCCAGGATCTCCCACTGCGCAGGCGTCAGTGGGTTGGTCATGCTGTCTTCCGCACTCGCCTGCGCAATGGCATCCAGCAGGCCCTGGAGTTCATTCTTGTGAAGGCCGGGTGAAATCGCGTTCATGGTGGCCCAAAGCTACTCTGCCATGCAGAGCTGCACAAGCGCCGCTTACGCGCGTTTACAACTTCAGGGTGTCAGCGGGCAGCTCAGACCGACCGACGGCCCCTGGCGTCGCCTGCTCGCATCACTTGCCGATGCAAAAGCTGGAAAAGATTACACCCAGCAGGTCGTCTGCACTGAACTCGCCGGTAATGGTGTTGAGCGCCTGCTGAGCCTGCCGAAGCTCCTCGGCCAAAAGATCCAGCGCTGGCTGGCGCGCTTGCAGGCACGCGGCGCTCTGCGTCAAATGGGTCTGCACCTCCTGCAGGGCGCGCACATGGCGCTCGCGGGCAATGAACAGCCCCTCGGGCACGGCCTGCCAGCCGGCCAGTTGCAGCAGGCGCTTGCGCAAGTCCTCAAGTCCTTGCCCCGTGCGAGCCGACAGCCATACGTCCTCGTCCTCGCGCGCGCCCGCGTGGTGGGCGCCTGGAACGCAATCGGTTTTGTTCCAGACCTGTAGCACCGGCACATCGGGCCCCAGATAGCGTCGCAGCTGGTCGGCAATCGCGGCATCTGCAGCCTCGTACAGCGGGTCTTCTCTGCGGGAAAGGTCGTGCAAAAACAACACGGCATCGGCCTGACGGATCTCGCTCCAGGCGCGCTCAATGCCGATGCGTTCGACCTCATCGGTCGCGTCCCGCAGACCAGCAGTGTCGATGACGTGCAGCGGCACACCTTCAATCTGGATCGTCTGTTGCACGGTGTCGCGGGTGGTGCCCGCAATGGGCGTGACAATGGCAAGCTCTGCCCCGGCAAGTGCGTTGAGCAGTGAACTCTTGCCTGCGTTCGGCTGCCCGGCGATCACCACCTTGATGCCTTCGCGCAAGAGCGCGCCCTGGCGTGCGCGCTGCTGCAGTTGCCCCAGTGTCTGCTGCAGCCGCGCCAGCTGGCCCTGGGCATCGGCCTGTTGCAGGAAGTCGATATCTTCCTCCGGGAAGTCGAGCGTGGCTTCCACCAGCATGCGCAGGTGCACCAGGGCCTCGCGCAGCCGCTCCACTTCGCGCGAAAAGTCACCCGAGAGCGATCGGCTCGCACTGCGTGCTGCAGCTTCGGTGCTGGCGTCGATCAAATCGGCAATGGCCTCGGCCTGCGCCAAATCGATTTTGTCATTGAGAAACGCCCGCTGCGTGAACTCGCCCGGCTGGGCCACACGCAGGCCCAGCGCAGCCCCCGCCTCCAGGCAGCGCGCCAGCAGCAACTGCAGCACCACCGGACCGCCGTGGGCCTGCAGTTCGAGCACGTCCTCACCGGTGTACGAGTGAGGGGCTGGAAAGTGCAATGCCAGTCCGTGATCGATAGGGCTTCCATCGGACGCGCGAAAGGGCAGGTACGTGGCCTCCCGAGGGCGCAGGGCGCGCCCACAGATGGCGTCGATCACCGGCTGCACATTGCGGCCAGACACGCGCACGATGCCGACAGCACCCCGTCCCGGGGCAGTGGCAATGGCGGCAATCGGTTCGTCAAAGCGGGCAAGCATGGGGCAATTGTCCTTGGAGCACAGCGCGGTAGGCCATTAAGCAAAAGGGCCGCAGATGCGGCCCTTTTGCGCGGGGTGATTCCACCAGCCTACCTGCCTATTTGAACTTCGGCAGGTTGAACTGGGGCGGCACCCCCATGCGGGTGTTGATGATCCACTGCTGCACGATCGACAGAATGTTGTTCGTCAGCCAGTACAGCACCAAGCCCGCCGGGAAGAAGAAGAACATCACACTGAAGATCAACGGCATGAGCCACATCATCTTGGCTTGCAGCGGATCCGGCGGCGCAGGGTTCAACGCGGTCTGCAGCAGCGTGCTCAGGGTCATGAGCAGCGGCAGAATAAAGAAGGGGTCGGGCGTGGACAGATCGTGGATCCAGCCAATCCAGGGCGCGTTGCGCATTTCGACGCTGGACAGCAGCACCCAGTACAGCGCGATGAACACCGGGATCTGGATCATGATGGGGAAACAGCCACCCATCGGGTTGACCTTCTCCTCGCGGTAGATGCGCATCATCTCCTGCTGCATCTGCTGGGGCTTGTCTTTGAGGCGCTCCCGCATCTCCATGATCTTGGGGTTGATGGCCTTCATCTTGGCCATGCTGGCATACGCCTTGGCATTGAGCCAGTAGAAGGCGATCTTGAGCAGGAACACCAGCGCCACGATCGCCCAACCCCAATTGCCCAGCACCTTGTGCAGCTGGTCCAGCAGCCAGTACAGCGGCTTGGCCAGGATGGTCAGCCAGCCATAGTCTTTGACCAATTCCAGGCCGGGTGCGAGGTCTTGGAGTGTGGTCTCGACCTGCGGACCAGCGAACAGGCGGGCTTCGATGGTTTTAGTGGCACCGGGCTCCACGGTGCCCAAGGGAGTGATCATGCCCACCGAGTACAGGTTGTTGTCGACCTTGCGGGTGAACAGTTCGCGCGTCACGCCATCGCTCAGAAGCCACGCACTCGCAAAGTAATGCTGCACCATGGCCACATAGCCGTTGGTCGCGTCCTTCGGAATATCGACCTTGTTCTTCTCGATGTCGGAGAACTCGATCTTTTGGTACTTCTTGGCGTCGGTGTACACGGCCGGGCCAGTGAAGGTGGAGTAGAACGAGGATTCACCCGGCGGCTTGTTGCCATCGCGCACAAGCTGCAGGTACAGCTGCGGGGCCACAGGCTCGGTGCCCGTATTGACCACGTCGTGGCGCACTGCAATGTCGTAGGCACCACGGCGGAAGGTCCAGGTTTTGACAAGCTTGACGCCGCCCGTGGCCGCCGACTCGAAGCGCACGCTCAGCTCCTGGTCGCGATCGCCCAGGCTGCGCGGGCCAGCCACCAGGGTCATCGGGGTCTTGTGGGTGGGGAAGCTGCCACCGATCAAGCCGCTCTGGGGCATGTAGACGCGCATCGCGCTCTCGTCAAACAGCACGAAGTTGCGCTCTTTGTCGGCCATGTCACGGTGGTTAAGCAATTCTGCGCGCACCAGAGTGCCGCCTTCGGTGTCGAACTGCAGGCGGTACACATCGGTCGTGACTTCCACAC
>JBKBUN010000112.1:0-10316 GCA_046289925.1 Burkholderiaceae bacterium | reverse complement strand
GGGCCAAAAGACGGTGAAAAATGGACCGCTGCGGCCCATTTGCAGCCGACGATTCCCAAGCCCGACAGACTCCTAGGTTGAACAGATGCGTACGTCATGAGCATGCCACCCGCTTTTCCGGAACGCCCGGCGACCCTGGGCCGCCACGACCATGAGATCGTGCTGATCGTGGACGACGTGCCCGACAACCTGGCCGTGTTGCACGATGCGCTGGACGAGTCGGGCTACACCGTACTGGTGGCCACGCACGGCGAGGCGGCGCTGCAGCGCGCCGCACAGGCCCAGCCCGATGTGGTGCTGCTCGACGCCATGATGCCGGGTATGGACGGATTCGAGGTGGCGCGGCGGCTCAAGGCCTCGCCGCTGACTGCGCACATTCCCATCATCTTCATGACCGGCCTGACCGAAACCGAGCATCTGGTGGCAGCCTTGGAAGCTGGTGGTGTGGACTATGTGACCAAGCCGCTCAAGCCGCGCGAGGTGCTGGCACGCATGGGCGTGCACATGGGCAGTGCCCGGCGGGCGCGGCAAGAGGCCAGCACCGCGCGGCAGGCGCGCAATGCGCTGGATGCGTTCGGCTATGCCAGCATCACCATACGGGTCAGCGATGGACGACTGGTGTGGCAGACGCCACTGGCACGCGAGCTGTTGCAGACCTACTTTGGCGAAGCCAGCCCCTGGGCACCCGAAGAGGTCTTGGGTTGGCTGCGCCGCCATGTGGGCGGCGGTGGTGGCCCCGACCCGACCGCAGAACCACCGCGCCTGACGGTCGAGTTGGGGGCCCGGCGCTTGACCTTCCGCCTGCACCAGCAGGCTGGCGACAGTCCTGGCGGCGGCGACTGGCTGGTGGTCATGCGCGAAGTGTCGGACGCGAAGATCATCGAATCCATGAGCCTGTGCTTCAAGCTCACAGCGCGCGAGGCCGAGGTGCTGTACTGGGTGGTCAAAGGCAAGATCAACCGCGATATTGGCGACATCTTGGGCGCCAGCCCGGCCACTGTGAAAAAGCACTTGGAGCGCGTGTTTGCCAAGCTCGGGGTGGAAACGCGCACCGCTGCGGCTGCCATGGCGCTGGGCCGCATCCGGCAATTGCACCCGCAATTCGAGGTTTGATCTGTTCAGTACCGGATCTGTTCAGTACCGGCATCGGCGTGAACGCCGATGCGGTCGATGCAGGTGTCCTGAGCGCCGCCACGTGCACCAGGTGTGGATGCATCGAGACTTTCGATGCGCCGCAGCAAGCGGTTCGATGCGCAGCAAGCGCTCTCACCCAGAAGCTGAACGTGCCCACAAGGCGCAACTTCAACAGACATCTGAACTTTTCAGTGCGAACAAGCGGTCCACTGCGGTTTCTAGGAGTCTGTCGGACTTGGGGCGTCGAAAGCGAAAATGAGCCCCAGCGAGGACAGTTTTCGCCGTATTTGCAGCTCCATAGCGGGGCTATGGGGCCAAAAGACGGCGGAAAATGGACCGCTGCGGCCCATTTGCAGCCGACGATTTCCAAGTCCGACAGGCTCCTAGGGTCCACTGCCGTTTCGAAGGTGACGACCCTATGCACGCCGTGATCTCGACCATCGCCATCCTGCGGCTGCGAGCCGCCGCTTGGTCAGGCCTGCTGCGCGGCTTGGTGGATCGCAGCCCGGATGCGCTGGTAGGTGCCGCAGCGACAGGCGTTGCCTGCCATGGCTGCATCGATCTGGGCATCGGTCGGGCGCGGCGTGCTGCGCAGCAGTGCGCAGGCCGACATGAGCTGGCCGCTCTGGCAGTAGCCGCACTGGGCCACGTCCAGGTCTGTCCAGGCCTTGCGCAGGGCATCGGCCTCGCGGCCTTGCAGGCCCTCAATGGTGGTGACTTGTGCGTTGGCGGGCAGTGCCGACAGTGGCGTGACGCAGGAGCGCACCGGCTGGCCATTGACATGCACGGTGCAGGCACCGCACAGCGCCATGCCGCAGCCAAACTTGGTGCCGGTCATCTTCAGCTCGCCGCGCAGCACCCACAGCAGAGGGGTGTCGGCTTCTGCCTGGAGGGTGACGGGTTGTCCGTTGATCGTGAGGGTGGTCATGGCAGGCTCCGCCGTCAGGCAAGTTGAAGGGGCAGTCGACGCAGGCGTTGGCCGGTGAGGGCCGCCAGCGCATTGGCGACGGCTGGGGCGATGGGCGGCACGCCGGGCTCGCCCACGCCCTCGGGGTGCCCGGTGCTGGGCACGATGTGGGTTTCCACCACGGGGGCGTCGGCCATGCGCAGCAGCGGCACGTCGTGGTAGTTGCTCTGCTGCACCTGGCCGCGTTCAATCCGCACCTCGCCCCACAGCGCAGCCGACAGGCCGAACACCACCGCCCCTTCCATCTGCTGGGCGATCAGGTTGGGGTTCACCGGGTAGCCGCAGTCCACGGCGCATACCACCCGGTGCACGCGGATGGCCTTGTCTGCGCCCACCGACACCTCGGCCACCTGGGCCACCACCGAACCAAACGACTGGTGCAGCGCCACACCGCGTGCGCGCGGTCGTCCGTCGACCGTGGGGGCTAGAGGCTGGCCCCAGCCCGCCTTGTCGGCTGCGAGCTTGAGCACCGCCAGCTGGCGCGGATGCCGCTTCAGCAGTGCGGCGCGGAACGCCACGGGGTCCTGGCCTGCGGCCAGGGCTACCTCGTCCAAAAAGCATTCCTTGAAGAACGCCTGGTGCGAATGTCCCACCGAGCGCCAAAAGCCCACGGGCCACGGAAACTCCACTGTCTCGTGGGCAATGTAGGCGTGCGGCCATTCGTAGGGCTGGTCGAACGCGCCCTCCGAGGCGGTCTTGTCGGGGCCACCGCCAGGCAGACCGAACACACGGTCCAACACCTGCGGCACGATGGCCTGGCCCACCGAAATGTTGTGCCAGGCCACCAGGCGGTGTTGGTCGTCCAGCCCCGCTTGGAAGCGCGCCACGCACGCAGGGCGGTAGAAGTCGTGCTGAATGTCCTGCGCACGGCTCCAGATGGTTTGAACCGGCGCACCGTCGGCGGCCTGGGCGATCAGTGCCGCCTGCACCGCATAGTCCACCTCCAGGCGCCGTCCAAAGCCACCGCCCAGCAGCAACTGGTGCACCTGCACGGCGTGTTCATCGATGGCCAGCGCCTTGGCCACGGCGCTGCGCACCAGGTCTGGCACCTGTGTTGAGAGCCACAGCGTGCAGTGTCCACCGGTCACCTGGGCCGTGGCGTTGATGGGCTCTAGTGCCGCGTGGGCCAGGTACGGGGCCTCGTAGTCGGCCTTGACCACCTTGGCGGCGCTGTCCAGCGCCTTGTCGGCATCGCCTTGGCGGTGGAAGACAAAGCCTTTGGCCGTTTCCAGGCGCTGGCGCAGCTGGCGCAGCGCACCGTCGCTCGAAAACTCGGCCGCGGGGCCGTGCTGCCAGTCCACCTTGACCCGGGCTGCCCCCTTTTGCGCATGGAACGGGGTGTCGGCCACCACGGCCACCCCCCCGCTAGCGCCATTGCGTGGCGGTAGCACCACCGTGCGGCGTACGCCCGCCACCGCGCGGGCCTCGTCGTCGCGCACACCGGAGACTTGCCCACCGCGCGTTGGGCAGAGCACCACACTGGCGTAGAGCAGTCCTTCGGGCAGGGCGTCGATGCCAAAGCGAGCGCTGCCGTCGAGCTTGCCTGCGGCCTCGATGCGGCGCAGCGGCTGGCCGGCCAGGCGGAAATCCTGGGGCTGCTTGAGCACCAGCGTGCCCGGGGCCTTCTGACCCGCCGCGGCGGCTGCGAGGTCGCCAAAACGCGCCTGTGGACCCGACGCATGTGCCACCACGCCACCGCGCACCGTGATCTCGGAGGCCGGCACCTTCCAGCGCTCGGCGGCAGCGGCCACCAGCAGAGCGCGTGCATGGGCGCCGGCTTCACGCATGGGCAGCCACAGGTCTTTGATGCTGGACGAGCCACCGGTGACCATGGCACCGATCTCGCGCATGGTCTTGGCCGTGAGCCAGCCCGCCAGCGACTTGAGGGTGCTCTCCTGGTCGGGATGGAACGGCAGGCCATCGACCACCGTGGCCAGGTTGTTGTAGATGTCGTCGATGGGGGCCATGGCCACGCGCACCTGAGACCAGTCGGCGTCCAGTTCTTCAGCCAGGATCGCGGCCAGCCCGGTATGCGTGCCCTGTCCCATTTCGGCGCGGGCCATCAGCACCGTGACCTGATGGTCGGGCGTGATCACCAGCCAGCTGTTGAGTGTGGTGGCGCCTTCTGCGGCCGGGGGCTGCGCGCTGGCATGCAGGCGCTGGCGGGGCGGGGTCACCCCCCAGCCGATCACCAGAGCGCCTGCAGCCGCAGCGCCGGCCAGCAAGAACGTGCGACGTCGTGCCATGAAACAACCTTTCAACAGGGCGCTGCGGTGGCAGCGTCGGTGGATTGCGCGGGTCCGGCCTGCAGGGCCAGAAACTCGCAGAGGAATCGGCATTCGGGATCGTCCAGCGCCGAAAAATCACCCGCCGCCACGTCGGCCAGGTAGCCGCGCACCATGTGCAACCGTGCAATGCGCTGGTCGATCTGCGCCAACTGGTCGGCCGCCAGCCGCATCAGGCGTTCAGTGCCCAGGCGCGCGGCTTCGCGTTCGTCCAGCAGCAGGGCTATCTCGCGCAGCGTGAAGCCCAGTTCCTTGAATGCGCGAATGGCCTGCAGTCGCTGCACTTCACTGGCCGCGTAGTGGCGGTAGCCGTTGGCACTGCGCCGGGGCGCAGGCAGCAGGCCTTCGCGCTCGTACAAGCGCAGCGTGCCGCGCGACACACCAGCAGCGGCGCACAGCGCAGCGGTGGTCAGTCCGGGGGCGACAGGCAGGGACGTAGAAGGCATGTGCGCATCGTAAACCCGGCACCTGGGTGCCATGTCAAGCCCCGTTGAATGCCCTTGTGGGCATCGGTGCACATCCCGTGACGCGGGGCGCGCGGCAGCACTGCGCAAGAGCGATCTAGCCACGGCCATGGGGCCGCGTGCGGTGCTGCCGTACGCCACCTGGCGTATTTCCGGCGCGAGGGGGGCTCTCCAGAATCGAGCCCATCGATACGGGAAAACCCCGAATCGACCTGGCTCCCACCACCCTCATCGGAGAAGTGCTTATGCAACGTCGTTATTCCCTCAAGGCCCTTGCGGCCGTTGCCGCCCTCGCAGGTCTTGCGGCTCTGCCCGCCCAGGCGCAGGACACGATCAAGGTCGGCATCCTGCACAGCCTGTCGGGCACCATGGCCATTTCGGAAACCGTGCTCAAGGACACGGTGCTCATGGCCATCGATGAAATCAACGCCAAGGGCGGCGTGCTGGGCAAGAAGCTCGAACCTGTGGTGGTGGACCCGGCCTCCAACTGGCCGCTGTTTGCTGAGAAGACCAAGCAACTGCTGACGCAGGACAAGGTTGCGGTGATCTTCGGCTGCTGGACCAGCGTGTCGCGCAAGTCGGTGCTGCCGGTGGTGGAAGAGCTCAATGGCCTGCTGTTCTACCCCGTGCAGTACGAAGGCGAAGAGCTGTCCAAAAATGTGTTCTACACCGGCGCTGCGCCCAACCAGCAGGCGATTCCGGCCGTGGACTACCTGATGAGCAAGGAAGGTGGCGGTGCCAAGCGTTGGGTGCTGCTGGGCACCGACTACGTGTACCCCCGCACCACCAACAAGATCCTGCGCGCCTACCTCAAGAGCAAGGGTGTGAAGGATTCGGACATCGACGAGAAGTACACCCCGTTTGGCCATTCCGACTACCAGACCATCGTGGCGGACATCAAGAAGTTCAGCCAGGGTGGCAAGACGGCCGTGGTGTCCACCATCAACGGCGACTCCAACGTGCCTTTCTACAAGGAGTTGGGCAACGCCGGCCTGAAGGCCAAGGACGTTCCGGTGGTGGCGTTCAGCGTGGGTGAGGAAGAGCTGCGCGGCGTGGACACCAAGCCGCTGGTGGGCCACCTGGCCGCCTGGAACTACTTCCAGTCGATCAAGAGCCCTGAGAACACCGCCTTCATCAAGAAGTGGAGCGACTACGCCAAAGCCAAGAACATTCCGGGGCACAAGGACAAGCCGCTGACCAACGACCCGATGGAAGCCACCTACATCGGCGTGAACATGTGGAAGCAGGCCGTCGAGAAGGCCAAGAGCACCGATGTGGACAAGGTGATTGCCGCCATGGCCGGCCAGACTTTCAAGGCGCCCAGCGGCATCGTGAGCAAGATGGACGAGAAGAACCATCACCTGCACAAGAGCGTGTTCATTGGCGAGATCCGCGCCGACGGCCAGTTCAACGTGGTGTGGAAGACGCCGGGTCCGGTCAAGGCCAAGCCCTGGAGCCCGTACATCGAAGGCAACGACAAGAAGAAGGACGAGCCTGAAAAGAAGTGACACCCCCCTGAGGCGCTTACGGCCTTTCCCCTCCCGGGCTCGCATCGCCGCGCGATGCCGGGCCGGGTCACACCCCGGCGCGGCAGGGTGGAGCTTGTGCCGGGGCTCTGGCCTGGGCTCCGCGCGCTGCACGGGCCTGTTTCATTGGACTACCGCCTCCCATTCATGTTGGCCACCATTTTTCAACGCCTGACCGCCTGCTTGCTGCTGTGCGCGGCCGTGCAGGCGCATGCGCTCACGGCCGCGCAAGCGCTGGCCATGGCTGCTGGCGACACCGATGACCGCGTGGCCGCCGTGCGGCAGGCCGCGCTGGACCCGAGCGAGCAAACGGCCGCCTTCTTGCAGGCCCTGGCCGACGACGAGGTGCGCGTAGCGGGCGGCAAGGCGTTCATCGTCAAGGGTGACAAGGGTTATGACCCCTCGAGCGGCGCCGAGGTGCGGCTGCCCGAAGACGCCGAGGACATCATCAACAACAACCGCATGCGCGGCGAAATCGACATGGCCCTGGCGGGCCTGGCGCTGTTGGGCCAGGACGAGGCCAAGCGCCTGGCCGCCGCGCGGGCCTTGACCAAGGAGCCCGATGCATCGCGCATGGCCCTGCTGGACAAGGCGCTGGCGCAGGAAACCAGCGAGCGCGTCAAGGCCCAGCTCGTGCTTGCGCGCGCTGCCACGTTGCTGGGCAGCGACGATGCCGCGGAGCGCATGGCAGCTGCGCAAGCCCTCTCTGCCAGTGCTACCCCCGACACACGATTGCTGCTGAACGAGCGCGTAGCGGTGGAGGAAGACGCCAAGGTGAAGGCGGCGCTGCTGGCGGCCCTCAAGACGCTGGACGAGAAGCTGGCCTGGGGCGAGCGCCTGGGCGCGGCGTTCTCGGGCATCAGCCTGGGCTCCATCCTGCTGCTCGTGGCCCTGGGTCTGGCCATCACCTACGGCCTCATGGGCGTGATCAACATGGCCCACGGCGAGCTGATGATGATCGGCGCCTACGCCACCTATGTGGTGCAGGGCGTGTTCCAGAAGTTCTTTCCGGGGGCGTTTGATGGGTATTTGGTGGCCGCTGTGCCGCTGGCGTTTGCCACCTCGGCCGCCGTGGGGGCGGTGCTGGAGCGCAGCGTGCTGCGTTTTCTGTACGGCCGCCCGCTGGAGACCCTGCTGGCCACCTGGGGCATCAGCCTGGTGCTGATGCAACTGGTGCGCACCATTTTTGGCGCGCAGAACGTGGGCGTGGAGAACCCTGCGTGGATGAGCGGTGGCGTGCAAGTGCTCTCCAACCTCACGCTGCCCTACAACCGGCTGGTCATCATCGGCTTTGCGATTGCGGTGCTGCTGGGCATGGGATATCTGCTTGCGCGCACCCGCTTGGGTTTGTTCGTGCGCGGCGTGACGCAAAACCGCCCGATCGCCTCGTGCATGGGCGTGAACACGGCGCGTGTGGACACCCTGGCGTTTGCCCTGGGCTCGGGCATTGCGGGCCTGGCGGGCTGCGCGCTGAGCCAGGTGGGCAATGTGGGGCCCGACCTGGGCCAGAGCTACATCGTGGACGCCTTCATGGTGGTGGTGCTGGGCGGCGTGGGCCAGCTCGCGGGCACTGTGTATGCGGCGCTGGGCCTGGGCATCCTGAGCAAGTTTCTGGAAGGCTGGACGGGTGCCGTGTTGGCCAAGATCGCAGTGCTGGTGCTGATCATCGTGTTCATCCAGAAGCGGCCGCAGGGCATTTTTGCGGTCAAAGGGCGCACCGCAGATTGAGTGACGGGCAGCAATACACCATGGCGAATCTTTCTACTCCCCCCCTCACCCTGCCGGCCCCCGCGCCGCTGCTGTCGCGCACCGGCTGGTCGGCCTTCATCGTGGCGCTGATCGTGGTCTGCGCCGTGGCACCCGTGCTCAACCTCTGGGTGCCCGCGGGCAGCGTGTTCCACCTGTCGGACTACGCGGTGGGCCTGCTTGGCAAGATCATGTGCTATGCCATCTGCGCGCTGGCCATGGACCTGATCTGGGGCTACACCGGCATCCTGAGCCTGGGCCACGGCCTGTTCTTTGCGTTGGGCGGCTACATGATGGGCATGTACCTCATGCGCCAGATTGGCCGCGACGGCAACTACCAAACCGACCTGCCCGACTTCATGGTGTTCCTCGACTGGAAGGAGCTGCCCTGGCACTGGACCTTCTCCGACAGCTTCGTGGCCACGCTCATCCTCATCGTCGCAGTGCCCGGGCTGATCGCCTTCGTGTTCGGCTACTTCGCCTTCCGCTCGCGCATCAAAGGGGTGTACTTCTCCATCATCACCCAGGCCATGACCTACGCGGCCATGCTGCTGTTCTTTCGCAACGAGACCGGCTTTGGCGGCAACAACGGCTTTACCGACTTCAAGCGCATCCTCGACATGCCCCTGGCCACCCCGCACATGCGCATGGTGCTGTTCGTGTGGACGGGCCTCACGCTGCTGGGCTTCTTTCTGCTGGCGCGCTGGCTGGTGCGCAGCAAGTTCGGCCGTGTGCTGCAGGCCGTGCGCGACGCCGAAAGCCGCGTGATGTTTTCGGGCTACTCGCCGCTGCCCTACAAGCTCACCATCTGGACCATCAGCGCCATGATGTGCGGCGTGGCCGGTGCCTTGTACGTGCCGCAAGTGGGCATCATCAACCCGAGCGAAATGAGTCCGGCCAACTCCATCGAGATTGCCGTGTGGACGGCCGTGGGCGGGCGCGCCACGCTGATCGGGCCGATCCTGGGTGCGTTCCTGGTCAACGGGGCCAAGAGCTGGCTCACGGTGACAGCCCCCGAGTTTTGGCTGTATTGCCTGGGTGCGCTGTTCATTGCGGTGACCCTGTTCCTGCCCGATGGCGTAGTGGGCCTGGCCCGTAAGCTACACGCCGCATGGACCCGCAAGAAGGGAGCTGCGCAATGACGCCCGATCTGATGGAGGAGGGCGCACGCCGCGCCCGGGAGCGTTTGCCGCTCAGCCCGGTGGGGCAGACGGAATCGGGCGGCCGCACGGCGGGTTTCTCGCGCATCGCCACCCCGGGCGAGGTGGATGTGACCCATGGCCGCATCTTGTACCTGGAGGACGTGCACGTGGCCTTCGACGGCTTCAAGGCCATCAACGGCCTGAACCTCGACATCGCGCCGGGCGAGCTGCGCTGCATCATCGGCCCCAACGGCGCGGGCAAGACCACGATGATGGACATCATCACCGGCAAGACGCGGCCCGACCGCGGCACGGTGTTCTTCGGCTCCACCATCGACCTGCTGCGCCACAACGAGCCCGAGATTGCCAGCCTGGGCATCGGCCGCAAGTTCCAGAAGCCCACGGTGTTCGAGCAGCTGACGGTGTTCGAGAACCTGGAGCTTGCGCTCAAGACCCACAAGGGGGTGGCGGCGTCCATGTTCTTCCGCCTCGATTCGGCCCAGAAGGACCGGCTGGCCGAGGTGCTGCACACCATCCACCTGGCCAGCCAGACCACGCGCCTGGCCGGGCTGCTGAGCCACGGGCAGAAGCAGTGGCTGGAGATCGGCATGCTGCTGATGCAAGACCCCAAGCTGCTGCTGCTGGACGAACCCGTGGCCGGCATGACCGACGAGGAGACGCTGCGCACGGCCGAGCTGTTCCTGTCGCTCAAGGGCCAGCATTCGCTGATGGTGGTGGAGCACGACATGTCGTTCATCCGCGCGATTTCCGAGAAGGTCACGGTGCTGTGCGATGGCGCAGTGCTGGCCGAGGGCACGCTGGACCAGGTGCAGGCGGATGAGCGGGTGATCGAGGTGTATCTGGGGCGGTGATGGAGGCGCTTCGGGTGTTTTTGGGTGCTCGTGCTTGTTTGTCAAGCACGAGCAGCTATGGAATTGATAGCGTTTGCCTTGGGTGGGCGGTGGTGGGCTGTCAAGGTGTGCTGCGTTCCGGGGCCGGGTCTCGGCCCGGCAGCCGACCTCCTTTTCTTTGCTTCGCCAAAGAAAAGGAGG
>JBKBUN010000111.1:0-10401 GCA_046289925.1 Burkholderiaceae bacterium | reverse complement strand
GCGCGGCGTGCGGCCGCCGTCGGCCCAGGTGCTGGCCGAGTTGCGGACGCAGTCCGCCTAAGCCTGCCTGGGGGTGCAATGAAAGGCCTGTGGCGCTGGCTGGGCTTGCTGGTGTGCGCGCTGCTCGCGCTGCAGCTGTTCTTTGTGGGCCGCATTGCGCTCATGGCGGTGGTGAACCCATCGTCCACCACGTTTGAACGCTCGGAGGCCTGGACACTGGCCCAGCGCGACGGGCGGGTGCGCTGGCGCCAGGAATGGGTGCCGTATGCGCGCATCTCCGACCACCTCAAGCGTGCGGTGATCGCCTCGGAAGACGATCGCTTTTCGGTCCACGACGGCGTGGACTGGGCTGCCATCGAGAAAGCCTGGGAGCGCAATGCCAAGGCCGAAGCCCAGGCCAGCCACGCACAGGCCCGCGCCCCCGATCGCCCGACCCGTGCGCCCAAGATCCGCGGTGGCTCCACCATTACACAGCAGTTGGCCAAAAACCTGCTGCTGTCGGGCGAGCGCACCCTGCTGCGCAAGGGTCAGGAACTGGTGCTGACCTTCGCGCTGGAGCAACTGCTGAGCAAGGAGCGCATCCTGGAGATCTACCTCAACCATGTGGAATGGGGCGAAGGCGTGTTTGGTGCCGAGGCCGCAGCGCAGCACTACTTTCGCAAAAGCGCCGACCGGCTCACGCCCGCCGAAGCCGCCCGCCTGGCTGTGATGCTGCCCGCGCCCAAGCGCTTCGAGAAGATGCCGAATTCGGCCTACCTGGCCGGACGCACGCGCACCATCCTGGCCCGCATGGGCAGCGCCGAGCTGCCCTGACCCCCTGCCGACAAGCCCCCCATGGCCACCAGCAAGACCTTGCTCATCGTCTACCATTCGATGACAGGCGGCACGCGCCAGATGGCCGAGGCCGCGGCCGCAGGCGCAGCCCAGGCGGGCGATGCCGTGGTGTGGCTGCGCAGCGCCACCGCCGCGGGCCCAGCCGAACTGCTGGCCGCCGACGGCTACTTGTTTGCCACCCCCGAAAACCTGGGCAGCATGGCCGGGCTGCTCAAGGACTTCTTCGACCGCAGCTATTACCCGGCGCTGGGCCGCATCGAAGGCCGGCCGTACGCCAGCCTGGTGTGCGCGGGCAGCGACGGCGAGGGCGCGGCCCGCCAGATCGCCCGCATTGCCACCGGTTGGCGGCTGCGCGCCGTGGCCGAGCCGCTGCGCGTATGCACCCAGGCCCAGACACCCGAAGCAATTCTGGCGCCCAAACAGATCCACACAGCCGACCTGGATCGCTGCCGCGCGCTGGGCGAAGCCCTGGCCACGGGCCTGGCGCTGGGCGTTTTCTAAGGCGGCCACCCCGCACATCCCCCAAAGCGCGGCCCACAGGGTCGCCCGTATGATCCCCACCATGCTTGCCAAGATGATGGGCCTCTTCCTGCTGGGGCTGGTACGGTTTCTCACAGGGGCGCAGGCGCGCTGGTACGGCTGCCCGCCCAAGGCCGAGCAGCGCATTTACTTCGCCAACCATCAAAGCCATGCCGACCTGGTGCTGATCTGGGCCGCCTTGCCCGAAGAGCTGCGCAGCATCACGCGCCCGATCGCCGCACGCGATTACTGGACCAAGACGCCGTTTCGCCAGTGGATCACCACGGCCGTGTTCAACGCCGTGTACGTGGAACGCCAGGCCCCAGCCCAGGCAGCCAAGGCTGAGCCCGCCCCTGCGCTGGACGCCTTGGCCGCTGCCGTGGCCGAGGCCGACCAGGCCGCTGCAGGCGGTCCCGACCCGGCCCCGGACCCTGTGCCCGACCCCACGCCCGAGGCGCTGCGCGCGGCCCTCTCGCCCGATGACCCGCTGCTGCCGCTGGTGCGCGCGCTCGAAAGCGGCGACTCCATCGTGATCTTTCCTGAAGGCACGCGCGGCCATGGCGAGGAGCCGCAGCCCTTCAAGTCGGGCCTGTACCGGCTCGCGCAGATGTTTCCGCAGGTCGTGCTGGTGCCGACCTGGATCCACAACGTCCAGCGCGTCATGCCCAAGGGCGAATACGTGCCCGTGCCTATCCTGTGCTCGGTGACCTTTGGCGCGCCCGTGGCGCTGGAGGATGGCGAAGAGCGCCGCACCTTCCTAGACCGCGCACGCCGCGCCGTGATTGCGCTGCGGGAGGTCTGAGGCCATGAACAGTTTTCTTCGCAGCCTCACGGTCACACAGCAGGTGGGTGCGCTGTTCCTCGTGGTGTTTGGCGTGCTGGCCCTGGTCACGGTCTGGAGCTTTGTGCACAGCCTGCGCGACCCCCCGGCCGACGACGTGCAGGCGCTCGAATGGAAGCGCTTTCGCGGCCTGCTCAAGACGAGCTGGTTCATGGTCACGGTGTTTTGGTTCGCCTGGGTGCTGGGCGACGTGGTGGCCACGGTGCTGTTCGCAGTGGTGTCGTTTCTGGCGCTGCGCGAGTTCATCACGCTCTCGCCCACCCGGCGCGGCGACCACCGCAGCCTGGTGCTGGCCTTCTTCGTGGTGCTGCCGTTGCAGTTTGTCATCGTGGGCACACGGCTCTTTGACCTGTTCACCGTGTTCATCCCGGTGTATGTGTTCCTGGCGCTGCCGGTGGCAAGTGCGCTGGCCAACGACCCGGAGCGCTTTCTGGAGCGCAACGCCAAACTGCAGTGGGGCATCATGGTCTGCGTGTACGGCATGAGCCATGTGCCCGCGCTGCTGCTGCTGGACTTTCCGGGCTACCAGGGCAAGGGCGCGTTTCTGGTGTTCTTTGTGGTCGTGGTGGTGCAGACCTGTATGGTGGTGCAGCACCTGCTGGGCAGGCGCTTTCCGCACAGGCCGGTGGCCCCGCGCGTGAGCCAGAGCTTTCAGTGGGCCAGCTGGCTGGCAGGACTGGCCGTGGGCGGACTGGTGGGCGGGCTGCTGTCCTTCATCACGCCCTTCAAGCCCGGGCAGGCCCTGGGCATGGCACTGCTGGCCTGCCTGGCGGGCAGCCTCGGGCACCTGGTGATGAAAGCGATCAAGCGCGACCGCGGCGTGACCAGTTGGGGCATGCAGGGCGCGTCGGTCACCGGGGCGGGCGGGCTGCTCGACCGTGTGGACGCGCTGTGCTTCGGCGCGCCGGTGTTCTTCCACTCAGTACGCTGGTACTTCGGGCTGTGAGGGGCCTCGGGCCCTGCAGCATTCAAGGTGTTTTTAGCCGTTCGTGCTTTATCGACGCCCAAAGTCCGACAGGCTCCTGGGGTCAGAGCGTCTTGAAGACTTCGGCGGCGGCGGCCACGGTCTCGGCGATGTCGTCGGCGGTGTGGGCAGCGCTCACGAAGCCTGCCTCGTACAGCGCGGGCGCGATGTAGATGCCGCGGTCGAGCAGGCCGTGGAACAGGCGGTTGAAGCGTGCGCTGTCGGTGCGCATGACCTGGGCGTAGTTCTGCGGTAACTCGGGCAGCAGGAAGAAGCCAAACATGCCGCCCTCGCTGTCGCCGCAGAAGGGCACGCCCGCAGCGGCGGCGGCGGCCGACAGGCCTTCGACCAGGGAGCGGGTGCGCTTTGACAACGCATCGAAAAAGCCCGGCTGGCGGATCTGCCGCAGCGTGGCCAGACCGCAGGCCGTGGCCACCGGGTTGCCCGACAGTGTGCCCGCCTGGTACACCGCGCCCAGCGGCGCCAACTGTTCCATCACCGCGCGCGGCCCGCCAAAGGCCGCCAGCGGCATGCCGCCGCCGATCACCTTGCCCAGCACGGTCATGTCGGGCTTGAAGCCGGGAATTGCGCGGGCGTACACGCTTTGCGCGCTGCCCAGAGCCACGCGAAAGCCAGTCATCACCTCGTCGAGCACCAGCAGCGCACCGTATTCGGTGCACAGCTCACGGCAGCGGCGCATGAAGGGCACGCTCGCGCGCACGAAGTTCATGTTGCCCGCGATCGGCTCGATCATCACGCAGGCCAGTTCGCGGCCATACAGTGCAAAGGCTTCTTCGAGCTGCGCGATGTTGTTGTATTCGAGCACCATGGTGTGCTGCACCACCTCGGGCGGCACGCCGGCGCTGGTGGCGTTGCCAAAGGTGGCCAGGCCCGAGCCGGCCTTGACCAGCAGCGCGTCGGCATGGCCGTGGTAGCAGCCCTCGAACTTGATGATGCGGCTGCGGCCCGTGGCTCCGCGCGCCAGGCGGATCGTGCTCATGCCAGCTTCGGTGCCCGAGCTGACGAGGCGGATCATCTCCATCGACGGCACGAGTTGCACGATTTCCTCGGCCAGCTCGATCTCGCGCTCGGTGGGCGCACCAAAGCTGAAGCCTTCGAGCGCCGCCTTCTGCACGGCTTCGACCACCGCCGGGTGACCATGGCCCAGGATCATCGGGCCCCAGGAGCCGATGTAGTCGATGAAGCGCTGGCCATTGGCGTCCCAAAAGTAGGCGCCCTGCGCACGCTGCACAAACCGGGGTGTGCCGCCCACGGCCTTGAAGGCGCGGACCGGGGAATTGACGCCGCCCGGAATCAGGGCCTTGGCGCGTTCGAACAGAGGAATGTTGAGGTCAGTGCTGGGTGTCATGGGGTGGCATCACAAATCCCTCCACGCCCGGTTCGGGGTCGGTGTCGGGGTCATCGTCTTCGTCGTCGTCAGGGTGGGCCCAGAACATGCGGTCGGGCACGATGTGGCCCATGCCCGGGCGAAAACCGGCGTCCAGGCTGCGGTCCAGGTAGGCCAGCGCTTCGGCCGTTGCCTCGCCCAGGTCGTTGCCACAGGCGATCAGGGCCGTGAGCGCGGCCGACAGAGTTTCGCCCGCGCCGGCAAAGCTGGCGTCAAACAGCTCGAACTGGCCGCTGCCCAGTACGGTCTGCGGGCTGGCCAGCACATTGTCCACGCGCTGCTCGGGCAGCGGGATGCCGGTGACCAGCGTATAGGCCACGCCCATATCGGAGGCAGCCCGGGCAATGTCGCGGGCGGTGGGGCTGCGCTCGCCCGACCAGTCCGGTAGCAGCCAGCGCCACAGGGTGCTGTGGTTTCCAACCAACACCGACGTTTGGGGAAGCAGCAACTCGTGAAACGCGTCCAGATATGCATCAATCAAATCTTCTCGCCACCACGATAGATTGGGCATATAGGCAATGACCGGAATTTCCTCATAGTCGGTCGCTATTTCGGAGATGGTCGCGATATTCTCCGGACTGCCGACGAACCCCACCTTGATGGCCTGAACCGACAAGTCCTCCAGCGCCATGCGCGCCTGTTCGGAAACCGCTTCGTCGTCCAGTGAGAAATGGTCGGCCACCTCTGTCGTGTCGCGCACATAGGCGCCGGTGACCACCGCGACCGGATGTGCGCCGACCGAGGTCATCGCCGTGATGTCGGCGGTGAGTCCGGCGGCGCCGCTCGGGTCGTTGGCATTGAACACCAGCACGCACGCTGGGCGCTTGGCGTCGGTATCGTCTTCGTCGACAAGGGCGACGGTGCTGAAGGGGGAGCTGGGCGTGTTCATGATTCGGCTCCCGCATCGGAACGCTGGGACAAGCTGCGGCGCCCGGAGGTGTCTAGATACAATCGTTGCATTCTATGTGAAGGCCCTTTAAGCTGTGACCGACTCTAAAACTTGGATGTGTCTGATTTGCGGTTGGATATATGACGAAGCTGTGGGTTCTCCCGAGCACGGCATTCCGCCCAATACGCCTTGGGACCAGGTTCCGATGAACTGGACCTGCCCTGAATGCGGGGCCCGCAAAGAAGACTTTGAGATGGTGCAGATTTGAAGCGCGGCTCCTGCTGCGTCGCGTTTTTTCCATCAGGAGCAGTGACAATTGACTACAACAGGCGCATCTTTAAAAGTGCTCGTGGTGGATGACAGCAACACCATCCGGCGAAGCGCCGAGATTTTCCTCAAGCAGGGGGGGCATGAAGTCTTGTTGGCAGACGACGGCTTCGATGCTTTGGCCAAAGTCAACGATTACCAGCCTCAGCTGATTTTCTGCGACATCCTGATGCCCAAGCTCGACGGGTACCAGACCTGCGCGATCATCAAGCGCAACGCCCGTTTTGCAGATACCCCGGTCGTGATGCTGTCCTCCAAGGATGGTGTTTTCGACAAGGCGCGCGGCCGCATGGTCGGCTGTCAGGAATATCTCACCAAGCCATTTACCAAGGACCAACTGTTGCAGGCTGTGCAGCAGTTCGGCAATCCCCAACAAGGAGCTACGTAATGCCCATTCAGAAAGTTCTCGTCGTCGATGATTCGAAGACCGAGTTGATGTTTCTGACCGACCTTCTGCAAAAGAAAGGGATGCAGGTGCGCACGGCCGAGAATGCTGAAGAGGCATTCCGCCGCCTGGCCGAAGAAAAGCCTGACCTCATCCTGATGGATGTGGTCATGCCTGGCCAGAATGGTTTTCAGCTCACACGCGCCATCACCCGCGACCCGCTCTACGCCGACGTACCCATCATCATGTGCACGAGCAAAAACCAGGAAACCGACCGGGTGTGGGGCATGCGCCAGGGGGCGCGGGGCTACATCACCAAGCCGGTCGATCCTGCCGAACTGCAAGCCAAGATTGACGCGCTGAACTAAGTAAGGCCGCGCGCTTTCATGGCCAATCGTGAAGCCCTGAGAGACCTCCAAGCCCGACTGGCCAGCCGCCTGCAGGCAGCCAAGGGGGAGGATCTTTCCGTTTCATCCTGGCTCGCCGTCGAAGCGGCGGGTCAACCCTATCTGCTGCCCCTCGGGCAGGCTGGCGAGATCTTTCCATGGACCTCGACGCAGCCCGTGCCCTACACCCAGAGCTGGTTTCTGGGCGTGGCCAATCTGCGCGGCGGCCTGGTCGGCGTGGTTGATCTGGCGGGCCTGATGGGCCAGTCTGTCACTCGCACAGAGCAGGCGCTGGCCGATTCCAGTCTGCTGGTCTTCAACGCCGCGCTGGAGGTCAACGCGGCATTGTTGGTGGACCGCCTTGCGGGGCTGCGCAGCGTCGAAGCGTTCGTGCGGTCGGAATCGCCGGCCGAGGACTCGCCAGCGTATTACGGTTCTGTCTATGTGGATGCACAGGGTGTGCGTTGGCAGGAGTTGGACCTGCTGGCCCTGTCCCAATCACCTGTCTTCCTGAGCATCAGTGCTTGAGTTTTTCTGTAAGGCTGCACCATGTCGTTCGTCGATCAAATTGGGAAACTGTTCAACCGCAAGCCCGCAGAGCCGGAAGGCGGCGCGCCGGCTGGTGGTGAAGGTCAGGCTTCTGCAACACCGCTGGACGATGCCCAGTTGCGCGATGTGCACCAGCTAGAGGCTCTCAACAGTGTGCAGGGCAGTGAGTCGGGTGGCCTGATCGACGAAGGCCAAGACAGTGATTCGCTGCAGGACCAGATCACGCTGCCTTTGCTGGGCGCTGCAACCGCCGCCGCGCACCAGCGTCGCCTGCTGGCCTTGCTGGCCATCGGCGTGGTAGTGCTGGGCCTGATCGCCGGTTGGGTGCTGCAGCAGGCGGAGAAATCGGCCCAGCAGCTTGCAGCCACTGGTCAGGCGCTGATGCAATCGCAGCGTCTCGCAAAGTCGGTGTCGCAGGCGCTTGTGGGCAGCCCACAGGCCTTTCCCGACGTGGTGGACAGCGCGGGCGTGCTGGCCCGCAACGTGCGCGCACTGAACGCAGGCGACGACGAACTCTCCGTACAACCGCTGGGTGAACCGTTCAAGCCCGAACTGGACGCCATCAACCCGCTGATGGAGCGCGCCGAGCGCAACGCCAGCGTGGTGATGGGGCAGCAGAAGATCCTGACCCAGGTGGGCGATGCGCTGCGCACCATCAACCGCCAGTCGTCTGACCTGCTGGAAATCGCCGAGACGGTGTCGTCGCTCAAACTGCAGCAGAACGCCCCCGCCGCCGAAATCTCGGCCGCAGGCCAACTGGTGATGTTGACGCAGCGTATCGGCAAGTCGGCCAACGAGTTCCAGACCATGGAAGGCGTGAGCCCCGAGGCCGTGTTCTTGCTGGGCAAGGACTTGAACTCCCCCCACCAAATAGCACAGGGTCTGTTAGATGGCAGCCCCGAATTGCGCCTGGGGGGCACCAAGGACCCACAGACACGCGAGCAACTGGAAGCCCTGATCAAGCTGTACGAGCAGACACGCACGCAAGCCAGCGCCATTTTGGGCAACCTTCAGGGTCTGGTGTCGGCCCGCGAAGCCCAGTCCGCGATCATTGCCGACAGCGAACCGCTGCGTCGCCAACTCGAAAACCTGCAGTCCAAGCTGTCGGCGCAGACGGGCCTGGGCGCAGGTCAGTTCGCAGCGCTGGCGCTGGCCGGCTTGTTCGTGTTGCTGTGCGGTATCGGCATTTCGCGCGTTCAGCTGCTGGACAGCCGGGCCCGCCAAGCGGCCGCTGAAATGCAGCAGCGCGAAGCCAAGCGCCAGGAGCAGGAGGCCAAGCGCATCAACGACGCCAACCAGGCAGCCATTTTGCGATTGATGAACGAACTGCAGGCGGTGGCTGAGGGCGATTTGACGCAAGAGGCCACGGTGACGGAGGACATTACCGGTGCCATCGCCGACTCGGTGAACTACACGGTGGAAGAACTGCGTTTGCTGGTGGGCTCGGTGCAAAACACGGCCACCCGCGTGGCCCAAACCACGGCGATGGTGGACACCACCTCGACCGAACTGCTGGCGGCTTCGACCGAGCAGCTGCGTGAAATCCGCGAAACCGGCCGGTCGGTGCTGGACATGGCGACCCGAATCAACGAAGTGTCCACGCAAGCACAGGAATCGGCCATGGTGGCCCGTCAGTCGCTGCAGGCCGCTGACCAGGGCCTGCAGGCAGTGCAGAACGCCATCGGCGGTATGAACGCCATTCGCGACCAGATCCAGGACACCTCCAAGCGCATCAAACGCCTGGGTGAATCGTCGCAGGAGATCGGTGAAATCACCGAACTGATTTCGGACATTACCGAACAAACGAACGTGCTGGCTCTGAACGCTGCCATTCAGGCCGCCTCCGCTGGTGAAGCCGGGCGCGGCTTCTCGGTGGTGGCGGAAGAAGTGCAGCGACTGGCGGAACGCTCCGCAGACGCCACGCGCCAGATTTCGGCGCTGGTGAAGGCGATTCAGACCGACACCCAGGATGCAGTGGCCGCTATGGAGCGTTCGACGCAGGGTGTGGTGGAAGGGGCCCGACTCTCCGACAGCGCGGGTACTGCGCTGTCCGAGATCGACCGCGTGTCGCGCCGCCTCGCTGAACTGATTGAGCAGATTTCGAGCGCCGCCTCTCGGGAAGCCGTTCTGGCCAACGAAGTGGCCGACAACATCCAGCACATCTTCGCCGTGACCGAACAGACTGGAGAAGGCACGCGGACGACGGCCCAGCAAGTGCGTGAGCTGTCCCAGATGGCCGAAGAACTGCGCCAATCGGTGGCCCGATTCAAGATTGCCTGACGCGTCTGTGACCAACCTTCTGGCTCGTCGCAGCCGGGGATGAAGCCATGTCATCAACTGATGTGAACAACGCACCACCGGCAGACTGGTCCCAGGGGGAGCAGGATCTCGGGCCATTGGCTTGGGTGCTGGATGAATTGCGCAAGTCGCTCGATAGCGCAGTCAAAGCACTGCGCCGCTTTGTGCGGGATGCCGAAATTGCCCGCGAGTCGGACATCGCCTCGCTGGACGCTGGGCCGCTGCGGATTGCACGCCAGCAATTGCACCAGGCCAGTGGTGCGCTCGAAATGGTGGGTATGGGGCCGCCGGCCCTGCTGTTGCGCTCTATGGAGGCCGCCGTCCAGAAGTACGTGCAGCGCCCCGAGCAATGCTCCGATCAGGCCGTCGCCGTCATTGAGCGTGCCAGCTTTGCGCTGATCGAGTTTCTGGAAAGCGTCCTGGCGGGTAAACCTGTTTCACCGGTGTCGCTGTTTCCGCAGTACCGCGATGCCCAGGCGTTGACGGGCGCCGAGCGCGTTCATCCGGCGGATCTGTGGCCAGTGGAGCGCCGCTTCCGTGAACCTGCCACGGTCGCATCGGCCGCGCCGCTGCCATATGGAGCTGAGGCGCGTGCGCGACTGGACGCTGCCGTGCTCAAGATCGTCAAGACTAGCGATGCCAAGGCCGCGCGCAGTCTGCGCGACACCTGCCATGGCTTTGTGGCCGCGCAGACCGACCGTCAGGCACGTGCTTTCTGGAAGATCTGCGCAGGCTTCTTTGAGGCGGTGGCCTACAAGCAACTAGTACCGGATATCTACGTCAAGCGCGTGGCCTCTCGCGTGCTGCTGCAGTACGCGGCTCTGGCCAAGGGCGACCCGGTGATTTCCGACCGCCTGGTACAGGACCTGCTGTTCTTCTGTTCCCAGGCGCGTCCTTCAGATCCCGACAAGCTGCCAGCCCTGCAGGCTGTACGGCAGGCTTTTGCGTTGGACCGCTTCCAGCCAGTGGACTACGAAATCGCCCGTTTTGGGCGTTTCGAC
>JBKBUN010000110.1:0-10635 GCA_046289925.1 Burkholderiaceae bacterium | reverse complement strand
GCACCTGCCGGCCAGTCCGTTCGCGCCGGCGATGCCCCAGTGACAGTGTTGCTTTCCACACGAAACGACATGGAGCCTGCAAATCTCGCGTTGTGGCGAAAAATAGAGCTGCCGAACTGGCAAGCACAGCGCCGATTCATGCAACTGGGTGGGCCGGCAGCACTGGCAGTACTGGTCGAAGTCAGTTCCTTCACCTGGATGGCGCTGTTCATCGCGAACATGGGCGCCACAGCCTCTGCGGCACACCAGATTGCGGCCAATGTGGCCGCTGTGTTGTACATGGTTCCGCTGTCACTGGCGATCGCCACGAGCGCCAGGGTGTCGTACTGGTTGGGTGCGGGAAACGGCGTCGCAGCGCGTGCAGGGCTTCGCCTCGCGACAGCGGCAGGGTTGGGCCTTGCCGCTCTGGCCTGGATCGGAGCTTCCAGCCTCTCCAGCGTGTACACCCACCATGCCGCTGTGGCAGCGTTGGCCACCGGTCTACTCTCATGGGTCGCGCTGTACCACCTAGCCGATGCCGTACAAACCGTCTGCGTGTTTGTGTTGCGATGCTTTCGCGTCTCAGTCGGGCCCCTTGTGCTGTACACCAGTCTGCTGTGGGGTGTCGGACTGGGCGGTGGACTGCTTGCGTCCCGGGCACCTACCAGTCCTTGGGCGAGCAACCCCGGACCATGGCTTTACTGGGCGGCGAGCGCAGGTGCCTTGTGGCTTGTCGCAGCCTGCGTGCTCGTCATGCTGCGACAGCAACTGCGTCGCTCTTGCGGGCACAACGCAGCCGACTGACCGGGAAGACCACGGTGAATGTGGAGCCGACCCCCACAGTGCTGACGATCTGCAAACTGGCGCCATGGCGCTGTAGAACGTGCTTCACGATCGCAAGGCCCAGGCCCGTACCGCCAGTCTCTCGTGAGCGGCTGCGATCCACACGGTAAAAGCGCTCGGTCAGGCGCGGAATGTGCTCTGCGGCAATCCCCGGACCGGTATCGGCCACCGAAAACACCAGATCCCCTTGTGGGTTGCGCCGCCAGCGCACGGTGATTTCGCCTCCAGCGGGCGTATAGCGCACTGCGTTGCTGATGAGGTTGGAAAAAGCACTCTGCAATTCAGACATCGCACCGGCCAACTCCACATCGTCGACACCCTCGGCCTCAAAAGACAGCACATGTTTGCGTGCGTGATGCTGAGTCAAAACACCTGAAAGCGCGCGCCCTTCTTCTTCACACCGCTGAACCAGCAGACTCGCTGGCACCCAGTCGGTCATGCCAGGCAACGAACTACCCTCCAGGCGAGACAGTGTCAGCAAATCCTGCACCACACTCTGCATGCGTGCAGCCTGCTGTGCCAGCATGCCAAGATAGCGCGATCGCTCATCCGTCGACAGGTGCAGCGTCTGCAACGTCTCGACAAAGCCTATCAGCACCGTAAGCGGCGTCCGAATTTCGTGGGACACATTGGCCACGAAATCACGCCGCATAGCCTCAGCCTGCTCCAGCGCCGTCACATCTCTTGAAAGCAGCAACTTGCGCCCATCACCATAGGGGTGCACATGCACCGAAATGCGCACCGGGCGTGATGGCGTGCTACTCCGCCCCTCCAGCACCACATCGTGAGCATAGTCGCGCTGCGTCATATAGGCACTGAACTGCGGGTCACGCACCAGATTGCGAATGGGTTGGAGGGCGTCACGCTGCGGGTCAATACCAAAATGTTCGGCTGCTGTATCGTTGCACCATTCGATGCGCCCCGCTTCATCGAGCAGCACCACGCCATTGGGCGAAGCCTGCAGCGCGCCCAGCATGTCCTGCAGCCGTTTGTCGCTCTCGCGCACCAGATCCTGCTGCTGGCGCACCAGGCGGCGCACACGCTCCACTGCCTCGCCCCACACCCCATAGAGCGCGAGACCCCGCTGCACATCCCCCTGGCGCAGCCAGCGCAACATGCGTCCGCCACGCCACATGTCCAGCACAAACCACACCCAGGCGGCCACAGCGGCGCCCAGCGCAGCGCCCCAGGCAGAACCCTGCCACCAGCCGATGGCGCCCCCCAGCAGTTGCCAGGACAGAAAGATCAGAAAACGCAGAACCATGCGCGCAGCACCTTAAAAACTGCGCTCAATGGCGCAGCCTTTCGTTGTCCATTGACGTTGCGTCATGAGTGCGGGGCATGCCCGCGCCGAGCGCCATCAGCGACTGAGCACAAGCTCCGCCGGGCACACGCCTCAAGCGCGCATGGGAACCTGCGGCTGGGCGGTGAGCCGGTACCCCGCACCCCGCACCGTCTCGATCATGGTACCCGCTGCGCCCAACGCTTCGCGCAAACGCTTGACGTGCACATCCACCGTGCGCTCTTCGATGAACACATGGTCACCCCAGACCTTGTCGAGCAGTTGCGCGCGGCTGTGCACGCGCTCGGGGTGCTTCATGAGGTAGTGCAGCAGCTTGAACTCGGTCGGCCCCACCTTGAGCAACTGCCCCTGGAAGGACACGCGGTAGGTGGCAGCATCGAGCACCAGATCGCCAATGCCCACGCTGTCGCTCACCTGCTCGGGGGCCCGGCGGCGCAGCACGGCGCGGATGCGCGCCAGCAGCTCCTGGGTCGAGAAGGGCTTGGTGATGTAGTCATCCGCCCCAGCGTCGAGCCCGGCAACCTTGTCGGGCTCATCGCCCCGCGCAGTGAGCATCAAGATAGGAACCAGTTTGGTACGGCTGTCGGCGCGCCATTTGCGCGCCAGCGCCAAACCACTTTGGCCGGGCAGCATCCAGTCCAGCACAATGACGTCGGGCAGCACGGCGTCCAGCTCGCGCTGGGCGCTGTCACCGTCCTCCGCCCAGAAGGGCTGGAAACCATTGTGGCGCAGGTTCACGGCGATCAGCTCGGCAATGGCCGGTTCATCCTCAACGATCAGTACACGGGGTAGCTTTCTCATGGTGGCGTGAAGAACCGATTACAGAACGGCCGACTCGATATCACCCATGGCGGTGTGGCGCACGTCCAGACCTTTGACAAGGTAGATGATCAGTTCGGCGATGTTCTTGGAGTGGTCACCAATGCGTTCGATGGCCTTGGCCAGGAACAGAAGATCAAGGCTGGGCGAGATGGTGCGCGCGTCTTCCATCATGTAGGTGATGAGCTTGCGCATAAAACCGCCGAACTCCTGGTCGATCTGGTCGTCTTCTTTGAGGATGGCCACAGCCATCTTGGTATCTAGGCGCGCAAAGGCATCGAGTGCCTTGCGCAACAATCCCGAAGCCAGATCGGCAGCAAGACGCAGATCGCCAATAGGCAGCGACCGGGGTGCGCCGCCCTCAATGAGCGAACGCACCATGCGCGCCATCTTGCTCGCCTCGTCGCCCATGCGCTCCAGATTGGCCGTCGCCTTGGAGAACGCCAGCAGCAGGCGCAGATCGCGCGCCGTGGGCTGGCGCCGGGCAATGATGGTGGAGAGGTCATGGTCAATCTCGACCTCCATGGCATTCACGCGCTCTTCGATGGCCAGCACCTGATCCGCCGATTCCAGGCTGAACTGCGACAGTGCATAGATGGCGTGGCGAATTTGGGATTCGACCAACCCGCCCATTTCCATCACGCGGGCGGAAACGCCGTTGAGTTCGCTGTCGAACTGCGAAGAAAGATGCTTTTCTGGCATGGTGTCCTCCTCAACCAAAACGGCCGGTGATGTAGTCTTCGGTTTCCTTGCGCTTGGGCTTGAAGAAGATTTCTTCGGTCTCGCCAAATTCCATCAGCTCGCCCAGGTACATGTAAGCCGTGTAGTCGCTGCAACGCGCCGCCTGTTGCATGTTGTGGGTCACGATGAGGATGGTCACCTTGTTCTTGATTTCAGCGATCAGTTCCTCAATGGCAGCCGTAGCGATGGGATCCAATGCCGAAGTAGGTTCGTCGAACAGGATGATCTCCGGATCCGTGGCCAGCGAGCGCGCAATGCACAAACGCTGCTGCTGCCCGCCGGAAAGGTTCACCGCGACTTCGTCCAGTCGATCCTTCACCTCATTCCAGATGGCTGCCCCCTTCAGTGCAGCCTCTACCTTGTCCTCGATGTAGGTCTTGGACTTCTCGCCACGCACGCGCAGGCCATAGGCCACGTTCTCGAAGATCGACTTGGGGAACGGATTGGGTTTCTGGAACACCATGGACAGGCGCATGCGCACTTCGATCGGATCCACGTTGTGGTGCAACAGATCGATCTGATCGGGCAGCAGCTCAATAGAACCACCGTAGCGATGCCCTGGGTACAGGTCGTGCATGCGGTTGAAGCAGCGCAGAAACGTGGACTTGCCGCAACCGCTGGGGCCGATCAAGGCCGTGACCTTGTTTTCATAGATCGGCATGCTAATGGACTTGAGGGCCTTGAAGTCGCCGTAGAAAAAGTCCAGATTCTTGGACTGGGCCTTGAGCTTGGGTGTGGCGGCCGTGGTGGGGGCAAGGGTTGCCATGATCGTACGTAGAAGGTTCCAAACAGGGTTGCGTTGATTACCACTTGAGGTTCTTGCGCAGGCGGTAGCGCAACCAGATGGCGGTGGCATTCATACCCAGCGTCAATACCACCAACACCAGGCTGGCAGCAGCGGCGTTGGCGTGGAAGGCGGGGTCGGGGCGAGACGTCCAGTTGAAGATCTGGATCGGCATGACGGTAAACGGCGACATCAGCCAATCGAACAGGCCCGCATCACCGGAGAAAGGCGCCGGCGGCAGAAAGGCGATAAACGTCAATGCGCCGATGGTGATAACGGGCGCCGTCTCGCCAATGGCACGCGACAGGCCGATGATCACGCCCGTCAGGATGCCGGGCATGCCATAGGGAACAAGGTGGTCGCTGCACACCTGCCACTTGGTTGCGCCGCAAGCGTAGGCGGCTTCGCGCACGGTCTGCGGAATGGCGCGCAGCGCTTCACGCGTCGCGACAATCACAATAGGAAGAATCAAGAGGGCTAGCGTCAAGCCCGCCGACAAAATGCTCTGCCCAAAGCCAAAGGTGTAAACGAACAGTCCCAGGGCCAGCAGGCCATACACGATGGAAGGGACGCCCGCAAGGTTGGTGATGTTGATCTCGATCACATCGGTGAACCAGTTCTTGCGTGCGTATTCTTCCAGGTAGATGGCACTGGCAATGCCTACCGGAATCGCGAAGAAGGCGGTGACCAGCATCACCAGCACAGAACCCACCCAGGCTGACACGATACCGGCCTGACTCGCACGACGAGACGGGAAGTTCGTAAAGAACTCGGCCGTCAGGCGCGGAAAGCCCTCGGCTACCATCTGCGCAAACAGGGCCACCAGGGTGAGGATCCCGACGGACATGGCCAGTAAGCCCACAACGCCAAAGGCAATGTCCCAGCGTCGGCGCCAACGGATGACAGAGCGCAACCGCTCTTTGGACATGGCAGGAGAATTCATATCAGTAAGCCTCGCGGAACTTGCGCCGCAGCCAGTAGCCGAGCAGATTGAAAGACAGGGTCAGCAGCATCAGCGTGAGGCCTGCGGCAAAAATGGTCTGGTAGCCGATGCTGCCGTGCGGCAGGTCACCAAGGGCCACCTGCACGATGAACGAGGTGATCGTGGCAGCAGACTCCATGGGGTTGAGCGTCAGGTTGGGCTGCATGCCGGCGGCCACCGCCAAAATCATGGTTTCCCCCACGGCACGCGATACGCCCAGGATATAGGCCGATGCAATCCCCGACAGCGCCGCAGGCACCACCACCCGCGTGGCAGTCTGAAAGCGCGTGGAGCCCAAGGCGTAAGCGCCTTCGCGCAGGCTCATGGGAACGGCCCGCATGGCGTCTTCCGACAGTGAAGACACGTACGGAATGATCATGATGCCCATCACCAGTCCAGCAGAGAGGATGTTGAACGTGGGCAACTCTGGCATGAGCTTTTGCAGCAAAGGTGTGACCACCAACAGAGCAAAGAAGCCGTAGATGATGGTTGGAATGCCCGAGAGCAATTCCAACACGGGTTTGAGCAGTTCACGCGTCTTGTGCCCGGCAAACTCGGACAGGTAGATCGCGATGATCGTACCCAAGGGCACTGCGATCAGCAGCGCCACCAATGAGCTGGAAAGGGTGCCCGCCAACAGCACCGAGATGCCGAAATGCGCGTCATCGAACAGCGGCGTCCACTGCGTATCGGTCAGGAACTGCCACAAAGGCACGTGCGAGAAAAACAGCGCCGACTCTTTGACCAGAATGTAGACAATGGCCAGCGTGGTGAAGACCGACACACAAGCAGCCAAAAACAAAATGCCCTCGATGATGCGGTCCTTGCGCTTGCGTGCGGCCTTAGATTGGGCCAACTGAGCCAGCCTGGCCTCACCCGTGAGGAGGGGATTCGACATGATTCGATCCGGGGTTGTAGAGGTCGCGGTCATTGTATGAGTCTGCGGACGTACCGGTTAGCATGAAAAAGCCCTGCACATCCCTGGCGTGCGGATGTGCAGGGCACCATGGTCAAGCCCTTACAGCTTGGCTTCGCGGGCCAGCAATTCCTTGATGGTGAGGCCGACTTCGTTCTTGCCGCCAAACACCGTGCCCTTCTTGCCCTTGTTGATGTGTTCAAGACCAGCGGTGTATGCCTCTGCAGGCAGCGGCACGTACTTCACCTCGGCGGCCATCTTGCCGCCTTCTTTCATGTAGAACTCGGCAAACTTCTTGACCTCAGGCTTAGCCAGGGACTTGGCATTCACGTAGATGAAAATCGGGCGCGACAGCGGCCGGTATGTGCCGTCCACAACAGTTTTCTCAGTGGGCGACACCGCAGGCTTGCCCTCCTTCTCGACAATGGGCAAGGCCTTGAGCTTGGCCGTGTTCTCCGCGTAATAGGCATAACCGAAGTAGCCGATGGCGTTCACATCGCCAACCACGCCCTGCACCAGCACGTTGTCGTCTTCAGAGGCTGTGTAATCACCGCGGCTGGACTTAGCCTTGCCCACAATGGCTTCGGTGAAGTAGTCGAACGTACCCGAATCAGAACCCGCGCCGAAGAGCTTGATGGGCTGGTTGGGCCACGCAGGGTTGACCTGGTTCCAGTGCGTCACCTTGCCCTGGGCAGCCGGCTCCCAAATCTTCTTCAGCTCGGCCACGGTGGCTTGCTTGAGCCAAGTGTTCTTGGGGTTGATCACCACGGTCAACGCATCAAAGGCCACCGGCAGTTCGTAGTACTCGATACCTGCTGCGCGGCAGGCTTCCATCTCCTTGGTGTCAATAGGACGCGATGCGTTGGAGATGTCGGTCTCGCCACGGCAGAATTTCTTGAAACCGCCGCCGGTGCCCGAAACACCTACGGTGACCTTGATGCCTTTGTTGGCTTTTTGGAATTCCTCAGCAACTGCTTCAGTCACTGGATAGACCGTGCTCGAACCGTCAACCTTGATGACCTGGGCAAAGGCAGGGGCGCCTAGAAATGCCAGAGCGGAAATGGCAAGCAGCGATTTGATGGACTGGGTTTGCATGACGTACCTTCTATGAAAATGAAAGGATTGCAATGAATTTATGAGTTTTGTGTGACCAATTTGTGACAAATCAATCACATGGCGCGGCAATCGCGCAGCATGGTCTTGCCGTGGTGCTGCAGTTCGACCTTGCCCTGCGTTTGCAGACGCCAGCCTTCACCTTCGTACACGCCGTTGGCTATGCGATCGAGTTCATAGCCACCCTCGTAACGAATGCGAACAGAGTTGCCATCGACGGCCAAGCGGGCCTGAAAGCGCTTGCCGCCTTCGCACTCATACGACACAAACTTGCCTGCTTGCATGCCTACGGGCACCGAGGGGCTGGAAGCACAGCCTGCCAGCACGGCCACGCCGGCCAGGGCAAGAATGGAAAGCACAGATTTCATCGTCACTCCAGTGGTTTGAAAGGAAACCCTGGCACTGTTGCAAGCGTCTGTGACGTGCGTATGACTTGTTTGTGATGATTGATTGGCCACCCCATGCGCCGGCTTTGGCATTCATGGCACAACCATCGCCGAACTGTCAAAAAACACCGGCACACTGGCGCATGGGCCCGGCTGCGGCCGCTGGTGAAGCTGGTGTTAACCTGCCCCTTTTTTCGAATGCACAACGGAACCCTTCTCGCTGCTGTAGACCTAGGGTCGAACAGCTTTCGGCTGGAAATCGGCCTGTACGAACATGGGCGCATCCAGCGCGTGGACTACCTCAAGGAAACCGTGCGCCAAGGCAGTGGCCTGGATCGCGAACACAACCTCACCCTTGAAGCCATGCAACGCGGTTGGGACTGCCTGGCACGCTTTGCCGAGCGGCTGGCAGATTTTCCGCGCGCACAGGTGCGCGCCGTGGCCACCCAGACGCTGCGCGAAGCGCGCAACCGAGACGTGTTCCTGCAGCGGGGCGGCGAACTGCTGGGTCACCCTATCGACGTGATTTCCGGCCCAGAGGAAGCACGCCTTATCTACCAGGGCGTGGCGCACTTTCTGCCCCAATCGGACGAAAGGCGGCTGGTGGTGGACATTGGCGGGCGCTCTACCGAACTGATTCTGGGTCAGCACTTTCGGCCCGAAGCGGTGGCCTCGTTCCGCGTGGGCAGTGTGGCCTGGTCGGACCGCTACTTTCCACAGGGGCAGTTCACACAGCAGGCCTTCGCTACCGCAGAGATCGCAGCCAAGGCTGTGCTCGACGAAGCCCTGAGCACCTACAGGCCAGACACCTGGGATGTGGCCTATGGATCCTCGGGCACCATTGGCGCAGTAGGTGACATCCTGGCAGCAGCGGGCTATACCCCCGGTGAACTGACAGTGCAAGGGCTGGACTGGCTGCGCGAACGCCTGCTGCGCGCCCAAAGCGCTGACAGGGTACGGCTGGAAGGCCTCAAGGACGACCGCAGGCCCGTGATCGGGGGCGGCCTGTCCATCCTGCGCGCCTTGTTCGATCTGCTGCAGATCCGCCACATGCAGGTGGCCCAGGGGGCATTGCGCCAAGGCGCTCTCTACGACATGCTGGACCGCGAGTTGCCAGAAACCGACCTGCGCACCTGCTCGGTGCACAGTCTGATGCAGAGCTTTGCGATCGACCACGACCAGGCCCATCGCGTCGCCGCTGTGGCAGGCCAACTGTTCACACAGGCTTTGCCAGACCACCAGGGCAGCGGCGCGCGCAAGCTGGGCTGGGCAGCGCAACTGCACGAAATCGGTCGCCGTATCTCGCACAGCAACTACCACCGCCATGGCGCTTACATCCTGGACAACACCGATGTGGCCGGCTTTGCACAGCACGAACTGCACCGTCTTAGCGCACTGGTGCTGGGCCACAGGGGCAAGGTGCGCAAGACCGAGGCCCACCTGGGTGACCCCTTATTTGCCGTGCAATTGATATGCCTGCGCCTGGCCGTCATTCTGTGCCACGCACGCCGCGACCCCGACATCACCGGACTGCGGCTGCAGCAGCAAGGGGCGCTGTTCTTGCTGCACACACCACCGGGCTGGGCCCAGCGCTATCCACAGTCGGCACACCTGCTGCAGGAAGAGGCTGTGGCCTGGCAGAAAACTCCCTGGGAGTTCAAGGCCGTGCTGGAGCGATGAACGAATAAACGGTATAAATCGTTTATACCGTTACAAGGAGTTCATCCATGGCATCTGCCCCCCCCGCCTCCAAGGGCTCTGCGCCCACTGCCGTCCCCCCCCATGCCGATGCCCCTGCGGGTTCTGGCAAGAAGCCCAAGCTGGTGCGCGACAGCTTCACGATTCCCAAGGCCGAATATGCGGCGATCGACCACCTCAAGGGCCGCGCCCTTGCAGCCGGACGCAGCGTGAAGAAAAGCGAATTGCTGCGGGCGGGCCTGCTGCTGCTCACCCGGTTGGACGACGAGGCACTGGGTCAGGCGCTGGCCGCCGTGCCACCGCTCAAGACCGGGCGCCCCAAGCGGCCAGAAGTTGCCACGCCGCCTGCGCGTGCAGCCGCCTCTGCCAAGGCAAGCCCGAAGGCCAAGAGCAAGAAAACCGCCAAACCAGCCAAGCCTGCCAAAGCCAAGAACGGCGCACCCCAAGCGTCCGCCCAAGCATCGCCCGCCGTACAAGCGCCACCAGCCGACAGCGCAGGCAAGCGCAAGCGCGCGCCCAAGGCCAAGACCGCAGTGGCGGCACCCGCTGGCAGCCCTGCCACGGCACCCGCCGCGGGGCCCGCACCGGCCACAGTTGCCGACAAAGCGGCGGGCCGCAAATCCGCTGCCAAGAGTTCCTGAGCGCCGCCCCCGGCGCACCGTCTATCACAGGCCCAGGCTACACATGCACGGCTGCTGGTAAACGCATCGCCCGATGGGCTCGCAGCGGCGAACTTCCAGCACAGGCCCGCATGGCACGGGCTGTCCACCAGTTCTATTGCTATCAAAATATGAGCGGCTCGTGCTTGCTTAATAAGCACAAACTGCCCAAAAGATGCACAACCTGGAAACGGCAGTTGGGCGGGCCCTCGGGCGTGAATGGCCGCCCAGGGCAGGCGACTGCGGCAACGCAGGCGACGCGCGCCACCGCACAGCACACCCAGCCCTGCCCATCGCTCGCAGGACGGCACCCGCGGGGCCAGACGCCCACTCAACCTAGGAGCCTGTCGGACTTGGGAATCGTCGGCTGCATACCAATGGCCAATGGGCCGCAGCGGTCCATTGTTCACCG
>JBKBUN010000109.1:0-10750 GCA_046289925.1 Burkholderiaceae bacterium | reverse complement strand
CGCCATGCGGCGTTGTGCCTCCTTGCGCACAGGAGTGCGCCGCGTCGTCTCGCCTTGCCTGGCGCGCCGATCACGGCGCTGGCGGGCGCATCCAACTGCGGTTTCTAGGTTGAAACGGGCCCGGTGCGATCAGGCCTGTTGCAGGTGTAGGCGCTCTGCCGCTTCTTGGCAGCCCAGGCAGCGTGCCGCCTCGGGCGTGGCCTGCAAGCGGGCGGGGGCAATGTCTGCCCCGCAGTCCACGCATTCGCCATAGGTGCCAGCCGCAATGCGCTGCAGCGCGGCGTCGATCTTGGTGAGCTGCGCGATCTCGTGCTCGTCCAGGGCAAATTCCAGGTCGCGCGCGGTGAGCATTTGCGCCTGCGATTCCTGGGCTCCGGCAAAGTGCTCGGCTGCGGCCTCGGCGCGGCCAATGGTGCCGCCGCGCTGTGCGGCGATCTGGGCGAGCAGTGCAGCCTGTTGCGTGCGCAATTGCTGTTCGTAAGGGGCGGCGGCGGTTCGGTCCATGAGGGCTCCAGTGCAATGCTCGATGTGTCGAGTCCATGGCTTCATCATCCGCTTGCAGCCACATGCGAGTGTTGACGTAGCTCAAGAGTCACCCCGGCGCTGGCGTCGGCGTGGCAGACGCGTAGTGCCCCCTGGCCTCAAGCGCCCGCCTTGCCCCCGCGCCAGGGCCGACGGCGCGAAGGGCGTGAACGGCGCGAGCCGCGGGGCCGTGCGCACGCTCGGGCCAGGCGGCGCTGCGCGAGGAGCGGCGGCCGCAGGTGGGTGCGCTGAGGCCGATACCGTGCAGCCCCTGCGTCAGTCCTTCTTGGGCGCGTAGCGCGCCATCATCAATGCCAAGCTCGCTTTGCGGTCGGCCTGGATGCGTTGTACCAGCGGCCGCTGGGCCATGCGGGCCAGATAGTCCGCGGCGGGCAGGTCGGCCAGCATGTCGCGCCCGCAGACGATGCGCGAAGCCGAGGCCACGAGCGGTAGGTGCGCAATCGCGGCGCAGTCGGCCAGCGTGAATTGCTCGCCCGCGATGAAGGGCGCGTCCCAGTGGGCCAGACGCGCAAACGCGGCCACGTTCTTCTCGAGCTGCGCGGCCACCTTCTGGCGCACGCCTTCGCTGACGGTGCCGCCAAAAAACGCCTGCGGATAGAGGTTGCGCGCGACCAGTTCCAGGTGCAGGTCGAGGAACAGGTGCAACTCGCGCACCTTGGCCGCGGCGTACGGCGCAGGTGGCAGCAGCGGCACCTGTGGGTAGGCCTGCTCGATGTATTCAAGCATCACGCCCGATTCGCACAGTGGCCCCTCGGGCGTGATGAGGTAGGGAATCTTGCCCAGGGGCGAGGCGGCCAGGTCGGTCTCGTCCGTCCAGACCTGGCGTTCCTCGAAGGGCACGCCTTTTTCGAGCAGGGCCAGCTTGACTTTGTTGTAGTAGTTGCTGGCCGAAAAGCCGCAGAGCGTCAGCATGCAAGGTCTCCTTGGGTGGATAGGGTGGGCGCATGCTAGGCGCCCAGGGCGGACGCAGCCGTCACCTGCATGACCCTAGGAGCCCGTCGGGCTTGGGAATCGTCGGCTGCAAATACGGCGAAAACGGTCCTCGCTGGGGCTCCTGTTCGCTTTCGACGCTCCAAGTCCGACAGGCTCCTGGGGTGACGGCCCCGTTACGCGGGGAGGCTTACAATCGCGCCCCATGCTGCCGCTTATCCGCCTGCGCTTTCTTGCCCGCCTGGTGCTGGCCTGGTTTGCGCTGTCGCTGGGCGTGGCGGTGGCTTCGCCGCTCGTGCATCCGCAGGCCATGGAGCTGGTCTGCTCGGGCTCGGGCGCGATCAAGCTTATCGTCAAGATCGACGATGGCGCGCAGCAACCGAGCAGCCACACGCTGGATTGCCCGCTGTGCATGCATCTGGGCGCACTGCCGCCTGCCACCATGGTGGCCTTGCCGCCGCCTCACCCGCTGGCCCATGCGCTGGGCACGATTGCCGCGGCGCACATTGCCGGGCGCATCGGTGCGCCGCTGCCGCCACGCGGGCCGCCATCTTTCCTCTGAATCTGCTATTGATTTGATAGCTGCTTGTGCTTGATATCTGAGCACGAGCGGCTGTTTTGATGTGGATTTTGCGACGCTGCGCCCTGCGCAGGCCGTGCCGCAGCTCGTTGCGCAGCGCCGCAGTCACCGCGCCGGGCCTTGCGGCCACGGCAGCGTTTGCACCTTGAGGAATGCCATGCATCTGAAACCCCTTGCCCTGGCTGCGACCGGTGCGGCCTGCGCAGCGCTGGCCGCCATTCCGGCCGCCGCCCAGTCCCTGGCCCACGAGATCGCCCAGGCCACCCCCCCGGCGGCTGCGGCCGCCGTCACCCCCCCGTCCGACTCCGCCACCAGCGCTGCCGAGGAAACCGCTCCAGCCGCCGTTCCTGAGGCCGCCACCGCCCCAGTGCGCGCGCTGGGCATGGTCACCGTCAGCGGCGGGCGACCCACCTCGCTGCCCACGCAGATCCCCACCACCATCGAGGGTGTGACGCGCGAGCAGATCACGCACGCGATCAACGCCACCGACAGCGAGGACGCGCTCAAGTACCTGCCCAGCCTGCTGGTGCGCAAGCGCTACATTGGCGACTACAACCACGCGGTGCTGTCCACCCGTGCCTCGGGCACGGGCAACCCTGCGCGGTCGATGGTGTTTGCCGACGGCATTCTGCTGTCCAACTACCTGGGCAACGGCCCCAACAATGCGCCGCGCTGGATGCTCGTCACGCCCGAAGAGATCGAGCGCGTGGATGTGCTCTACGGTCCGTTCTCGGCCGCGTATGCGGGCAATTCGGTGGGCGCGGTGGTGGACTACGTCACGCGCATGCCCACGCAGTTCGAGGCGCACGGCAAGGTCAGCGTGCAGCACCAGCCTTTTGACCTCTACAACACCCAGGCCACTTACGGCGGCCACCAGGTCAGCACCTCCGTGGGCAACCGTGCGGGGGACTGGTCGTGGTTCCTGCACTTGCAGAAGACGGACAGCGAAGGCCAGCCGATGGTGTTTCCGACCCGCCTGGTTTCGGCGGGTACGCCAGGCAGCGCGGGCACGCCTGTCACGGGCGCGGTGCTGCAGCCCAATCGCAGCAACCAGCCTTGGTACTTGCTGGGCACTGCCACGCAGTACCGTACGCAGCAAGATCACATCAAGGCCAAGATCGCCTACGACGTCTCGCCCACTGTACGGGCCGCCTACACCCTGGGCTGGTGGCACAACCAATCCGAAGGACGGCCCACCAGCTATCTGCGCGATGCGAATGGCAATGCCGTGTACAGCGGCACCGTGAACATCAACGGCCGCTCGTTCATGCTCGCGCCGACCGACTTCAATGTCTCCAACGAGGACATCACGCACGTCATGCACGGGCTGTCGGTCAAGAGCCATACCAAGGGCGTGTTCGACTGGGAACTGGCCGCCAGCCTGTACGACTACCAGACCGACACCCTGCGTGCTGCCACCGTGCCACTGCCGGCGGCGCTCAATGGTGGGGCCGGGCGCATGGTCAACAACAAGGGCACGGGCTGGAACACCCTGGCCGTCAAGGGCACCTGGCGACCCCATGGTCTTCAGGGCGCGCACATTGTGGACTTTGGCCTGCAGCGCGACAGCTACCGGCTGCGCACCATCGAGAACGCCACGACGAACTGGATCAGCGGTGCTGCGGGTGCCCGCAACCAGGCATTTGGCGGGGACGCCCAACTGTTGGGCCTGTGGGCGCAAGACACCTGGAAGATCGCGCCGAAGTGGAAGGCGGTGCTGGGTGCCCGCGCCGAGCGCTGGAGTGCCCGCAATGGCCAGACGTCCAACGCCACCACCACGGTACAGCACGGCGAGCGCGACGAGACCTATATCTCGCCCAAGGCGGCGCTGGCCTACCAGGCCAGCGAGCTGTGGGTGCTCAAGGCCTCGACCGGCCGCGCCGTGCGCATGCCCACGGTGGCCGAGCTGTACCAGGGCGGCATCAACGCCAACGGCACGCTCATCAACAACGACCCCAACCTGCGGCCCGAAAAGAGCTGGACCACCGAGCTGACCGCCGAGCGCGATCTGGGCAATGGGTTGCTGCGCCTGACGGCGTTTTTCGAGCGCACCCAAGATGCGCTGTACTCGCAGACCAATGTGCTCGTCACCCCCAACGTGACCAACGTGCAGAACGTGGACGCCATCCGTACCAAGGGCATTGAGCTGTCGTACCAGGCCGCCAACGTGTGGGTGCGGGGCCTGGAACTGGGGGGCAGTCTGACCTGGACGGACTCCAAGATCACGAAGAACGACAAGTTCCCCGCCAGCGTGGGCAAGTGGCAGCCGCGCATTCCCCAGTGGCGCGCAACCGCCGTGGCCACCTACCGGCCCGACGACAAATGGTCGTACACCCTGGGCGCGCGCTACAGCGGGCGGCAGTACAACACGCTCGACAACACCGACGTGAACGGTTTTGCCTACCAGGGCGCGAGCCGCTACTTCACCACCGATGTGCGCGTGCGCTACCAGATCACCCGGCAGGTCAGTGCCGCTGTGGGCATCGACAACCTGAACAACTACCAGTTCTGGAACTTCCACCCCTATCCGCAGCGCACCACCACGGCCGAGCTGACGGTGAACCTGTAATTTCCCAAGCGATTCAAGAAAGACCTTTCCATGCCTTCTTTTGCTATTCAAAACGTAGCTGCTTGTGCTTTACTTTGCTCGGCTCTGGCCGGTTTGGGCACTGCCCATGCGCATGTGGTGCTCGAATACCAGGTGGCCCCGGCAGCCAGTAGCTACAAGGCCACCTTCAAGATCGGCCATGGTTGCAGCGGCTCGCCCACGCGCGAAGTGTCGGTGGACATTCCCGCGGGCATGCGCGGTGCGCGCCCCATGCCCAAGCCGGGCTGGACGCTGCGCATCGACCGCGCGCCGCTGGCCCAGCCGTACACCAGCCATGGCCGCGAAGTGCGCGAAGACGTGGTGCGCGTGACCTGGACTGCCCGCACGCCCGAGGACATGCTGGCCCACGCCCACTACGACGAGTTTGTGCTCGTGGCCACCACGCCCGCGCAGCCAGGCATGCTGTACTGGCCGGTGCGCCAGGTCTGCGAAAAAGGTCGCCACGACTGGACCGAGGTGCCGCGCGCAGGCCAGACGCTGCACGATCTGAAGTCCCCCGCCGCGGCGCTGGAGGTGATGCCCGCGGACGCTGCCGGGGGGCATGCCCACTGAGGGCCAGCCCCGCGCGCAGACCGTCTGAACCCTGCGGCCCGCGAGCGGTCTAGCGGGTCATACCCGGTGCCGCCGTGAGCCGTCGATCCAAGTTTGTGTTGTTGATCAGGAGCTTGTTGCCATGAACTCTCTTTGCCGTCCGAACCGCCGCCTCTTCGCCCGCGCCGCGCTGGCGCTGGCTGCCAGTGCCAGCCTGTCGGTGGCCATCGCCCAGACCGCCGCCCCAGCCGCCGCCCCCGTGGCCCAGGTCGAAGGTGCCTGGGTACGCGCCACCGTGCAGGGCCAGAAAGGCACCGGCGCGTTCATGAAAATTACGGCCCCGCAGGGCGCGCAGCTCGTGGGCGCGCAGTCGCCCGTGGCGGGCGTGACCGAAGTGCACGAGATGAAGATGGAAGGCGGCGTGATGAAGATGCGCGCCATCCCCATGCTGGAGCTGCCCGCGGGCAAGCCGGTGGAACTCAAGCCCGGCGGCTACCACGTGATGCTGCTCGACCTGAAGGCTCCGCTGGCCAAGGACAGCACCGTGCCCCTGACGCTGCGGCTGCGCGACGCCAAGGGTGCGGAGAGCACGCTGGCCCTGCAGGTGCCAGTGCTCACCGCTGCGCCGGGCGGCGCTGCGGCCGGACATGGCCACGGTCACGGCCATTCGGACGCTGGTGCGCAAATGGACAAGCACCGCCACTGATCGCCTGCGCCCCGCGCCACCGCCGCAAGCGTCCTGGTGGGCTGCGGCGGTGCGTCGGGCGATGGGGCGTGCCGCGCAGGGTTGGCCCGCTTCGCGCCCCCGCGGCCTTGGGGTAAGCTGTGGCGAACTGTCCCAGCCACCCCCTCGCGGAGCGACCATGAGCGATACATCCTCCTTCGGTTTCGGCAAATTCGTGCCCGGATTCGACTTCCTGCAGAACCTGGCCAAGGGCGCAAGCCAGAACATTCCGCAACTGCCGAACCTCTCGCACTGGGTGGCCCCCACCATCAACGTCGAAGAGCTGGAAAAGCGCATTGAGGAACTCAAGGCCGTGCAGTTTTGGCTGGAACAGAACTCCCGAGCCCTGGCCGCCACCATCCAGGCGCTGGAAGTGCAGAAGATGACCCTGGCCACGCTCAAGGGCATGAACTTCAGCATGGGCGACGTGGCCAATGCCTTCAAGCTCAAGACGGCCGATGCCGTGATCGGTGGCGTGCACAAAGCGGCCGACACCGTCAGCAGCGCCGCCGAGGCAGTGGCCGGCGTGGCCTCGCGAGTCGCCGGCATGGGCCAGGCCGAAGCCGAGCCCGAGGCCGCCCCCGCCAAGAAGTCCCCCGCCAAGAAGTCCCGCGCAGCCGCCAAGGCCGAGCCCGCGCAGGTCGTGGACCCGATGCAGTGGTGGGGCTCGCTCACCAGCCAGTTTCAGCAGATTGCCGCCAGCGCCATGAAGGACGCGGCACGGCAGACCGCCATCGACACCACACGCAACATGGCCACCGGCCTGGCCAAAGAGGCCCTCAAAACGGCCACCGGCATGGCCAGCCAGTTTGCGGGCAAGGCGGTGGCCAAGGCGGCCAAAGCGCCCAAGCCCGCCGCCAGCGCGCAACCCGTTGCCAAGGCCAAAGCCCCGGCAGCTCCGCGCAAGAAAGCCGCTGCCAGCAGCCCGCGCAAGGCCGCGGCCCCGCGGCGGCGCACCAGCGGCTGAGCGCCTCGCGTCCGGACAGGAGTCCTCAGGCATGAAACTGTTTCCGAGCGCCCACGCCACCCATCCGCAGTGGCGCATGGCGCTGGCCCTGGTGGTGGCGCAACTGCGCGCCCAGATGGCGCTGCCGCAGTACGCAAGCGCGCCCACCCTGGGCCTGCTCTACATCACCGACCACTACGCCGCCGAAGCGGCCGCGGTGCTCGACAGCCTGTCGGCCGAACTGCCCGAGGTGACCGACTGGAGTGGCACCGTGGGCGTGGGCGTGTGCGCCAACAATGCCGAATACTTCGACGAGCCTGCGTTGTCGGTGCTGCTGCTGGATGTACCCGCGCACCAGTACCGCGTGTTTTCCGGGGTGTCGCCCTTGCCTGCTGCCCACGCGGGCGGCTTTGCCGCGCACACGGCGCTGCTGCATGCCGACGGCCACACGCCCGATTTGGCCGAGCTGATCGACGAGATGGCCGCGCGCACCGACACCGGCTATCTGTTTGGTGGCCTGGCCGCCAGCCGCGGCGCAAGCGTGCAGTTTGCGGTGGCGGGCAACGGCAATCTGCGTGGGCAGGGCGCGGCCAGCGGCGTGTTTGCGGGCGGCCTGTCGGGCGTGGCCTTTGCGCGCGGCGTGACGCTGCTCTCAAGGGTCACCCAGGGCTGCCAGCCGGTGGGGGCCGAACACACCGTCACCGCCGCGCATGACAACGTGGTGCTGGCGCTCGATGGCGAGCCCGCACTCGATGTGCTGCTGCGCACGCTCGATGTCTCGCTCGACGGCGACCCGCAGCCTGCGCTGCGCAAGGTGCGCGCCACGCTGGCAGGTCTGGCCGATGCACCGGCCATGGCTGGTGCACCCGCGCGCCGCACTGGCCACTTTGGCACCGACACCCGCGTGCGCCACATCATTGGCCTGGACGGCGTGCGCCGCGGCGTGGCCCTGGCCGACCATGTGCAGCCTGGCATGCGCCTGACCTTCTGCCAGCGCAACGTGGCCGCTGCGCGCGCCGATCTGATGCGCATCTGCGCCGAAATCCGCGAGGAACTGGAGCCCGAAGAACTGCTGGCCGTCCCCACCGCCGACGTGGGGGGGCCGCCCGGGGGCCAGCAGTCTCCGCAGGGGCGACGCATTTGCGGCGCGGTGTATGTGAGCTGCTCAGGCCGAGGTGGCCCGCACTTCGGCGGCCCGAGTGCTGAACTGCAAATCGTGCGCCATGCGCTGGGTGACGTTCCGCTGGCCGGCTTTTTTGCGGGTGGTGAAATCGCCTACCACCATCTGTACGGCTACACCGGCGTGCTCACCGTATTCGTGGACGAGGCTGCGGCCGAGGTCTGATCACCCCCGCGCGCAGTCCGGGGGCGCACCACGTAGCCACCCCCAAGGGTCTGGGCCGCTTGGAGGGGCCGGGCGGCGCCATCGACCTGCCGGTGCTGCAAGCGCCAGGCCGGTGTGCGCGTCGAACCCTGTGCCGCGCGTGGCCTGCATCACGCCGGACAAGTCCTGGCTCGTGCGCGCTGCGACATGGCGGTGTGCCCAGGCATCAGCCCACCGCGCGTGCAGGCGTGCCCAGCGTATGTACCGGACGACCCTGCACACCTCCCAGAAACGCAAAGTCCACCTCGGGCACGCGGCCGCTGATGATGTCGGCCAGCGCACGGCCCGAGCCACAGGCGTGCGTCCAGCCCAGCGTGCCGTGGCCGGTGTTCAGGTACAGGTTGCCTATGCGGCTTTGGCCGATCAGCGGTACGTTGCTGGGCGTGGCCGGGCGCAGGCCTGTCCAGAACTGCGCTTGCGAGGCGTCCGCCGCGCCCGGAAAGAGTTGCTGTACGCGGCGCACGATGGCTTCGCAGCGCACGGTGTTGAGTTGGCGGTCGTAGCCGTTGAGTTCGGCCGTGCCTGCGATGCGCATGCGGTCGCCGCGCTCGCTGGTGTAGCGCGAGAACACGAGCTTGAACTCGTCGTCGGTCAGGCTCACTTCGTAAGCGCGGGAGGGGTCGATCACGGGCATGGTCACCGAGTAGCCCTTGGCCGGATAGATCGGCAGGCCCAGCCCCAGCGGCGCGACCAGCAGCGGGCTGAACGAGCCCAGTGCCAGCACGTAGGCGTCGGCCTGGATGCGCTCGAAGCGGCCCTCGGCGTTGGTCACTTCCACATGGTCGATGCGGCGGTCGGCCCCCGTGCCCGTGGTGTGCAGCGCCGTGATGTGGTGGCCCAGGCGGAAGCGCACGCCTGCCTGTTCGCACAGTGCCGCCAGGCCGCGCACGAACTGGTTGGCATCGCCCGATTCGTCTTCGGCCGTGAAGGTGGCTCCGGCCAGTTGCGGGCGGATCGCGGCCAGCGCTGGCTCGATCTGCACGGCCTCGTCGGCCGAGATCACGCGGCGCTCGCAGCCCAGCGCGCGCATCTGCTCGGCCGGGGCCAGCGCGCCGTCGAACTCTTTGGGATTGGTATAGAAGTGCAGGATGCCCTGCGTGCGCTGGTCGTACTGCAGGCCGGTGGCGGCGCGCAACTGCTGCAGCGACGCGCGGCTGTAGGTGCCCAGGCGCACGATCTGCGCGATGTTGTGGCGCGTGCGGCCCGGCGTGCAGTTGCGCAGGAAAGACAGGCCCCAGAGCCACTGGCGCAGATCGGCCCGCAGGCGGAACAGCAGTGGCGCGTCTTCCTGGCCCAGCCACTGCAGCACCTTGAGCGGCGCGCTCGGGTTGGCCCAGGGTTCGGCGTGGCTTACCGAAATCTGCCCGCCGTTGGCAAAGCTGGTTTCCGCGCCGGGCGTGGCCTGGCGGTCGATGACGGTGACCTCGTGGCCGAGTTGTTGCAGGTAGTGGGCAGAGGTGACGCCGAGCAGACCGGCGCCGAGAACGGCGATGCGCATGATGGGAGCCTTTCAGGGGTCTCGTGCTGAGCAGGCAAGCACGAGCAGCTATCAAATCGATAGCGTGCAGCGGGCGTGCCAGCCAGCTGCCGCTCCCCCTGTCCTTGGTACCTGAGAGATTCACCGCAGGCCCCGCATGGGCCACGGCTTGCTCCTTCGGTGCGCCACGCACGGTGGCGGCTCTCCAGACGGCGATGTGTTGGGTGCAGTACGGAACCTGAGCGTGTATGGGAGTTTGCGCCTTCGGTGAGATGCGGCGGGCCGCACCTGCTCTCCTGCAGTGCAGCAGTCTAGGCCCCGCGGCCGTGCCGCGGAGTGCCTGCGCGCGCTAATGCACCGCAATAAAAGCTGATGCAAGCCAGCGGGTGGCGCTGCATCAGCGCCACCACAGCAGCCTTGCAATGCCCAGCAGCACCGCCCAGGCCGGGTGTCGCCCGTGGGTGGCATGCAGCACGCTCGTGCCGATGTCGCCATAGACGACACCGATGGCCCCCAGCGTGAGCGCCGCCATGTAGGCATGGCCCCGCGTGTCGTGGATGTGCACCACGGTGCTGAGCGCCACCGTGGGCGGGCTGTCGGGCGCGTGGTGCTTGCTGCTGGCTGATGGACGCCTGCACGGCGAGGTGCCGGTCGTCCTGGCCCATCACCAGCTCGGTGTCGTTCAGATGCCGGATGTGGAAGATGCCCACACGGTCGCGATCGCTCACACGGTCGCCCACGCGGTAGCGGCACGCTCAGCGCCGCATGTGTTCGAAGACTTCGAACTCCCAGCTGCGCATGGCCAGCAGCAGGGTGTAGCCCTCGCGCTCGCTGGCGGGCACCTTCTGGTCGGCCAGGTGCTGCTGGGCAAAGTCCTGGGCCACGCGCTGCATGCGTTCGAGGAACGAGGGCGCCAGTGCCCGGCTGACCGAGCCATGCACCAGCATCACGCCTTCGCCCGGGCCGCCAAAGCCGCCAGCAAAGTAGTCGAGCAGCGCGTGCTCGCGAAAGAAGGTCATCATCGGCC
>JBKBUN010000108.1:0-10766 GCA_046289925.1 Burkholderiaceae bacterium | reverse complement strand
TGGTGTGGCTGTGGCAGGTGCCGGTGCAGCGTGCCGGTGCTCTTCGCAGCCTGTGGCGTACCACGGCCATGGCCGTGGCCGCTGCGCTGGTGCTGGTAGGCTCGGTGTTTGCCATGTACCGCGACCTGGCACCCGTGGTGCGCAACAACATGGCGCTGCGCTTCATGCTCAATCCGGCCAGCCCACTGCTGTCGACGCTGGACGTGCTGGTCAAGCCCCTGTTCAAGCGGCCCAAACCGTTTGTGAGCATTGCCGCGGGCGCGACGCTGGGCCCGGGCCTGGCGGCCGCCCAGGGTGCTGAGCGCGTGCCCCTGCTGGTGCTGGTGGTGGGCGAGACGGCGCGTGCGGACCACTTCGGCCTGAACGGCTACGAGCGCGCCACCACCCCCGAACTGGCGCGCCGCGGCGTGTTGAGCTGGACCAACGTGCGCTCGTGCGGCACCAGCACGCTCGAATCGGTACCCTGCATGTTCTCGCACCTGGGACGCAGCGGCTACCTCAAGCGCGTGGCCCAGTACGACAACCTGCTCGACGTGTTGCAGACCGCAGGCCTGGCCGTGCTGTGGCTGGACAACCAGGCCGGATGCAAGGGCGTGTGCGAGCGCGTACCCAGCGCCTCGACCGAAGATGCGCGGCAGACTCCTGCAGGCCAGGCCCTGTGCACGGGCGACGAATGCCTAGACCTGCTGATGCTCGAAGGCCTGGACGAGCGCATCGCCCGCCTGCCCGAAGACGCGCGTGCGCGCGGCGTGGTGCTGGTGCTGCACCAGATGGGCAGCCACGGCCCGGCCTACCACCGCCGCTCGGCCACCGAGCGCAAGGTGTTCGAGCCCGAATGCCGCACCCATGCGCTGGCCGATTGCCCTCGCGAGCAGCTGATCAACGTGTACGACAACTCGATCCGGGAGACCGACTACTTCCTCAGCCGCACGCTCGACTGGATTGCTGCACGCAAAGACCGCTACGACGGCGGCCTGGTGTACGTGTCCGACCACGGCGAATCGCTGGGCGAGATGGGCCTGTACCTGCATGGCATGCCCTATGCCGTGGCCCCCGACGTGCAAAAGCACGTGCCCCTGGTGGCCGCCCTGGGCGCGCTGGGCGCGCGCCGCGGCATCGACACCGCCTGCCTGCAAGCCGGTCTGGACCAGCCGCTCACGCACGACAACCTCTACCACTCGGTGCTGGGCCTGCTCGACGTGCGCAGCCCCACCTACCTGCAAGGGCTCGATATGTTCGCGAGCTGCCACCCGGCCTCACAGCGCGTGGCACGGGCGTCCTGATCGTTTGCTATTGATTTGATAGCTGCTTGTGCTTGGATTTCAAGCACGAGCAGCCTAAAACGCTTTGCATCGGTGGGCCGCTACAAAGGGTGCTCGGTGTAAAACCGGCCGCCGTGGTAGAGCAGCGGTGAGCGCGATGGGTCGTGCTGGCAACGCTCCACCTCGCCGATGAAGACCACGTGGTCGCCTTCTTCGTAGCGGCTGCGGTTGAAGCATTCAAAGCAGGCCACCGTGCCCGCGATCAGCGGCGCACCCGCAATGCCGGGCGAATGGGCTACGCCCGCCCAGCGGTCCACGCCGCGTGTGGCAAAGCGCTCGGCCAGCGCCTTCTGGTCGGCCGCCAGCACATTGATGGCGTAGTGCGAGCCGTCGGCCAGCACGGCCATCGACGACGCCGAGCGCGACAGACTCCACACCACCAGCGGGGGCGAGAGCGACACCGAATTGAAGGAGCTTGCCGTGAGCCCGATGAGATCGCCCGTGGGGCTGCGCGCGCTCACGATGGTCACGCCCGTGGCGAACATGCCCAGCGCATCGCGGAATTCGCGGGCGCTGAAGCTGGGGGCACGGGCCAGGGAAGGGCGGGCAGGAGGGAGCGTCACGGGGGCAGGCGGGCAAAAGAGCAGTGCCGGGCGCGGGCCCGACCGTGGGCTATTATGGGCTGGCCTCTGCCACCGTGCAGGCGTGCGGCGCCAAGCCCGCGTCCTCAGCCATGCCATCCATTCCCTACAGCACCATCCTGGGCGCTGGCTCCACCGTCTTGGCGCCCCATAGCCCCGCGATGGGGCCGCAAACACGGCGAAAACGGTCTTCGCTGGGACTCATTTTCGCTTTCGGCGCCCCAAGCCCGACAGGCTCCTAGGATGATGCGAAGCCGATGTTCCTGTTCAAGAAAGTTCTGACCGCGCTGCTGATGCCGCCCATGGTCTGCGTGCTGCTCGCCCTGCTGGGCCTGTGGATCGCACGCCGCCACCGGCGCACCGGCACCGCGCTTACGCTGGCCTCGCTGCTGTCGCTGCTGGTGCTCTCGACTCCGCTGGTGGCCGACGGGCTGCTCAAGGGCCTGCAGTCTGTCGGGCCGGCCACTCCCCAGGCGCTGGCCCCGGCCCAGGCCATCGTGGTGCTGGGCGGCGGGGCCTACACGCTAGCGCCCGAGTATGGACTGGACGCGCTCAGCCGCGGCGCACGCGAGCGCGTGCGCTATGCCGCGCACCTGCAGCGCATGACCGGCCTGCCCTTGCTGGTCACCGGCGGTGCGCCCGACGGTACGCGGCCCGAGGCCGTGATCATGAAAGAGGTGATCGAACGCGAACTGCGCGGCCGCGTGCGCTGGGTGGAATCCGAGTCGCTGGACACGGCCTCCAATGCACGCCGTTCGGCGCCCTTGCTCAAGGCCGCAGGCGTGCGCCGGGTGGCCCTGGTCACGCACGGCTGGCACATGCGCCGCGCGGCTTGGTGGTTCGAGCGCGAAGGGCTGGAGGTGATTCCCGCCCCCATGGGCCTGCGCCCGCCGCGCCCCCAGGGCTGGACGGCAGTGCTGCCGCGCGCGGCCTCGCTGGCCGACAGCAGCCTGGCGTTGCACGAGTGGCTGGGCATTCTTGCGCAGCGGCTGGTGGCGCTGCGCGAGCGGCTGCGTTAGGGCCTGCGCACGGGCCAAAATGGCATGAACAGGCCCCTAGCCCGCCGACAAAAAGCGCGCCGCCGCCTGCACGGCCTCGGCATCCTGCGCCACCGCCCCGGGCGCGCCGCCCTTGCCCCAGAGCGCGCCGCCCCAGGGCATGCCCATGAATTGCGCGCACAGTTGCAACGAGTCGATCATGGGCTGGGCCTTGGCCCGGTCGCCGCTGGTGGTCACCAGGTACAGAGGCTTGGCGGACATGCGGGCCTTGAAGTCAAGCCCCGGCACGCGCAAAAAGGCGCTCCAGTGGTCGAGGTAGGCCTTGAGCGGCGCCGGAATGCTGAACCAGTACACGGGCGCGACCAGCACCAGGTGCGTGGCTGCCAGCGTGGCGTCGAGCAGGGTTTGGAGGTCGCCTTCGGGCGGCGCGTAGGTGCCCGTGGTGTGGCGCTGGTCCACAAACGCGGGCAGTTGCAGCCGGGGCAGCGAAATCCAGGTCTGCTGCGCGCTGGCAGGCAGGGCGGCCGCGGCCTGACGGGCCAGCCATTCGGTATTGCCTTCGTGCCCAGGCTCGCGGGTGGAGGTGCAGAGGAACAGGTAGTGGGGAGAGTCCGGTGTGTGCATGCGGCGATCGTAGCGCCGCTGCCGAGGGCGCCTCTGCACGGTTCGCCGTGCCGTGTGATTCGTGCAGAGCTTCCCCAGGAGTCTGTCGGACTTAGGAATCGTCGGCTGCAAACACGGCGAAAACGGTCCTTGCTGGGGCTCATGTTCGCTTTCGACGCCCCAAGTCCGAAAGGCTCCTAGGCGCTGCCGGGGGCCGTGTGCGGCGTTTGCAGCCCCAGCAGTGCCAGGCACAGCTGCACCAGCGCGTCTTCAAGTTCGCTGCCGTCCAGCAGGGGCGATGCCTCGAGCGACGCCGCGCGCACCACGCCCATCACGCCGCGTGTGAGCACGAAAAGCTGCGCCGCGTCGGGCCCCGGCTGGCCCTGCTGGCGCGCCAGGCGCTGCAGGTGCAGGGCCAGCCGCTCGCTTGTGCCGCGCACGGCCACCAGCAGGGCCGCGCGCTCGTCCTGCCGCCAGGCCAGGCGTGCGAGCGCGCGCTCGGACTGCGGCCCGCCCCCGAAGGCTTGCAGATAGTGGCGCACGCAGTGGCGCACCTGCTGCTGCGCTGGCCAGCCTTCGTGCAAGGCCTGGGCGAGCAGTGCGTCCAGCGCGTGCTGGACCTGCGCGCAGTGCCGCTCCAGCAGTGCGGTGACGATGGCCTCCTTGCTTGGAAAGTACTGGTAGAGCGAGCCCACCGACACACCGGCACGTTCGGCAATGCGGTTGGTGGTGAGCGCGGCCTCGCCTTCGGTGGCCACGATCTGGGCCACGGCCTCGAAGATCGCCTCTACCGTGAGCTGCGCGCGCTCCTGTCGGGGGGCGCGGCGACGCTGGCCGGCGCGGGGTGGCGGCGTGGACATAGGGTCGAAGGGCGGCGGCATGGGGGTCACAACCTGAGCGCAAAGCGAGTAGCCGATGTGCGGGCCGCGGCTTATTCTGCGCCCGGTGGTCGTTTTGCACCATCCGTCTTCAGGAGTCTTGCGCCATGTCTGCTGCTGCCCTGCTGCCCGTCGCCTCGGGCGGTGCTGTGTTCGTTCCGCTCGGTCCGTTGGGCCTGGCTGCGTTGCTGGCCGCTGCACTGGCCTGGGGCGCAGCACGGCACTTGCGCCAGGGTGGGGCGCTGCGGCCTTGGCACCGTGCCAGTGCGATGGTCATTGGCGCTTTCGCGCTGGTGCATGTGGTGGCGCACCTGTCGGCGCTGGCGGGGCCTGCCGTACACCAGGCGGTGCTGGATGTGTTGCGGCGGGTGTACCGCCACCCCGTGGCCGAGTCGCTTCTGCTGGCCAGCGCGCTGTTCCAGGTGGGCAGCGGGGCCGCGCTGCTGTGGCGCGGCCGTGCGCAGCGCCGCGGTGCGGTGGCCTGGCTGCAGGCGCTGTCGGGTGGGTATTTGGCGCTGTTCCTGCTGGTGCACGTGAGCGCGGTGCTGCAGGCGCGCGTGCAGGGGCTGGACACCAACTGGTACTTTGCCGCCGCCGGACTGCATGTGCCGCTGTGGAGCGGGTTCTTTGCGCCGTACTACGCACTGGCCGTTGCGGCGCTGGGCCTGCACATCGGTTGTGCGCTGTACTGGAATGGGGTGCCCGCCCGCGCCCGCTGGGCGCTGGGGCTGTGCAGTGTGGCAGGGGTGTGGCTGGGCGTGCTGCTGGTGCTGGCGCTGGCCGGTGTGTGGCCCGCCCCGCCGCTGGAGGTGCCGCTGCCCTACCGCGCGCCGTTTTTGCGCGGCGTCTGATCAGGCTGCGAGCGCGGCCACGGGGTGCGCCTTGCGCGTCATGCCCAGAAAGCCGAAGTCCATGGCCGGGGTTTGGCCGCTGATGAGTTCAGCCAGCGCCTTGCCGGAGCCTGCGCCATGCGTCCAGCCCAGCGTGCCGTGGCCGGCATTGACCCAGAGCTTGCCCACGCGGGTGCGGCCAATGAACGGGATGTTGGTGGGCGTGGCCGGGCGCAGCCCCGTCCAGTACTGCGGGTTGCCGCCTTGCTCGGGCGTGCGGGTGTCGCACACGCCAGGCAGGATTTCTTCGATGCGGCGCGACAGCATGTGGCAGCGGGCGCGGGCCACGGGGCTGTCCAGCGACAGGTCAAAGCCGCCCAGCTCGATAGTGCCTGCCACGCGCAGCACGTTGCCCAGGCGGCTCATGGCGATTTTGCGGCCGTCGTCGATCGTCGAGACCAACGGCGCCGCCTCGGGCTTGAGCAGCGGGAACGTTGCGCTGTAGCCCTTGCCAGGGTAGATGGGCAGGTCCACCCCCACGGTGCGCAGCAGCGGTGCGGTGTACGAGCCGCAGGCCACCACGAAAGCGTCGCCTTTGAGGATGAAGTCTTTTCGGCCTGTTGTGCTTGATTCTCTTGGAAGCAGTGCTACAGAATCAATAGCATCGCCGATTTTGTTGAGGCGCAGCACGTCGTGGCTGTACAGGAACTGCGCCCCGCGTTGCGCACACAGGCGTGCCAGCGCCTGGGTGAACACCCGCGCATCGCCGCTTTCGTCGGTGCTGGTGTAGGTGCCGCCGGTGATGCGGTCGCCATAGGCGCGGAAGGCCGGCTCGATTTGCAGCAACTCTTCGCGGCTCACCAGGCGGCGCTGCACGCCGTATTTGCGCATCACCTCCACCGCATGGCCTGCGTCGTCAAACGACTTCTGGTCGGTGTAGAAATGTGCGATGCCACGTTCGAGCCGGTGGTATTCGATGCCGGTGCTGGCCACCAACTCCTTGAGCGCCGCGTGGCTGTAAGCGCCCAGCGCCACGATCTGCTGTACGTTGCGCTCGAAGGCCTTGTCGTTGCACTGCGACAGGAACTTCAAGCCCCAGCGCCATTGCTGCCAGTCGAGCTGCGGGCGAAACAGCAGCGGGGCTTCGTGGTCGAACATCCACTTGAGCGCCTTGAGCGGGGCTTCGCGATTGGCCCAGGGCTCGCAGTAGCTGACGGAAATCTGGCCTGCGTTCGCAAAACTGGTCTCGAGCGCAGCATCGGGCTGGCGGTCCACGACGACCACGTCATGCCCGCGCGCCAGCAGATGCCAAGCCGTGCTGATGCCGATGATGCCGGCGCCCAAAACGATGATTTTCATGGGGCCGAAGTCTCTCCGACATTGCGTCAGTGCAAAAGCAAAATTAAACTTCTTCAAAAAACATCAGGTCGACTAATGCGCTGAGCCTGTGGATGGGGCTACGCTGCGGGCCTGTTCTGATGGAGACTTGTCCATGAGCACCTACGATCCTGCAGCCTTGGAATGCCTGGCGGCCATCGTCGAGGAGGGCGGCTTTGAGCGCGCCGCCCAGCGCCTGAACGTAACCCAGTCGGCTGTGTCGCAGCGCCTGCGCGCGTTGGAGGCGCAGGTGGGCTCGGTGCTCATCGTGCGCAGCCGCCCGCTGCGGCCCACATCGGCCGGGCAGTTGCTGCTCAAGCACACCAAGCAGTTGCGCCTGCTGCGTGCCGATCTGGAGCGCGACCTGCAGGAACTGGCCCCCAGCGCGCCCGGCGGCTCGCGCGAGGACGAGCGCATCTCGATTGCCATCAACGCCGACAGCATTGCCACCTGGGCCATGGGCGCGTTGCATGATCTGGTGCGTGAACGCCTGCCGCTCGAAATCATCGTAGACGACCAGGACTTCACCCAGGAGTGGCTGCGCTCGGGCCAGGTGCTGGGCTGCGTCACTACGCTCAAGCAGGCGCTGCGCGGCTGCCGCATGGTGCCGCTGGGGGCGATGCACTACGTGGCGGTGGCGTCGGCCGAGTTTGCGGCGCGGCATCTGCCGCAGGGACTGACCCCGCACAACTTTCGCGACGTGTCCTTTCTGTCGTTCAACCGCAAGGACGACATGGCTGCGGAGTTCGTGGCCCGGGCCTTCGGGCTCAAGCGGGTGGCGCTGCACCACTTGTTCGTGCCCAGCACCGAAGCGCAGATGCGGGCTGTGGCCGCGGGCTGGGCCGTGGGCGTGGTGCCCGAACTGCTGGCACGCGGCCCGATTGCAGACGGCAGTTTTGTCGACCTGGCACCGGGCTGTGCCTTGCCCATCCAGCTCTACTGGCACTGCTGGAACCTGGAGTCGGAGCTTCTGGACGCGCTCACCTCCGCCCTGACCAGCACCGCAGCCCAGACCCTGGTGCAAGCCTGAGGGGCCTGACCTCGCCCCGGGCCTGGGCGCGGTTCGGCGCACGGAACAGGCTCTCCAAGCAGGGTTACGAAATGAACTGCTCAGTTGTAGAGCAACCGGTCCATTTATTTTTTTACTGGAATGTATAGGATAGAGGGTATGTCTACGCCCACCCCCAAAGTTTCCTTCAAGGAGCAGATGCATCTGGCGCGCGAGGACGCGATCCTGCAGGCCGCTTGTCGTCTGCTGGGCGAGAAAGCCTTCGACGCCATGACCATGGACGATGTCGCCGCAGCGGTGGGCATTGCCAAGGCCAGCCTTTACAAGCACTTTTGCAGCAAGGAAGAACTGTGCAGCGCCGCCATGGTACAGATCCTAGGCCGCGTGCGCGACTACGTGGCCACGCTGCCGACCGAGCAGCCCCCGCTGGAAAAGCTGCGGGCGCTGGTGCGCTGGTCGATCGAGCGCCTATTGGCCAACGAGATGCCGCTGCTGCCCAGCCGCAACTCCACGCTGCGCGAGGTGCTCATGGCCAACAAGGAATACCTCAACGGCTTGCTCGTGGTGAGCGACCAGATTGGCGAATGGATCACCGAAGCCCAGGCCCAGGGCCTGATCAATCCCACATTGCCGCCGCTGGTGGTGCTGTACACCTTGTACGCACGCGCCTGCGATCCGGTGGTGAGTTTCCTCAAGGAAAGCGGTCAGTTCACGCCCGAGCAGATCGTGGAACTGGTACAGCAAACCTGTTTTGACGGCCTGCGCGCCCGTTGAGTGCTCGGCACGCAGCCCCTTCGCATCCATACGCCGTGGTCTGTGTGCTGCACCCCTAAAAAAAGCCCGGCAGTGCCGGGCTTTTTTGCAAGCGCCTTGCGGCGCGGCACCGGGCGATCAGGTTGGCAATCAGGTGGGCAGGATCACGCGGTCGATCACGTGGATCACGCCGTTGCGCGTGAACACGTCGGTCGCCGTGATCTGGCTCGTGCGGCCGTTGCGATCGGTGATCTGTAGGTTGCCGTTGACCGTGAAGGTCTGCCCCTGCACCGTGGCAATGGGCGTGGCCACGGGCACATCGCCCTTGAGCACGCGCGCACCCACCACGTGGTAGGTCAGCACCTTGGTCAGCAGCGCCTTGTCGGCCAGCAGGGCGTCTTTGGTGGTGCCCAATTCGGTCAGCAGTGCGGCAAAAGCCGTGTTGGTCGGAGCGAACACCGTGAACGGGCCCGTACCCTTGAGCGTGTCCACCAGTCCTGCTGCCACCACCGCTTCCACGAGGATGCTGAACTCGGGCAGTGCCTGAGCCGTGTCCACAATGTCGCGGTTGGCCGGCAGGATCACGCGGTCAATGAGGTGCACCACGCCGTTGGTGGCGGCGAGGTCCGTGGTGGTAATGGTGCTCACGCGGTTGCGGCCATCGGTGATCTTCAGGCCCCCCGACGATTCCACCTTGAAGAAGCCGCCACCCAAGGGCGTAATGGCCTTGCCCAGAGGCACATCAGCGCGGACCACCCGGGTGCCGAGCACGTGGTAGGTCAGCACGGCGGTCAGCAGCGGTTGGTTGGCCAATAGCGCTTCCTTGGTGATGCCCAGTTCGGCCAGCAGCGCGGCGAACGCAGCGTTGGTCGGCGCGAACACCGTCACGGTGTTGCTGCGCAGCGTGTCGGCCAGACCGGCCGCCACGACGGCTTCGACCAGGATGCTCAACTCGGGCGTGGCCTGGGCCAACTCGACCACATTGCGCTGCACTGCGGGCTCGTCGTCACCGCCGCCGCAGGCTTGCAGCAGGGGGATGGCCAGACCCGCGGCCGCGCCCATCAGCACACGGCGACGGGCCAGGGAAGGGGTGTTCAGGGTGTTCATGGGCTGCTCCTCCGTCACGGCGGGTGCATTACTGGGGCATCAGCACGGTGTCGATCACATGGATCACGCCATTGCTGGCCGCCACATCGGTTGCGACGACCTTCGACTGGTCCACCTTCACGCCGCCGGTGGTGCTGACGGTGATTTCCTGGCCCTGCACCGTCTTGACCTTGCCGGCCTTGACGTCGGCAGCCATCACCTTGCCCGGCACTACGTGATAGGTCAGCACCTTGGTCAGTGCTGCCTTGTCCGCCAGCAGACTGTCGAGCTTGGCCTTGGGAATCTTGGCGAACGCTTCGTCGCTGGGGGCGAATACGGTGAACGAGCCTGGGCCCTTGAGCGTGTCCACCAGACCGGCGGCCTGCACGGCGGCCACCAGAGTCTTGAAGTTGCCGGCCTTCACAGCCGTGTCCACGATGTCCTGCGCCAGAGCGCTCATTGCGGTGCCTGCTGTCAGGGCCAGTGCGATCAAGGTCTTTTTCATGGTCAGCTTCCTTTGCATCGGTTTGCAAATCCACGCCAGGATGGGCGTCGGGCGGAATATATAACCGTTTGGTCGTCGTGTAAACCAATTGGTTATATCGTGACCGTTTGGTTGCAAATGGATGCAAAAAAGCCCCGCGGGCAAACCGGCGGGGCTTGCGGGGTCAGCGCACCAGCAGCACGGGCACCTTGCTGTGGGCCAGCACTTGCGTGGTCACCGAGCCCATCACCAAAGAGGCCAGCGCGCCATGGCCATGCGAGCCCATCACCAGCAGGTCGAACTTGCCGCTTTCAGCGACCTTGGCAATGGTCTCGGCCACCGGCCCGACCTTGACGATGCGCTTGGCGTCCACGCCATGGCGGGCCAGGAACTTGCACACGGGCGCGACGATTTTTTCGGACTCGTCGGCGTAGTACTTCTCGACCATCTCTTTGCCCAGGGCCGACCGCGCGCGGGCGGGAAGGGGCGATTGCACCGTCACGACGGTGTAGTCGTGCTTGGCACCGAGCAGTTCTTCGTGGGTGGCCAGATAGGCCAGCATTTTCTTGGTGTAGGCACTGCCGTCCACGGCGAGCAGGATGTTCATGCGTGTTCTCCAGGTTGTGATGGCGCAGGCTACACGGCGCTGCGGCCTGCGGTCTTGACTTGGGTCATGCTTTTCGGCGGTGCCGCGATGCCAAGCTTCGGCGCGATCATACGGTGACCCTAGGAGCCTGCCGGACTTGGGAATCGTCGGCTGCATGCACATGGCAAAGGGGCCGCAGCGGTCCATTTGTCACCGTCTTGGGGCCCCATAGCCCCGCTATGGGGCTGCAAACACGGCG
>JBKBUN010000010.1:0-37513 GCA_046289925.1 Burkholderiaceae bacterium | reverse complement strand
ACAGTTTCTGCGCAGCGAGCCTGGCAGCGGCGTCTTGCGCCGGAGCAAGCGGTTCAAGATCTACCCCGTCACGACCTGCGACGTAGGCTGGACCGCCGACGTCATCGTCGTAGTCCGAACCGTCCTCGTTGATGGCGTAGTGCGCGTCCCGAGTCAGATCCGTTCCGACCAACTGCGAGAGATACACCCACGTCCAGCATCGCTGTAGGTCACCTTGATCGTGTTCCTCAATGAGCTGGAGCATGGCGTCCGTATCTCCCCTCTCGGCAGCCCGCGTCAGCCAATCCTTGGCGTCTGAAGTGCGGCCCATGCGTTCTGCGATCGCCGCAATCGCTGCTGGGTCAGCATTGACGCCGTGGCGCGACTGCTCGAAGAAGGACGGATCGTCAAATCGATCTGCCAAGTCGAGAAGTGCATCCTGATTCCCCAGTCGACTGGCCTCCCTCAGGTGCCGCGAGTACTTCTCGGCTTGAGCGAGACGAGCCTCGTGGGCTTCGGCCCACTCCTTTTCCACCCCCGTCAGGACACGGCCCTGCTGCCCCTGGGAGTACCAATAGGAACTTCCAGCGTCCGGGTCGTCTTCATCGTCAGGGGCGTGTATCAGCGCCAGCGCGTAGTGAGCCAGGGCATTGCCCTTACTAGCCGCCGCAGCCAATCCATCTAGAAGGATCGGTCCGAACGCCTCGTCGGTAGGGTCGAATAGCTCATCCTCGTCGTATTCGAGCTCTTCGTCTTGGCTGGACGACTCCCCTCTCAGGCGACTGACCAATGACGAGATGCTGGCGACACCGATCTGGCGCTCTGCCAGGAAAGATTCCAACGCCGACGACGCCAGAATCACGGTGTCAGGTTGATACCCAAGCTCGATGCAACGCCGCTTGATGAGCGCACTTTGCGGGACCACCCGCCGGTCGTTCTGGCGAAGTTCCGTGAGCACAGTGTCAACGCCAAACGCGGCGTGAGAGTTGAAGCCGAAGGAAGCTGCCAACAGCTCGTAGACGTGGGCTCGCTTGAATGAGCCACCAGTGCTGGCCTGAAGGTGCTGCTGCGCGGAATACGCGAGTTCTTTGATTGTCATGACAAACCTTTCCTCAATGCCACGCCGATTTCGGGTCAGGCGCACACGTTTAAGTCCCCGACGACGAGGCTCAAAGAGAAGTTTTCAGTGACAGTGAGGCAACGCCTTTTTTTACTCGTGTGCAAGTAAGGTGGGCACCTGGGGCAATTTTACCCCTGTGCCCCCGCTCGGTCTACATGAGCCTGGCCCGCTGCTCATCCCACAGCGCTGGCGGATCAACCGCCAGATCAAACAGCGTGACGTGGTTCGGCAATGCGTCGTCCAGGATGGCCGCCACGATGTCGGGTGCCAGCGTGGTCAGGTTGACCATCCGGCTGACGTAGCTGTTGTCGATTCCTTCCCGCGTGGCGATCTCCTTCAAGGACTTCGCCTCTCCTGACTCCAGCATCGCCAGCCAGCGGTGGCCCCTGGCCAGCGCCAGTTGGATGGAGGTCGGTGCTACGTCCCACGGTCTAACCGGCGCGGTTTCGCCGTTTGGCAAGGTGACCAGCTTGCGGCCGCTGCGGCGTTTTATCTGGATCGGCACGGACAAGGTCAGCCTGCCGTCGCTGGTCTGCAGGATGTCGGGCTCGCCGGTCTTCTGGATGCGGATGTCGCTCATGCCAGTGCTTCCTCTCGTTGCTCGACCGGTTCGGGGCGCAGCTCGAGCACCAGGCGTTCGATGCCGTTGGCGCGCAGCCGCACTTCGAGGTCGTTGGGTGACACGATGACTTTCTCGACCAGCAGTTTCACGATCCGGGTCTGCTCGGCCGGGAAAAGTTGATCCCAAATCGCGTCGAGCCGGGTCATGGCCACGGTGATCTTCGCCTCGTCCAAGGTTGGATCGAGCTTGATCGCTTGCGGCAGCATCTCACCGAGGAGATTCGGGGCACGCAGGATCGCGCGCAGTTGGTCCAGCACGGCCGACTCGAGTTCGGCGGCCGGCAGTCGCGGAAGGCCTGAGGCGCCCGCGTGCTCCTTGGCGTCCCGCTGAGGCACGTAGTACCGGTACCGACGGCCATTCTTCTTAGTCGTGTGCCACGGCGACAGTGCTCGGCCATCGTTGCCGAACACGATGCCCTTGAGCAGATACGCCACGGTTGCCCGCGTTGCGTTGCCGCGTACCCGTCCGTTGGTGGCCAGGATCGCGTGGACGCTGTCCCACAGTTCGCGGCTGATGATGGGTGGGTGTTCGGCCTGGTACCACTGATCCTTGTGCCTCAACTCGCCGAGGTAGGTTCGGTTGCTGAGCAGCTTGTAGATGTGACCCTTGTCGATCGGTCTACCATCGCGGGTCTTGCCGTCTTGCGTGGTCCACGCCTTCGACGTCACGCCATCCAGTTTCAGTTCCTTGACCAGTTCGGTGCTGGAACCGAGTTCGACGAAGCGCTGGAAGATGTGCCGGATCAGCTTGGCCTCACGCTCGTTGGGCACCAACCGTCGGTTCTCGACATCGTAGCCCAGCGGCGGCACGCCACCCATCCACATGCCCTTGCGCTTGCTGGCCGCGATCTTGTCGCGGATGCGCTCGCCGGTGACCTCGCGTTCGAACTGGGCGAAGGACAGCAGGATGTTCAGCATCAAGCGGCCCATCGAGGTCGTCGTGTTGAACTGCTGGGTGACCGACACGAACGACACGCCGTAGCGCTCGAACACTTCGACCATCTTGGAGAAGTCCGCCAGGCTGCGCGTAAGGCGATCGATCTTGTAGATGACGACCACGTCGATCTTGCCGGCCTCGATGTCCGCCATCATGCGGCGAAGCGCCGGACGTTCCATGTTGCCACCGGAGAAGGCCGGATCGTCGTAGTCGTCGGCTACTGGAATCCAGCCCTCGGCGCGCTGGCTAGCGATGTAGGCATGACCGGCATCACGCTGGGCATCGATGGAGTTGTATTCCTGGTCCAGCCCCTCATCGGTGGATTTGCGCGTGTAGACCGCACAGCGCATGCGGCGCTTCAAGACTTCGCTCATCGCCCACCTCTCTTCCTGGTGGACGACTTCGGTTTGGCGCTGGCAGGCGGCTTGAGTCCGAAGAACAAAGGTCCCGACCAGCGCATGCCGGTGATTTCGCGGGCGATCATCGAAAGGCTCGGGTACATCCGACCTTGGAAATCGTACTGGCCATCGCTGGTTGCGATCACACGGTACTCGACGCCCTTGTATTCCCGGACCAGCACCGTGCCTGCGGCCGGACGGTAATCACGATCGCGCTTCTTGACCTTGCCGGTCTCCACCAGGGATGCGATGCGACGCTGGTTCCGCTCCAGCAGGTTGGCGTCGACCTTGCGGAACTCCACCTCCTGTAGACGGTATGCCAGACGACGTTCCAGGAACTGACGGTTGTGGGTGGGCGTGTCGCCACCGACCAGCTTCTGCCAGAGCGCTTTGATCTCTGCCATCGGCATCTCGGGCAGCCTGGCGATCTGCGCCGCCACCGAGGGCGACGTTGAAAGTGTTGGTGTTTGCGTGCTCATTTCGACTCCGTAGTTGTCTTGTTGACGGGGTCTGTATGAACGCGCTGGTTGCCACAGAAGCCAAGCTCAAACTCGCTCTCTGCGGCCCTGCTTGCGGACTGTTCTGCGCCGCTGATGCGCAGGCGTGCCAGGCCGTTGGCCAATAGCGACGCGATCTCGTGGCGACGCTGCTCCGGCGTCATCCGCTCAGGTGGTAGATGGTTGATTCGATGCATTGGTGGCGGTCCTCTCGGTCAAACTCACATGCAGTGAAATTGTCCGGATGGACTGCCGCCGGCACCATGAGGGAGTTTCGAAGGCGTGCGGGCTGGTGCGGGCTATTGCGGAAAGCGGTTCCCGCTCAGCTCGATAAATGACGGGCCAGGATCGTTCTCATGAGCGAGTTTCCAGCTTGCGCGCCGGCGGTCATCGCCCGGATCTGCTCGTTGACACGCTGGACCGGAACACCCGCACTGACGGCCGCCTGGGTCACCGCCGAGTAAGCATCGAGCACATCGCCCCCGGTGATCTCATAACCATGACCGCGCGAGATCCAGTGCAACGCAGCCAATGTAATTGTCGAAAGGTAACTTCACGGGAAAGTTAAAAGGTGGTTGCACCCAAAGTAACAGGAGTATTTGGGACGCGGTGACTCGCTCAAATCGCTCGCTGTTGCACAATTTCTCGCAATATTGGGCACTGCGAACTCCACATGGGCAATGAGGCGCCTACGCCATTGACGCCAGGGTTTTACGGAACCGGGCCAGCGACAACATGAACAGGGCCGACCCGATCACGGCCAGACTGACCAACTGGGGCCAGACCACTGCCAGACCCGCGCCTCGGTAAAGAATGCCCTGGGACAGCATCACGAAGTGGGTATTGGGTGCTGCCAGCATCACGAACTGCACCAGTTCTGGCATGTTTTCGCGGGGTGTGCTGCCGCCGGAGAGCATCTGCAGAGGCAGAAGCACCATCAGCAGCAGCATGCCGAACTGCGGCATCGAGCGCGCCAGCGTCGCCAAAAAAATACCCAGCGACGTGGTGGCGAACAGGTGCAGGGCCGCGCCGGTGAAGAACAGTGGCAGGGAGCCTTCGATGGGTACGCCCATCAGACCGCGCACGACGACGTTGAGCGCAAAGGCGGAAGCGACCAGGACCACCGCCGCCATCGCAAGCACCTTCGCGGACATGATCTCGAACGGGGTGACCGGCATCACCAGCAGATGCTCCAGGGTGCCGTGTTCGCGCTCGCGGATCAGAGCTGCGCCGGTAAGCACGATGGACAGCATGGTGATGTTGTTGATGATCTGCATTACCCCTCCGAACCATGCCTTGTTCAGCTGTGGGTTGAAGCGGGCCCGCAGCGCCAGTTCCACGGGCGGACTGGCCACTGCACGGTGGCGGCGCACGAACTCGTTGACCTGCTCCTGAACGATGACCTGGATATGACCGCTGCCGGTGAAGGCTTGGCTCATCCGGGTGGCGTCCACGCTCAGCTGGATCACCGGGGCGCGACCGGCCAGCACATCACGTTGGAAGCCGGCCGGGATGTGCAGGGCGAAGGTGTCGAGGCCGGCATCCATGCGCGCGTCCAGTTCGGCCGGGATGATCATCGCTGGCGGCATGAAATACGGCGGATACAGGGCGTCGATGATGTGCTGGGATAACTGCGAGCGATCCTCGTCGATGACCGCGATGGGGGCCTTGTTGAGTGTTTCGGGCATCGCCGTGGCGGCGGTGTAGATAGAAAAACTGAAGGCGTAGACGATCAGCACCAGCATGATCGGGTCACGCAGCAGGCTGCGCAGTTCCTTGAAGCCAAGCTGGGTGATGTTGCGCAGGCGTTGTCGGATCATCTTGCCTGCTTCCTCAGCAGCACGGCGGTCAGGCCGATCAGCACAGGCGCGCTGATCAGGAGCGGGATGAACGAGGCCCAGAGATCTTCGAATTCGAGCGCCTTGGAGAAGGTACCGCGCGAGATGATGACGAAATGCGTGGTGGGGAAGATTTCACCGATCAGGCGCCCCGCACCCTCCAGTGAGCTGACCGGATCGATGATGCCAGAGAACTGCACCGCCGGCAGGATGGTCAGCAAGGCCGTGCCGAACAGGGCAGCCACCTGGCTGCGCACGAAGGAAGAAATCAGCAGGCCGAACGCTGTGGCGCTGATCACATAGAGCAGCGCGCCCAGTGTCAGCGCCCCGAAGCTGCCTGTGACTGGCACCCGGAAAAGCATCACGGCCATCGCCACCAGCAACAGAAAACTCGCCATGGCCAGCACGACGTAAGGAATCTGCTTGCCGAGCAGAAACTCGAGCCGGGTGGCCGGCGTGACATAGAAGTTGATGATCGAACCCAGTTCTTTCTCGCGCACCACCGAGAGCGCCGCGAGGATGGCCGGGATCAGCATCAGCAGCAGTGGAATCACCGCCGGCACCATGGCCGGCAGGCTGCGCACGTCGGGGTTGTAGCGAAAGCGCGTCTCCACCGTGACCAGCGGGGCCGTTGCCGCATCGCCGAGCGCCTCGCGCAGACGCTCTCCCAACCAGTGCTGGTGGATGCCCTGCACATAGCCGCGTACCGTCTCGGCACGCTGCGGCATGGCGCCATCGATCCAGGCGCCGACCTGAACGGGCCGGCCGCGCAGCAGGTCGCGTCCGAACCCCGGCGGAATCTCGATCGCCAGGCTGATCTCACCGGCGCGCATCCGCCTGTCCAGCTCGGCGTAGTCGGCAAGCGGCGCGCGCTCCGCGAAATAGCGGGAACCCGACAGGTTCAGACTGTAGTCGCGGCTGATGCTGGTCTGATCGTGGTCGAGCACCGCAAAAGTCAGGTCCTCCACGTCCAGCGTGATCCCGTAGCCCAGCACCAGCATCAGCACGATGCTGCCCAGGGCTGCAAGGCTGAGGCGGATCGGATCGCGCCGAAGCTCCAGCGCCTCCCGTCGAGTGAAACTCAAGAGCCGGCGCAGGCTGAAGGCACTGCGGACGGCCGGAAGTGGTACCGTCGGGGTGACAGTTGGGGTGACGGTCGAGGCAGACGGGGTTGTCTGCCCGCTGCGCGCCTGCTGCGGCTCACCGACAGCCTCCTGCAGGTGCGCGATAAAGGCGTCCTCCAGCGTGCTTGCACCGCGCGCCGCCATGATGGCCTGCGGCGTATCGCTGACCAGCACTTGGCCGGCATGCATCAGCGAGATGCGATCACAGCGTTCGGCCTCGTTCATGAAGTGGGTGGAGATGAAAATCGTCACGCCCTCGCGTCGCGACAACTCGATCAACGCACGCCAGAATGCGTCGCGCGCCACAGGGTCCACGCCCGAGGTGGGCTCGTCGAGGATCAGCATCTCCGGGCCGTGGATCATCGCCACCGCCAGCGAAAGGCGTTGGCGATCACCCAGAGGCAATGCCTCGGGTAGTGCATCCAGGATGTCGGCGAGGTCGAAACGTTCGGCCATGGCCTGCACCCGAGACGCGATGTCGGCTTCCGGCAGGCCGTAAAGACGCGCGTGCAACACCAGGTTCTGGCGTACTGTCAGTTCGCCGTAGAGCGAAAAGCTCTGGGTCATGAAGCCGACGCGACGACGAGTGGTCAGGTCGTGAGGGTCTAGCGGCCTGCCGAACAGCAACGCCTCGCCCTCGCTTGCGGGCAGCAGCCCAGTGAGCATCTTCATCGTGGTGGTCTTGCCGCAGCCGTTGGAGCCGAGGAAGCCGAATATCTCGCCGCGCCGGATGCGGAAATTCACCCTGTCCACCGCCGTGAAGTCGCCGAAGCGCATGGTGAGGTCGCGCGCCTCGATGGCCACATCAGCCTCGGCGCTGGCCGCGTGCGGCACGATTTCCACCGGCCGGTAACCGGCGCGTTGTGCTTCGGGCAGCAGCTCGATGAAGGCCTGCTCCAGCGTGTCGCAGCCCGTGCGTTGGCGCAACTCGGCCGGGGTGCCGGTGGCGAGCACGCTTCCTGCGTCCATAGCGGCCAGCCAGTCGAAGCGTGCGGCCTCTTCCATGTAGGCGGTGGCCACCAGAACACTCATACCGGGGCGCTCGCTGCGGATGTCGTCGATCAGCGCCCAGAACTGGCGGCGCGAGAGCGGGTCGACGCCGGTGGTAGGTTCATCAAGGATCAAAAGATCGGGGTCGTGGATCAGCGCACAGCACAACCCGAGTTTTTGCTTCATGCCGCCTGAGAGCTGGCCGGCAGGACGATCGGCAAACCGTGCGAGCCCCGTGGCGGCCAGCAGCGCCGCGATGCGCCGCTCGCGCTCGGCACGGTCATGCCCGAACAGCCGGCCAAAAAAATCCACATTCTCGAATACTGACAGGGTCGGGTAGAGGTTCTTGCCCAGTCCCTGCGGCATGTAGGCGATGCGTGGGCACACCTTGGCGCGAAAATGCGCGCTGGCCATGTCGCCACCCAGCACCTCGATGTGTCCGCTCTGCAGGGCACGCGCCCCGGCAATGAGGGCCAGCAGGCTGGACTTGCCCACCCCGTCCGGGCCGATCAGGCCCGCCATCACCCCGGCAGGGATATCGAGATCGATATCCCGTAGCGCCTGGGCCTTGCGATAGTTCAAGCTCACCCCCTGCAGACGAACCACCGGGGCGGACGAGGGCGGGGCGACGCGGTTCATTCCGGCAGCCTCACCTGCAACTGCGGCGGCCACGGGGCGTCACCAGCGAGCTTAACGTAGGCCATGCCGGGCAGGCCGGTCTTGACCTGCGCCAGATGCTTCTCCAGCAACTCAGGCGGAATCTGCGCGCGCACCCGGAACATCAGCTTTTCGCGCTCGATCTGGGTTTCGACCGTCTTGGGCGTGAATTGCGCAACATCCGCCACGAAGGAAATACGTGCCGGAATCACATACTGCGGCACGGCATCGAGCACCAGTCGCGCCTCGCTACCCACGGCGACACGCCCCACTGCGCGGGTCGGCAGGAAAAAGGTCATGTACACATCTTTCAGGTCCACCAGGTTGAGCACCCGCCCACCGCCGCCCACTACCTCGCCCGGGCGCGCCACGATCAGTTGCACGCGACCATCGCGCGGGGCTTTGAGATCGCTGTCCTCGATATCGGTGCGGATGCGCTCCACTTCGGCGCGCGCAGCGTCCACCGCCGACTCGCTGCCCCGGATCTGGCTACGGGCGGTGGAAATCGCCGCGTCACTCGCCGCCACCTGGGCCTGCGCGGCGGCCAGCGCGGCGGAGGCGCGATCCACGGCTTCGGTCTGGTCATCGAGTTGCTGTTGCGAGATGAAGGATTGCTGGCGCAGATCGGCGAAGCGCTGGGCGCGTCGCTGCGCGGCGGCCAGCTCGGTCTGACGTTGCACCACCAGGGCCTGCATGGCGGCCTTCTCGCTCTCGCGCTGGGCCAGTTGGCTGCGTGCCGTACTCACCGCATCTCCCGCCTGCCGGGCGCGGGCTTCAGCCTGTCGCAGTTGCGCCTGCAGCGATTCAGTGTCCATGCGCACCAGCAACTGACCCGCGCGCACCAGGTCCCCTTCGCGCACTTCGATCGCCGCGACCCTGCCCGGCTGACGGGCGGCGATATCGATCTCCACCGCCTCGATGCGACCGTTACCGCTGGCGATGTGCTCGAGCGCGTCGTCTTTGTAGTTCTGACGCCATAAATACAGTCCAACAGCCGTGATCACAGCAATCGCGACTATTAAACCGAGGGTTTTTTTCGTTTTTTCAGTCATATTCAACTCGCGTCAGGGCTCTCATGATCCGTACAGTATGAGTTACCGCACCGGGTACTGGCCGTTGCGGATGAACCGGTCGTAGGTGTCTTCCTCCGGCTCCTCATCGTCGTGTCGCGCTCCCTGCCACTCGGTTTCAGGCAGCAGTAGCAAGGTCAGGGTGTAGTCGTATTGGCCTGCAACCCTGATCATTTCATTGACCTGCATGCTCTCAGGTTCGCGTGGAAACCAGAGCTGCGCCCGTGCCGTCTGTTGCTGGCTGCCGGCCCAGCCGTTGTTGCTGTGCGCCAGCGCATCACCCGGCAGTTCGATGGTGTTCCTGCGGGTCGCAAAGTAGGCACCAGACTTCAGCGCCGCCTTGTTCGACTTGGCCCACAGCATGTGATCGTCGCGACTGGCCACGAGCACCGCTCGTTTGGGTGCAATCTCGGTCCAGCGCAAGGCGGCGGCCGTGAGCGATACACCATAGCGGTCGGCGCAGTGGCCCAGCAGATCGAAGCTGATCGGCTGGCCGTCGACCTGGCGCCGAAAGTCGTCCAGCGGCATCAGCAGGGTCGAAGCAAACAAGTCCGCCTCTGCCTCGATGTCGCGCTCGTTGTTGTCTCCCGTTTCGATATCACCGTCGCCGCACTCGAAAATGTCCTGCTGGTGACGGTGCAGGATGTAGTGACCGAACTCATGCGCAATCGTGAAGCGCTTGCGACCCTCCGACGGGGTGGCACTGTTGTAGAGGACCAGCCACTTCGACCGCGACTTGTTGGCTTTCAGCAGACCATCGAAACCGTCGAGATCCTCGCCCTGGACCTTGTCGATCGGCGAGTCTGAAAAGCACTGGCGGGAATACTCCAGCGCCAGCTCGTCAACCTTGACTGGAAAGCGATCCGCACCGAGAACCGTGTTGAGCATGGACGAGATGCGGTTGGCCTCGGCCATGGGCTTCTTCGCGTCCGTCATTCATCTTCCCAGGCATCGAGGATCTTGCGGATCTTCTTCTTGTCCGGCTCCGACATGGTTTTGTATTTGCGGAAGAAGGCCTCATCGAGCACTTCCTCGTCCGGCGTGGTGGCCGACTCGGTCAACAGGAACTCCGTGGTGACATCGAGGACGGCGGCGATCTTGCCGATCTTGTCGGCCGACGGTTTCGGATCGTCCTTGTTCTCCAGCTCCCAGATGTAGCTCTTGCTGGAGTCCGTCAGCTCGGCCAACTGCTCCAGGCTGAGCTTCTTCTGCTTCCGCAATGCGCGGATCTTGTCCCCCAGGGGCGATGGCACCGTTATCTCCTCATGTGTTCGCGTCAGGCCGAAAATAATACCACTACGCCGAACGAATTCGTACCCGCTTGACAAACCCCTAACCGCTCCGAGACAATCACAATCGTTCGGTACACCGAACGCCATCGGTCTGCACACCCCACTCAGAACAAGGGGCCGTCGGGGCTGATACCAAGCCAATCCAAACCTTTTGAGGGGTATGTAGATGAACGATGCAGAGAATTTGACCAAGCTCCTGGGACACCTGCCGCCGGCCGTGTTCCGTGACTTCATGGTGGACGAGTTCGGTCTGGCCATGCCGGACGTGGACGCGAAGAAGCCGAAGAAGGAACAGCGCGAGCAGATGGAGGCCGTGCTCTCCGCCCTTGGGGTGGGTGAGCGGCAGCGGATCGAAGAAGTGGCCGAACGGATCGTGCTGCTGTCGGATGGCGCCGGCCAGGACGTCATCGATGGCTTCAAGGACGACATTTTCGATGACGCCGCCCGGGAAGCCTTCGCCGCGATCCCGAACCAGTACCAGCGAGCGCTGTGGCTGCACGTCAATGAGCCCGTAATCTTCGAGGAAGCCCTCAACGCCCGCCAGGCCGACGTGTTCCGGCAAAGCGCCGCCTGCTACTCGGGTTTCATGGCGCCCGCCACCCTTGCGTTACTCGACGATGCAGCGGCCAAGACGGCGTTCCACCAGAACGTCGCCCAACAACTCGGGTGCTCCGATGACGCCGTCGCGATCCAGATCTTCAAGCGCCTGCGGCCCGATACGCAGACCGGCGAAGACGTGGACCTCTACCAGATCAGCATCCACCACAACCGCCCACCGGAAATCATCGACTGCGTGCAGGCCAGCGAATTGGTACCCCAGGAAGTGATCCGGGCGGTGTCTTCGCACATCACTTACGAGCCGGCCAATGGGCACCTGGAGGTGCTGTCGAAAGATACGGCGGGCCGGGAAGCATTGGCGCGCATCGTGGCCGACTCCCTGCTGCAATCGCCCATCACTGGCGACAAGATTCCGCTCAAGCAGTATGACTACCAGAGCTTGGCTGCGCCTCGAAACTTTGACTTGACTGGCGAGCCCGTGGCTCACGTCAAGGTCGTCGAGCTTGGCTATTCCGCTGCAAACGGTCGCTCGCTGCTCGTGAAAATCTGGACCAAGGATGCCGACGACATCTACACCGCTGCTCGGTCGTTGATCAGCCCCACCTTCGATTTCCGCGATCACCACCTGAACTACGCCAAGCTGTCCATCAAACTGAAAAAGGTCGGCAAGGACCGCGCGCGGACGATCACGGTGATTCTGCGCGACGACAACAAGTGCAACATCAAGACGAAGCGGGAAAAGGATCGGGCGCTGTGCGATCGACTGCTGGCCAAATGGCATCTGGTGAAGGAGATCGGTCATGTCGTCGAAACCCCTGCCGACGCAGTCGCTGCTTGAACTGATCGATCTGTTCGAGCAGTCAGGGCAGCCGATTGCCGACGGTGATGGGCAGCGCCTGCACGGTGTTCCCGGCTGGGACCTATCGCGCAAACTGAGTCTTTCTGACCATGATTTGGCCGCCTGGACTGAGTGTGTCGGCTACGCGGGTTGCTACCCGGCGCCTTGCCGCGACGAACGAATCCTGGTCGATATCGAGGAGGACGCTGATCCTGGGCGGTACCGCTACCGCTGCCCGGAAACCTTCCGGCTGAAATTCCTCGAAGCCGCGGAAGCGGCAATCTATGCCGTTCGCCCCACCGCGTTTCTCGGCGTGGTCGCCGACCTGCTCGACATTCCGAAGGCGCTGCGCAAAGGGATCGACTCGCCCTCAATTGATGGAGTGCTCTGGAATCTCGGCAAAGCTCGGGTCGGCCCGGCACACACTGACGTCTGGTTCGCGCGCGGCCTCGCGCAATCGGTTGAAGACATCTTCCGGCATTTCCATTCCCCGACCCTGCCGGATCAAGGCCTGATCCTGACGTCGGGACAGCCATTGCCCGAGTTCGTGCGTCCCCCCAGGAACTACCGATTCGCGGCGGTGCGCCAGGTACTCGTCGACTACGTGACAACACCCACCGTGGACATGGACCTGCTCCATCGCATCCTGGCGACGCCTGCGGACGGGATGCTTCGCCCGCTCCTACCGGTCCACTTCGACGAGTACACCAACACGCTCACCATCCGCAGCAAGAGCAACAAGCCCTGGGTGATCAAGGGCGAACGCCAAGCGGCGGCCGTCCGCTACATGTACGAGCAGGCAATGAACGACCGTTGGCTGTTGCCAGCCGGCGAAATCTTGGGGGCCGCATACCCGGACAAGAAAACCGCCCGCAGCCAGCGCATGCAGAACCTCTTCAGCGGCAACACCGAGTGGGAGGACTACATCGCCAACCCCGAGAAGGGCAAGTACGGGTTCCTGCTCGACTGACCCCAGCGTCTTCCCGTCGCTGTTCCGCATGACCGCCTTCGGGCGGTTTTTTGTTTTCTGTGGCCCGTATTTCCCCGTTTCGGCCGCGCCCGTACATCCGCCCGTACATGGCGGTGGCGGACGCCCGCACATCACGAATCCGACACTGACCTCACGTTTTCGCAATCACCCGAAAGGAGAAAAACGTGAGTATCAAACACCTCCACCAACGGCAACTGGCCGACCGTTGGGGCGTCAGCGAAGCCACCTTGGAACGCTGGCGCTCCGAAGGGATCGGGCCGGTCTTTCTCAAGATCCAGGGACGCGTGCTCTACCGCGTCGAGGACGTCGAGTCCTACGAGGCGGAGTGCCTGCGCAAGAGCACCTCCGAGCGCGTCAGCGCAGGAGGTGTGGCATGAGCGCACGCCTGAAGACCGGGGCGGACACGAATCTGCCCACCCCTTTGCCCACCCCCCTGGCCGCCGCGCTGCAGACCTGCGGCGTTACGCTGCCCATCCCCTACCTCGATCTTTCTGCGCAGGCAATCCGCGACCTGCCGCTGGAGAACGTGGCCGCACTGCTGCGCTTCATCAGCGAGGCCAAGTCAGAGCTCGCCACCCTGACCAGCCTGACGCAGGCCGGGTTGGAGCTGCGCTACGGCGAACAGGCCAAAGCGCAGCTGCTGGCACAGGGTAAGGACACCGGCACCACCCACATCCAGGACGCAGGCTTCGACATCACGGTCGAGATCGGCAAGGACGTGAAGTGGGACGTCGCAGGCGTAGCCGACCTCGTGGCCCGCATCGAAGCAGCAGGCGGCGACCCGCGCGAGTACGTCGAGATCAAGTACTCGGTGTCGGAAGCCAAGTTCAAGGCCTGGCCGCAGACCCTGCGGGCACCGTTCGAAGCCCTGCGCACCGTCACGCCCAAGGCGCCGAAGTTCGTGCTGCGTCGCATGGACACGACTGGGGAGGGCAAGTGATGGAACGCCTCTACACCCTGCTTGCTGAGCCCATCCCGCTGCGCTGGAGCCAGCTGCGCACCCGCCTGCCGAAGGCCATCGAACTGCCGGCACCGGAGGGCAGTGCCGACGACCACTACGGCAACGAGCTGTTCAAGCGCATCGATCTGGTCACACGCGACGAACTGCAGGCTCACCTTCAAACCCGCAAGAACGCTCTGTTGCTGGAAATCCAGGAGATGCAGCTGCTGGGCGAGTTGTATCGCAGCGCCGTCGCTGCGGGCTGTGCCGGCGACGAGCCGCTGTTTGCCGCCATCGAGCGCCTGTCTGTCACCACGCCCATCCCCCAAGTTCATTCATCCCAAGGAGCCCAGTAATGGCCATCTCGCTCAACCAACTCGTGCGCGCCGCGCACCCCAAGCCGCCAATCATGACCGTCTACGGGGTCCACGGCATTGGCAAGACCACCTTCGCCGCCCAGGCCCCCAGTCCGGTCTTCATCCAGACCGAAGATGGTCTGGGCACGCTTGCCTGCCCCCACTTTCCGCTGGCGGGCGCGTTCGAGGACGTGATCGGCACACTCGCCGCGCTCTACACCGAGCCGCATGACTTCAAGACCTGCGTCATCGACAGCGTCGACTGGCTCGAAGCGCTGATCTGGGCCAAGGTCTGCCGCGACAACGGCTGGGCCAGCATCGAGGACGCCGGCTACGGCAAGGGCTATGTCGCGGCGCTGAACCTGTGGCGCCAGTACATCGATGGCCTGAACGCTCTGCGTGACGACAAGGGAATGACGGTGATCCAGATCGCCCACACCGACATCAAGCGCTTCGACAGCCCCGAGCACGACCCCTACGACCGCTACACGATCAAGTTGCACGCCCGTGCCGCCGCCCTGGTGCAGGAGCACTCGGACATCGTGCTGTTTGCCAACTACCGGATTTCCACCGTCAAGGCCGACGTCGGCTTCAACAAGAAGGTCAGCCGCGCGGTCGGCTCGGGCGAGCGGGTGATCCACACCACCGAGCGCCCGGCGTTTCTGGCCAAGAACCGCTACGGCCTGCCCGACACCTTGCCGCTGGACTGGCAGGCCTTCGCCCAGGCCATGCCCGAAGCCATCCAGCCCATGCTCATGACCACCCCGGTCGCCACCACCGCCTGAATCAAGGAGAACAAACCATGGCCATTTTTGCGCAAACCTTCGATGCCAACTCGGTTGAGCCCAGCAACTTCGATGTCTTCCCCGCCGGCAAGTACCTGGCGCAGATCGTTTCCAGCGAAATGCGCCCGACCAAGGACGGTCGCGGCCAGTACCTGTTCCTGGAACTCGACATCCTCGAAGGCCAATTCGCCGGTCGCAAGCTCTTTGACCGCCTGAACCTGGTCAACGACAACCCCGACACCGTGGACATCGCCACCCGCACCCTGTCGTCCATCTGCCGCGCCACCGGCCAGATGCAGGTCAAGGACTCCGAGCAGCTGCACCTGATTCCGCTGATCGCCGATGTGCGAGTGCGCCCGCCCAAGGGGCAGTACGGCGAGAGCAACTCGATCCGTTACTTGCCAAGGAACGCGGCTGCGGCACCGGCCACCCGTGCCCCTGTCGCCTATGCCAGCGCCCCGGCACCCGCGACGGCACCTGCCCCGCAACCTCAACCGGCCACGCCCGTGGCGCCGGCCGCCGGTGGTTTGCCCTGGCAGCGCCAGGCGTAAGGAGACGACTGCCATGACCGAACTGCATTCCCCATCGGCCACGGCAGCGCTGCCCGACACCCCCGAAGGGTGCCGGGCACGGCTGGCCACCCTGCAGAGTGAGATTGCCGCGATTCGCGTGCAGATTGCCACCGCCGACCTGCGCCGCCAGGCCCACAAGCAGGCGCTCGACGCCGAGTGGTTCCACCGCGCCAAGACGGCTCTGCGGATGAAGCGTGAAGAAGCCGCGCGCCTGTCGGCCCGCCTGATCGAGCTGACACCCAAAGCCAAATCATCTCGCGAGCGCTTCAAGGACGCCCTGATCGAAGCCATGCGCGCCGAGTGTGACGACGCGCGCTGGAATGCGCTGCTCGCGCGTGCCCGTCTGCTGCACGACCACCAGGAGGTGAGCCATGGCTGAACTGCCCACCCTGAGCAGCCCCACCCGCGACGCGATCTTCGCGGCCTACGAAGCGCAGGCCAGCAGCGGCTTTCGTGCGCACCTCGGGGCCTCCTTGATCGGCAAGGACTGCGAGCGCGCCCTGTGGTTCGACTTTCGCTGGACCACGGTGCACCGCCATCCCGGGCGCCTCTTGCGCCTGTTTGAGACCGGCCAACTGGAAGAAACCCGGTTGGTGCGGAACCTGCGCAGCATCGGTGCCACGGTGCTGGAGGTCGACCCCGAAACCGGGCGCCAGATCCGTGTGCAAGCCCACGGTGGCCACTTTGGCGGCTCGCTCGACGGCATTGCGCTGGGTCTGCCGGAAGCACCCAAGACCTGGCATGTGCTGGAGTTCAAGACCCACTCGGCCAAGAGCTTCAACGACCTGGCTGCCAAGGGCGTGCGCGGCTCCAAACCGCAGCACTTTGCCCAGATGCAGACCTATATGCACCTGACCGGTCTGACCCGGGCGATGTATCTCGCGGTGTGCAAGGACACCGACGAGCTCTATGTGGAGCGCATCGAGCACGACGCCGCTTACGCCCAGGGGCTGCTGGACAAAGCCCAGCGGGTGATCTTTGCCATGCTGGCGCCAGAGCGCATCAGCAACGATCCGGCCTGGTACCAGTGCCGGCTGTGCGACCACGCGCCGGTGTGCCATGGGCAGGCCGCAGCTGAGGTCAACTGCCGCACCTGCCTGCACTCGACCCCGGTCGACGGCGGCTGGCACTGCACCTTGCACCAGCGCGCCTTGAGCGAGGCGGACCAGCGCGCGGGCTGCGCGCAGCATCTGTATCTGCCGGCGCTGGTGCCGGGCGAGCAGGTTGATGCGGGTGACGGCTGGGTGGAATACCTGTTTGGCGAGGGCCTGCGCTGGCGCGATACGGGCTTCGACAAAGTGGGCAGCGCTGGCTCGGTCGTGGAGGGCGCGCCATGAGCCTCTCCTTACGTTACTACCAGTCGGCTGCCATCCAGGGTATCTACGCCTACTTCGAGACCCAAGCTGGAAACCCCTTGATTTGCATCCCTACCGCTGGGGGCAAATCCTTGGTCATGGCGAGCTTCGTCGAAGGCGTGCTCAAGGCCTGGCCCGATCAGCGCATCCTGATCGTGACCCATGTACGCGAGCTCATCGAGCAGAACCACGCTGAGCTCAAACGCCTGTGGCCCGAGGCCCCGGCTGGCATCTACTCGGCGGGCCTGAAGCAGCGCGACATTGCCGCCCGCATCCTCTTTGCCGGCATCCAGTCCATCCACCGCAAGCTGCCGGAAGTGGGCCACTGCGACCTGGTGCTGATCGACGAGGCGCACCTGATCCCGCGTGCCTCCAACACCATGTACCGGCGCTTTCTGGACGGTTTGAAGCGCCAGAACCCGCTCTTGAAGGTGATTGGCTTCACCGCCACGCCGTACCGGCTCGATTCCGGCCGGCTGCACGAAGGCAAGGATGCGATCTTCACCGACATCGCCTTCGAGGTCTCGGTGCGCGAGCTGATCGATGCAGGCTACTTGGCACCGCTGGTCTCCAAGCGCATGGCAACCCAACTCGATGTGAGTGGCGTCGGCACCCGCGCGGGTGAGTTCATTGCCAAGGAGCTTGAAGTCGCCATCGACCAGGATGCCATCACGGCCTCGGCGGTCGAGGAGATTCTGGCCTACGGGCATGACCGCAAGAGCTGGCTGGTGTTCTGCGCCGGGGTCGATCACGCCTTCCATGTGCGCGATGCCCTGCGTGCCAAAGGGATCGCCTGCGCCACCATCGTCGGTGACACGCCCAGCGACGAGCGCGAAGCGCTGATCCAGGCCTTCAAGGCTGGGCAGATCCGGTGCCTGACCAACGCCAATGTGCTGACCACCGGCTTCAACGCGCCCGGCGTGGATCTGATCGCCATGCTGCGGCCCACTCAGTCGGCGGGCTTGTATGTGCAGATCGTCGGCCGTGGCTGTCGTCTGGCCCCAGGCAAAACCAACTGCCTGGTGTTGGACTTCGCCGGCAACATCGCCCGCCATGGCCCCATCGATGCCATCCGCCCCAAGCGCCCGGGCAAGGGCGAAGGCGAGGCCCCGGTGAAGGACTGCCCGGCCTGCCAGAGCATCGTGCACGCATCGGTGCGCACCTGCCCGGACTGCGGCCATGTGTTTCCTCCCCCGGCGCCCAAGCTCGAAGCCAAGGCCAGCACGCTGGAGGTGGTGAGTAATCCCAAACCCCAGTGGATCGAGGTCAGCCGGGTGAGCTACGCGCGGCACGACAAACCCGGCAAGCCGCCGTCCTTGCGGGTGGATTACTGGAGTGGGCTCACCCACCACAGCGAGTGGGTGTGTCTGGAGCATCCGGGTTATGCAAGACAGAAGGCGGTGGCCTGGTGGACGCGCCGCGCACCGGGTCTGCCGGTGCCGGGCAAGGTCGATGAGGCCTTGCAGCACGCGGACCGGCTCCAGTGCCCGTCGCAGATCGCGGTGCGCGCCCAGGGCCGCTACACCGAAGTCGTCGGGGTGCGCTTTATCCAGGGAGGTGCGTCGTGATCGATCCCAATCCACACGAGCTCAATGCACTGGCCGCCGCCAGTGCCGAGGGTGGTGCCTACATCGAGTCGCTGGCCAAGACCGACCTGACCCGGTTCACCACGCAGGAGTGGGCCACCTTGGTTGAGGTGGTCGTCAGCGCCTACCTGGATAGCCTGCACCGCGCCTATGGCGAGGACCCACCGTTTTAGAGGACTGAGCATGACCACACCGAACTACATGGCGCAGCTGGGGGCCACCCTGGTGGACCGGGGCTTCCCGATCCTGCCCATCCAGCCGCGCAGCAAAAAACCGGGCATGTACCGCCAGGGTGCCTGGCACGACTACCCCAAGTGGAGCCGCCACTGTGAGCGCGCCACCACTGAGAACGAGGTCGACATCTGGGGCGACTGGCCCGAGTCGGGCATCGGCATTGCCGCCGGCCGGGTGATCGGCATCGACATCGATGTGCTCGATGCCGGTGTCAGTGCGCAGATCGAGGGGCTGGCCAAGCGGCTCTTGGGCGACACGCCGGCGGTGCGCATCGGCCGCGCCCCGAAGCGCCTCCTGGTCTATCGCGCGGCGCAGCCCTTTGCCGGCTTCAAGTACCCGCCCATCGAAGTGCTGGGCCTGGGCCAGCAGTTCATCGCCTACGGCATCCACCCGGACACCGGGCAGGCTTATGACTGGCCGGTGGAGAGTTTGGCTGATCTGAACGTGAGCGACCTGCCGGCGATCACCGAGGCGCAGGCGCGTGAGTTTGCCCAGGAAGCGTATTTGCTGATCCCGGCCAACCTTCGCCCCAAGAGCCTGAGCGTGGGCCGGCAGGCGGTGGGCGAGTGCGCCCACCTGCCGGAGCAGCGTGGCACCTTCGCGGCGGTTGAGGATGCGCTCGGCTACATCGTCAATGCGGATCTCGACTACGACAGCTGGGTGCGCATTGGCATGGCGATCAAGGGCGCGCTGGGCGACGCCGGCTGGCCGCTGTTCGAGCGCTGGTCAGCGAGCTCGCAGAAGTTCGAGCCCAAGACCACCGCCCAGGCTTGGCGCAGCTTTGCGCCGCAGCGCATCGGCGCCGGCACGCTCTACAAGCTGGCGCTGGACAACGGCTGGCATCCGGCAGCCGATCTGCAGCTCAATGGGGAGATCGTCAGCGAGGGTGTGCATCCGGCGCAAGGGTTGATCGATGGGGTGCGGGAGGGACTGCTCGACGGCCTGCTCGAGCAGGGCGAGCCGGACGCCTATCGACCCCCACCACCTACACCGCTGCCAGCAGGTTGGGACGCGGTCGACGGGGTGCTGGGCCAGATGATGCAGCTGATGATCACCACCGCCAAGCGGCCGCAGCCGGTGCTGGCGTTGGGAGCCAGCCTGTGCGCGGTCGGCGCGCTGATGGGGCGCAAGTACCGCACCGAGAGCAACATCCGCTCGAACCTGTATGTGGTGGGCATTGCCGAGAGCGGTGCCGGCAAGAACCACAGTCGGGTGGTGATCAACGAGCTGTTTCGTCGCGCCAACCTACTGCAGTACCTGGGTGGCAACAAGATCGCCTCGGGCTCGGGCCTCCTGACGGCGCTGATGCGCCAGCCCGCGATCCTGTTCCAGTTGGACGAGTTCGGGATGTTCCTGGCCGCTGCCGCCGACAGGAAGCGTTCGCCCCGCTACGTGACCGAGATTCTCGATCTGATGACCGAGCTCTACACCACCTCGGGCACCACCTATTTCGGCGTCGAGTACGCCAGCACTCAGCACAACGATGCACACCGGGCGATTCACCAGCCCTGCGCCTGCATCTACGGCACCACGACGCCGCTGCACTTCTGGCAAGCCCTGCAGGCGGCCAACGTGGCCGACGGGTCGCTGGCGCGCTTTCTGATCCTGGAGAGCGAGGAGGACTTCCCGGACAGCAACGAGGTGTTTGGTGCCATCAATCCGCCGCAGGGGTTGATCGACACCTTGGTCCTGATTCACGAAGGCGGCGGCAAGCTCAGTGGCAATCTGGCCAACATCGGTGCGGTGGCCGAAGTGGAGGTCGAACCGCTGGTGGTGCCGACCGCCCCCGAGGCGCAGGCGGTGTTTCGGGCGCTGGATCAGACCTTGTTGCAGGAGCTGCGCCGGGCGCGCGGCTCGGGGCTGTCCTCGATCCTCGCGCGCATCGAAGAAAACGCCACCAAGCTCGCCTTGATCCGTGCGGTCTCGCGCGACCCGGTAGCCCCGCAGATCGAGGCGTCGGATGCGACGTGGGGCGCCATGCTGGCGCGCCACTGTGCCGAGCTCACCATCCGCGAGGTCGCCGCCCGCGTGTCGGAGAACCCGACCGAATCGAACCACAAGCGCTCGCTGAAGATCTTGCAGGACGCCGGTGCGCAGGGGATGAGCAAGAGCGAATTCACACGCCGCACCCAGTTCATGGATCTGCACCAGCGCGACAGCGTCCTCAAAACCTTGGTCGAGGCGGGCTTCATCGCTGTGGAGCAGCGTCAGGCCCGGGGTCGGCCGGGGCAGTGGATTCGCTATCTGGGCGACGAGGAGGGGCGATGCTGATCGCGACGAAGTGCCAATACTTCATTACTTCAATATTTCAAGGCTTCATCCTTCAGAGAGACATATATACAGACACCCTGTACACGCGTACCCCTATTCACGGGTTCATTTCTGCCCTCGCGCGCGGGCGCGGTATACATATAAAGAATCAAAAATTGATCTTTGATTGAAATATTGAATGAATGAAATATCTATATATCCAAGGAGGGTGTCTATGTGAAGAAATGAAGAATTGAAATAAGCCCGGACGCCATGCCAAGCGTCGGTCAGGCCCAGGCCTGCCCACCTGCAGCACCCCGCAGTACCTATCTCACCCGTACCTCATCCTTGTCGGACATGAGGGAGCGGCACCGACCCTGACCCGGTCCGTGATCGCGCTCCTCCAGGTCGCTAACGCGTTCCTTGGAGGATCGATCGTGATCACCTCACTTGTCGCCCCGCAGTCGGGGCTGGGGCAGCGTGCCCCGCAACCCAAGCATTTCGTCTCTCCGCCCCAGGTCGCGGCCGCCACTGGCGTGCTGCGCCACACGGTCAGCACCACCCTCTGGCGGACGGTGCCCGGCTACCCCGCCTACGAAGTCTCGGTCGATGGTCTTGTGCGCCGCTGCCAGGGCTTTCGCTGCCGCCGCGCCCACCGGGTCCTGGTGCCCTTCGTTCGCCCCAACGGCTATGCCCAGATCCTCCTGTACCAAGGGGGCCAGCGCCGGCGCTTCGTGGTGCATCAACTCGTCGCGCTGGCCTTCCTCGGCCCCAAACCGTCGCCCCAGCACGAGGTGGCGCATCTGGATGGCCAGCGTCTGAACAACCATGTCAGCAACTTGGCCTGGCTGCTGCACAGCGAGAACGAGCGCCACAAGGACCTGCACGGCACGCGCCTGCGCGGTTCGCAGATCGGCAACGCCAAGCTCACGGAAGCCCAGGTGGTGCTGATCCGCCAGGCCCTGGCCGTTGGCATCCGGCAGTGCGTCCTGGCACAGGCCTACGGTGTCTCCGATTCGACGGTGAGCCTGATCGCCCGCGCCAAGACCTGGAGGCACGTGCGATGAGAACGCTGGCACTCGATATGGGCTCACGCTGCGGCTGGGCCATTGGTAAAGCGGGCGAGGTGTGCTCAGGCGTCTGGGACATCGCCCCACGCCGGGGCGAATCGCCGGGAATGCGCTACCTGCACCTGCGCGCTCACCTGCAGCGCGTGCGCGCCGCTTACCCCGATCTGGCCGCCGTCTTCTACGAGCAGGCACACCACCGGGGCGGCGCTGCCACCGAGTACGCCGTGGGCTGTGTGGCCACCGTGCAGGCCTGGTGTGCCGAGCACGGCATCGAACACGCGGCGGTGCACAGCGCCACGATCAAGAAGCACGCCACCGGCAAGGGCAACGCCGGCAAGCAGGAGATGGTGGCCGCCATGCAGGCCCTGGGTTTCCGGCCCGAGGACGACAACGAGGCCGATGCGCTGGCACTGCTGGACTGGGCGATTGTGCAAGGGGGTGAGTCATGCGAATGAGCACACCGTCAATCCCCTGCACCCTCGGAAAGATCACCCCTCAATCTCCGGCCAGTCCAGAGGAGCTCGCAGCGATGCGTGCCGCTGCCTGGCACAAACAGGGCGTTGTCGTGATTCCGCTTGAGGAGATTCGCGATGCATGGGACCGCGAGTTTCTTACTGCTATCGCGGTACGGATGTACGGGCAACGCAAAGAGTCGAACAAGAACGGAGACCTCAAATGAGCAAGCGCAAAAAGGTCAGATCAAATAAACCAAGACTGGGCGATTGCATTGTGCGACCTGACGGTTCGATCGCCGAGTTTGTCCGTGAATCGGATGACGGGGAGCAATTAGTCGGGCTGTCGGCCAGCCTGTGTGGGCAACTCATCGTCAGCGAGACCTTGTTCGCGCTCGTGTATTCCTTCTTGTGGGATGGCCAGTGGCCCACGCGGGCCCAGGCGGCCGCCGCGCTGCTGTTCACGCTGGGCATCCTCGCATCCATCAAGGCGCATCGATGAAGATCGAGATTCCCGAGCGCAAGAAGCTCGTATACGAAACCCGCTTTCCGGTGCGCTGGGGCGACATGGACGCCATGGGCCATGTGAACAATACGGTGTACTTCCGTTATCTCGAAACCGCCCGCATCGACTGGATGCACTCGGTGGGCTGCCACCCGGAGCCGAACGGCCAGGGGCCGGTGATCGTCAACGCCTTCTGCAACTTCTACCAGCAGCTTGCCTATCCCGATGAGGTGCTGCTCAAGCTGTACGTTGGTGATCCGCGCCGCACGACCTTTGAGACCTGGGGCACGATGGAGCGGGCGAACCGGCCTGGCGTTGTGTGCGCCGCGGGCGGCGCGACGATGATCTGGGTGGATTTTCCGCAGCAAAAAGCCATCGACCTGCCGGACTGGATGCGCGCACTGGTCAGCGGCTGAGTCTGCGTTCTGCCGAGGATTGCATGCCAAATTGGCTGCTTGTGCTTGAAATCCAAGCACAAGCAGCTATCAAAAGCATAGCAGATGGGTGGCCGATCGCTCAGCGCGTGCGTGGCACGCGTCCCATGAGGAAGAACTCCGCGTTGGGCTGCATGCCCGCAAAGCTGGCCATGCGGTTCGACAGCCCGAAAAACGCCGTGATCGCGGCAATGTCCCAAATGTCTTCATCGTCGAAGCCATGGGCGTGCAGGGCGGCAAAGTCGGCGTCCTCTATCGCGTGCGAGCGCTGGCAGACTTTCATCGCGAAGTCCAGCATGGCGCGCTGGCGCGGTGTGATGTCGGCCTTGCGGTAGTTCACTGCCACTTGGTCGGCCACGAGCGGCTTCTTTTCGTAGATGCGCAGCAGCGCCCCATGGGCCACCACGCAGTACAGGCATTGGTTGGCTGCGCTGGTGGCGGTGACGATCATCTCGCGGTCACCCTTGGTGAGCGAGCCTTCTTCCTTGAGCATCAGCGCGTCGTGGTACGCAAAAAACGCCCGCCATTCAGCCGGGCGGCGTGCAAAAGCCAGGAATACGTTGGGGATGAAGCCAGCCTTTTCCTGCACCTCCAGGATGCGCGTGCGCAGGTCTTCGGGCAGGGTGTTCAGGTCTGGCAGAGGGTAGCGGGTGGCGCTCATGGAGTCTCCGGAAAACGCGTGGGGATGCGCAGCCCTGTGGGGCGGCGCACCATCATAGGGCCGCACACGCGTGCAGCGTGTGCCGCCACGACCCGCGCTACAGTGCCGGCGTCCGTTCCCCATCCTTTGGAGTGCTTCATGTCATTTGCATCGATTCCTTCTTCTGCCGAAACCAACCCCAATGTCCAGAGCAAAGACTACGAGCGCGGCTTGCAGATGCGCCGCCAAGTGATGGGCGAGGACTTCGTTGCGGCCGCCCTGGGAGGTGCCACAGCATTCACCCAGCCGATTCAAGAGTACATCACGCGCAACGCCTGGGGCGATGTGTGGCAGCGGCAGGGGCTGGACCTCAAGACGCGCAGCCTCATCACGGTGGCGATGCTCACGGCCCTGGGCAAGCAGCACGAACTGCGCGGCCATGTGCGAGGGGCGCTCAACAATGGCGCCACGGTGGCCGAGATCCAGGAGGTGCTGCTGCACGCCAGCATCTACTGTGGGCTGCCCTCGGCGGTGGAGGCGTTTCGCACCGCCGCCGAGGTGGTGGATGGCCCGCGCAAGGGCGGTTGAGCACGGGCGAGGTGCTGGGCCTAGGAGCCCGCCAGCAGCTTCTGGATGAGGTCGGCCGTGGTCGAGGCGTTGTACTTGCGCATAAGCCGCGCGCGGTAGATCTCGACCGTGCGGTGGCTGATCTCCAGCGCCTTGCCGATTTCCTTGGAGGTCATGCCCTCCAGCAGCCGTGCGGCCACCTCGCGCTCGCGGCCGGTTAGTTCGGCCTTCACCTGGCGTATTGAGCTCAGGTCCTCAAAGCTCCAGATGCCCGATTCGTGTGGCGCTTCGCGGTTGAGGGCGCGTCCCGACACATGACACCAGAACACCTCGCCGTTGGCTCGCTTCATGATGCGGTTGTCGGCGTAATGGCCCCGCGCGTTCAGGATGGGCGCCATGCGCGCACCCAGGCGCTCGTACTCGTCTACGCTGGGGTACAGAATGCGGAACGACTGACCGATCAGCAGTTCGCGCGAAGCGCGGAACATCTCGCACACATGTTGGTTGCAGTCCACCATGATGCGGTTGCGCGAGATCACGAGCCCCACCGGCGCCATTTCGAAGGCCAGTCGGTAATCAACGTCCATAGTGCTAGTCTTTACGGAATACTACTTATTTGGCTACGTAGTATCGTGCAGTCCATCCAACATTCGCAAGGAGAGCGTGGTGAACAAGTTGTATCCCTCGGCCGCCGAGGCCCTTAAGGGCGTGGTGGCAGACGGCCAGTTGCTGGCCGTTGGCGGTTTTGGCCTGTGCGGCATTCCCGAGGCCTTGATCGATGCGCTGCGCGATACGGGCGTGAAGAACCTGACGGTCATCTCCAACAACGCCGGCGTGGACGGTTTTGGCCTGGGCAAACTGCTGGAGACTCGCCAGATCAAGAAAATGATTTCGTCCTACGTGGGCGAGAACAAGGAGTTCGAGCGCCAATATCTGTCGGGCGAACTAGAGCTGGAGTTCACGCCCCAGGGAACGCTGGCCGAGAAACTGCGCGCGGGCGGCGCGGGCATTCCGGCCTTTTTCACCAAGACCGGCGTGGGCACGGTGGTGGCCGAGGGCAAGGAGCTGCGCGAGTTCGACGGCGAAACTTACCTGATGGAGCGCTCGCTGGTGCCCGACGTGTCGCTGGTCAAGGCCCACAGGGCCGACCACGCTGGCAACCTGCAGTTCCGCCTCACGGCGCGCAACTTCAACCCGGCTGTGGCCACGGCGGGCCGCTTGTGCATTGTGGAAGTCGAAGAGATCGTCGAAACCGGCAGCATTCCGCCCGACCAGGTGCACCTGCCCGGCATCTATGTGCATCGCATCGTGCACAACCCCCATCCCGAAAAGCGCATCGAAAAGCGCACCATCACGGAAAAAGCAGGAGTCTGAAATGCCCTGGAGTCAAGACCAAATGGCCGCGCGCGCGGCCCAAGAACTGGAAGACGGTTTCTACGTGAACCTGGGCATCGGCATTCCGACGCTGGTGGCCAACTTCGTACCGGCCGACAAGGAGGTCTGGCTGCAGTCCGAAAACGGCATGTTGGGCATTGGGCCGTTTCCGACCGAGGACGAGGTGGACGCCGACCTCATCAACGCTGGCAAGCAGACGGTGACCACCATCAAAGGGTCGTCCATCTTTGGCAGCGACCAGTCGTTCGCCATGATCCGCGGCGGCAAGATCAACCTGTCCATCCTCGGGGCGATGCAGGTCAGCGCCAAGGGTGATCTGGCCAACTGGATGATCCCCGGCAAGATGGTCAAGGGCATGGGCGGCGCCATGGACCTGGTGGCGGGCGTCAAGCGCGTGATCGTGCTCATGGAGCATGTGGCGCGCAAGAAGGACGGCACCGAAGACCTCAAGATCCTCCCCGCCTGCACGCTGCCCCTGACGGGCGTGGGCGTGGTGGACCGCATCATCACCGATCTTGGCGTCATGGACGTGACGCCCGAAGGCCTCAAGGTGGTGGAACTGGCACCGGGCGTGAGCTTTGAGTTCATCCAGTCCAAGACCGGCGTGCCGCTGATCGCGCCCTGAACATGCCGTGCCCCCGCCCCGAGCCTTGCATGCCTATGGGCATACGCAGGGCCAGGGCAGGCACAGGCTTCGATCCCACAGCCCGCCATATCCTGGCGGGCTTTTCTTTTGTTGGCGGCGCGGTGTGGGGCGTGCTAACGGCGCTGCATGATCCAGTACTCGCCTTGCAAGGGGGTGCCCTCGTGCACCCGGATCGGTGCCGACACCTGGCGCGCAACGGTCCATCCGTGGCGCTCGGCGAGCCCGTGCAACAGGTCTGCGCTGTGGCTGTAACGCAGGCTGGGGAGCAGCCGCACGCCGCTTCCGGGGGCGCCAGCCTCCACAGTGAAGGCCAGCCAACTGCCCGGCCTGGTGGCGCAGTGCAGCGCCTGAAACACGGCCTCCAGAGGCCCCACGTAGATAAACACGTCTGCCGCGACCACCAAGTCGTAGGGGGGCTGGCCAGGGGTCAGCAAGTGGGTGCACAGATCATCGGCGGCCAGCTGGTCGTACACCTGCGTGCGCTGCGCCTGCTCTACCATGGCGGGTGCCAGGTCAATGCCGGTCAGGTGGTCACAGCGCGTGCGCAGCAGCCGGCCGCACAGGCCGGTGCCACAGCCTGCATCCAGTGCGCGCGCAAAACGCTGCGCCGGGGTCGCCTCGGCCAGCAGCCGCATCAGCGTCTCGTGGCCCTGGTACTGCAGCGTGCCCACCAGGTGTTGTTCGAAATCGGCGGCGTAGTCGTCAAACAACGCGCGCACGTAGTCGACGGGTGGGGGCGTGCTGGCGGCGGAGCTCTCAAGCGCAGACAGGTAGAAGTCCATGAGCACAGGGTCGGCGCCTGCATCGCGTGCCCTGCGGTAGCTGTCGCGCGCTGCATTGCCCTGGCCCAGTTCGCGTTGCAGGTCGCCTTGCAGCACCCACCAGTCTGCTGCTGCGTCTGCCCCCGCGGCCTGCAGTGCGCGTTGCGCCCACGCCAGGGCTTCGGGTTGCCGCTGCAGGCGGGCCAGGGTGGCCGCCAGCTCCGCCATCGCCGCAGGGTCTTGCGGTCCGCACTGCAAGGCGGCCTGCAGCGCGGTGCAGGCCTCGTCCCAGCGCTGCAGCGTTCTGCAAGCGCCCGCAAGCGCTCGCCATGCCATTGCGTCGTCGGGCAAGGCCTGGGTGGCCGCTTGCAGGCAGGGCAGGGCATCCTCGGCGCGCCCCAGATGCAGCCGCACAACGCCGAGATTGAGCAGCACCGAGGGCCTGCCCGGTGCAAGTACCAGGGCACGGGCGAAGCACTGTTCTGCTTGCGCCAAGCGCTGCGCTTCGAAGTGGGCTGCGCCCTCGGTAAACACTTCACGGGCCTGTGTGAGTGCTTCAGCGCTGGTGGGCATGTCCATCGGGCTCAATATCCCTGGTAGCTGTGGTGAAATGCGAGGGCTGCACCCGTGTGTGCAGCTGATCTGCATGGCCCGCAGGGCCCCACAAGGAGAAAACCATGAAAGCAATTCTGTCGGTCGCGGCCCTGAGCCTGTGCCTTTCGAGCGGGGCCGCCTGGGCCGAAACAGCCCAGCAAAGCCTGATGGCGACCTGTAACGCAGAAGCCGCTGGCAAAAAGGGCGACGAGCGCAAGCAGTTCATGAGCGAGTGCCTGAGCGACAAGAAAAAGCGGCAGCAAGCCCGCATGAAGACCTGCAACGCCGAAGCCGCAGGCAAGAAAGGCGACGAGCGCAAACAGTTCATGAGCGAGTGCCTCAAGGCGTCGTGATGTTTCCGCGCCCGGCCGGCTCCCAGCATCATGGAGCCGGGGGCGGTGCTGCCGACGCGCCAGCGCGCGGCGCAAACAGGTCCCAGCAGGCGATGAACAGGGCTGCCACTGCGGGCCCGATCACAAAACCGGTGATGCCGAAGAGCGACATGCCCCCGAGCGTGGAGATCAGTACCACGTAGTCGGGCATCTTGGTGTCCTTGCCGACCAGGATGGGGCGCAGGATGTTGTCGACCAGGCCGATCACCCCCACGCCGAAGGCCGTGAGCACCAAACCCTGCCACACGGCACCCGTGGCCAGGAAGTAAATGGCCACCGGCATCCAGATGAGCCCTGCGCCCACCGCGGGCAGCAGCGACAGGAAGGCCATCAGCACGCCCCATAGCACTGGCCCCTGAATGCCCAAGAACCAGAAGATCATGCCGCCGAGGGCGCCTTGGGATGCGGCTACCACGATGTTGCCCTTGACGGTGGCCTGGATCACCGTCGCGAATTTGCTGACCAGTTGCCGCTTGTGGTGTGTATCCAGCGGTGTAGCCTCGCCAATGCGCTGGATCAGGCCTGCGCCGTCGCGCAGCAGAAAGAACAGCAGGTAGAGCATCACACCGAAGCCCATCAGGAACTCCAGCGTGTTCTGGCCAATGCTCAGCGCGCGGGTTGCGATGAACTGGCCGATTTGTACCGACACCGTCGAGAGCTTTTGCTGCAGTTGCGCCACGGTGGTGAGGTCAAAGCGGTCGAGCAGATTGGCCGCCCACGCTGGAAGCGCCGCGATGATCTGCTGCAAATACAGCCCGAAGTTGAGCTGGCCGGAACGCATGCGTTCGTAGATCGTGGTCGCTTCCTGTAGCAGCGTCAGGATGATCACGATGACCGGAATGATCACGATCACCAGGCACACGGCCAGGGTGCACAGCGCGGCCAGATTGGGCTTGCCTGGCATGCGGCGCAGCAGCCGCCGATATAACGGTGTAAACAAAATGGCAAGCACCACTGCCCAGAACACGGCGCCATGGAACGGCCAGAGAATGGCCCCGAAGGCCAGCGTGACCAGAATCAGCAGCGACAAAAACGTGCGGTTTTGCAGAGTGGATGGGTTCATGAATGTGCGAAGGCAAATGATGTGCGCACTGTACGCGAGCCATCCGCGCTCTTGTGTCCGTGTTGCAGCGCAGTATCGAAACCTTCGCCCTTGCCGTTGGTGGGGCCTAGTTCGGTGGCACAATCGCGTCCGCAACCCGGCCCTTCCCAGCCACAGTCGCATCCGCCAACCGGTTCAGCCGTGTCGCGGAAGGTATCTCAACCAGCTAATGTTCCCCCAAGGGGAACGGAGGTCAGCGCAACATGAGCGAGACAAAATCCGTCTACGCCGCCTATCAGGCCAACACCTATCTCTTCGGGGGCAACGCGCCTTATGTCGAAGAGTTGTACGAGAACTATCTCGCAAACCCTGGCAGCGTTCCCGATACCTGGCGCGACTACTTTGATGCGCTGCAGCACGTCCCGGCAGTGGACGGCTCCAACGCCAAGGACGTTCCGCACCTGCCGGTGATCAACGCCTTTGCCGACCGCGCCAAGCAGGGCGGCACCAAGGTGGTGATGGCCAGTGCCGACGTGGAGATGGGCCGCAAGCGCACCGCCGTGCAGCAGTTGATTGCCGCCTACCGCAACGTGGGTCAGCGCTGGGCCGATCTAGACCCTCTCAAGCGTGCCGAGCGGCCGCACATCCCGGAGTTGGATCCGGCGTTCTACGGTTTCACCGATGCCGACCAGGAAACGGTGTTCGACACGAGCAACACCTTCTTTGGCAAAGACCGGATGAGCCTGCGCGAGCTCATCAATGCGCTGCGTGAGACCTACTGCGGCACGCTGGGTGTGGAATACATGTACACCACCGACATGGCGCAAAAGCGCTGGTGGCAGCAGAAGCTCGAAAGTATCCGCAGCAAACCCAACTTCAGTGCCGACAAGAAGAAGCACATCCTCGAGCGCCTGACGGCTGCCGAGGGCCTTGAGCGCTACCTGCACACCAAATATGTCGGCCAGAAGCGCTTCTCGCTCGAAGGGGGCGAGAGCTTCATCGCTGCCATGGACGAGTTGATCCAGCAGGCCGGTGCCAAGGGTGTTCAGGAAATCGTGATCGGCATGGCCCATCGAGGCCGCCTGAACGTGCTGGTGAACACCTTGGGCAAGATGCCCAAAGACTTGTTCGCCGAGTTCGAGCACACTGCCCCCGAAGACCTGCCCGCGGGTGACGTGAAGTACCACCAGGGCTTCAGCTCCGATGTGTCCACCCCGGGTGGCCCGGTGCACCTGTCGCTGGCCTTCAACCCCTCGCATCTGGAAATCGTCAACCCCGTGGTTGAGGGTTCGGTGCGCGCGCGCATGGATCGCCGTGGCGACCCCAAGGGCGCGCAGGTGCTGCCTGTGCTGGTGCATGGCGACGCAGCCGTGGGCGGTCAGGGTGTGAACCAGGAAACCCTGTGCCTGGCACAGACCCGTGGCTACACCACCGGCGGTACGGTGCACATCATCATCAACAACCAGATCGGCTTCACCACCTCGGACCCGCGTGACCTGCGCTCTACCACGTTCTGTACCGACATTTTCAAGATGGTCGAGGCGCCGGTGCTGCACGTCAACGGCGACGATCCGGAGGCCGTGGTGCTGGCCGCGCAGTTGGCCCTGGAATACCGTATGGAGTTCCGCACCGACGTGGTGGTGGACATCACCTGCTACCGCAAGCTGGGCCATAACGAGCAGGACACCCCGAGCCTGACACAGCCGCTGATGTACAAGAAGATTGCGCAGCACCCCGGCACGCGCAAGCTGTACGCCGACAAGCTGGCTGCACAAGGACTGGGCGAGACGCTGGGCGATGAGATGGTCAAGGCCTATCGCGCCGCCATGGACGCGGGCAAGCACACGGTCGACCCGGTGCTCACCAACTTCAAGAGCAAGTACGCGGTGGACTGGTCGCCTTTCCTCGGCAAGAAGTGGACGGACAGCGCCGAAACCGCCATTCCGTTGACCGAGTGGAAGCGCTTGGCTGAGAAGATCACGACGATTCCGCCCACGGTCACGCCGCATCAACTTGTGAAGAAGGTGCTCGACGACCGCGCAGCCATGGGCCGTGGTGAGGTGAATGTGGACTGGGGTATGGGCGAGCACATGGCCTTTGCCTCGCTCGTGGCAAGTGGCTACGCGGTGCGCCTGTCGGGCGAAGACAGTGGCCGCGGCACCTTCACGCACCGCCACGCTGTGATCCACGACCAGAACCGCGAAAAGTGGGACACCGGTACTTATATCCCCCTGCAGAACGTGGCCGAGAACCAGGCACCGTTCGTGGTCATTGATTCCATCCTGTCGGAAGAAGCTGTGCTGGCCTTCGAGTACGGCTACGCCTCTAACGACCCCAACACGCTGGTGATCTGGGAAGCCCAGTTTGGCGACTTTGCCAATGGTGCGCAGGTGGTGATCGACCAGTTCATCGCTTCAGGTGAAGTCAAGTGGGGCCGTGTGAATGGGATCACATTGATGCTGCCGCACGGCTACGAAGGCCAGGGCCCCGAGCACAGCTCGGCGCGCCTGGAGCGCTTCATGCAGCTGTCGGCCGACACCAACATGCAGCTCTGCCAGCCCACCACGGCCAGCCAAATCTTCCACCTGCTGCGCCGCCAGATGATCCGCAACCTGCGCAAGCCGCTGGTCATCTTCACGCCCAAGTCGCTGCTGCGCAACAAGGACGCCACCTCGCCGCTGTCCGAGTTCACCAAGGGCGGCTTTCAGACAGTGATTCCCGAGCAGGACGAGGCCGTCGTGAAGAAGGCCGACAAGGTCAAGCGCGTGATCGCCTGCTCTGGCAAGGTGTATTACGACCTGGTGAAGAAGCGCACCGAAAAGGGCGCCGACGACGTGGCCATCATCCGCGTCGAGCAGCTCTACCCGTTCCCGCACAAGGCGTTCGGAGCCGAGATCAAAAAGTACGGCAACGCGACCGAGATCGTGTGGTGCCAGGATGAACCGCAGAACCAGGGCGCTTGGTTCTTCATCCAGCACAACATTCACGAGAACATGCTCGAAGGCCAGAAGCTCGGCTACGCCGGGCGCGCCGCCTCGGCATCGCCGGCCGTGGGCTATGCCCACTTGCACCAGGAGCAGCAAAAAGCCCTGGTGGACGCCGCGTTCGCCAAGCTCAAGGGTTTTGTCCTGACCAAGTAAGGCTCACAACCCACATCCCGGAACAGAACAGAACCTTTCAAGAGAATTCACCATGGCTATCGTAGAAGTCAAAGTCCCTCAGTTGTCCGAATCCGTGGCCGAAGCCACGCTGTTGCAGTGGAAGAAGAAGCCCGGCGAGGCCGTTGCGATTGACGAAATCCTGATCGAGATCGAGACCGACAAGGTTGTGTTGGAAGTGCCCGCCCCCGCGGCCGGCGTACTGGCCGAGCACGTGGTGGCGGATGGCGGCACCGTGGTGTCCGACCAGGTCATCGCCAAGATCGACACCGACGGCAAGGGTGCTGCAGCCGCGCCCGCCGCTGCCGCTGCCGCTGCTCCTGCGGCCGCGCCTGCTGCCGCTGCGGCAGCAGCCCCGGCAGCATCCGGTGGCAGCAAGGCTGGCGTGGCCATGCCCGCTGCAGCCAAGCTGCTGGCCGACAACCAACTCGCCGTGGGCGACGTGGTCGGTACCGGCAAGGACGGCCGCGTGACCAAGGGCGACGTGCTGGCCGCTGTGGCTGGTGGTGTCAAGGCTGCTGCAACGGCATCCAGCGTGATCCCCACCGGTGTGCCCACCAAGGCGCTGCCCCAGGTGGTGGCCCCCGTGGCATCGCCCGACCTGGGCGAGCGTCCCGAGCAGCGCGTGCCCATGAGCCGCCTGCGCGCCCGCGTGGCTGAGCGTCTGCTGCAGTCCCAGGCGACCAACGCCATTCTGACCACGTTCAACGAAGTGAACATGGCCCCGGTGATGGAGATGCGCAAGAAGTTCCAGGAGAAGTTCGAGAAGGAACACGGCGTGAAGCTGGGTTTCATGAGCTTCTTCGTGAAGGCCGCGGTCGCAGCGCTCAAGAAGTACCCTGTGCTCAATGCGTCGGTCGATGGCAATGACATCGTCTACCACGGCTACTTCGACATCGGTATCGCCGTGGGCTCACCGCGCGGCCTGGTGGTGCCCATCCTGCGCAATGCCGACCAGATGAGCTTTGCCGAGATCGAGAAGAAGATTGCCGAGTTTGGCCAGAAAGCCAAAGACGGCAAGCTGGGCATTGAGGAAATGACCGGCGGCACGTTCTCGATCTCGAACGGCGGTGTGTTCGGCTCCATGTTGTCGACCCCCATCATCAACCCGCCGCAGTCGGCCATCCTCGGCGTGCATGCCACCAAGGACCGCGCCGTGGTCGAAAACGGCCAGATCGTGATCCGCCCGATCAACTACCTGGCCATGTCGTACGACCACCGCATCATCGACGGCCGCGAAGCCGTGCTGGGTTTGGTGGCAATGAAGGAAGCGCTGGAAGATCCGTCGCGCATGCTGTTCGACATCTGATTCCCTGATTGCGTTGACCCACCCGCGTGGCCCGGCCTCTGGTCCTGCCCGCCGGTGGGTTTTTCTCCAAAAGACTGAACGAGATTTCCCATGAGCAAGCAATTTGATGTGATCGTGATTGGTGGGGGCCCCGGTGGCTATATCGCAGCCATCCGTGCCGCCCAGCTGGGCAAGAACGTAGCCTGCATCGACGAGTGGAAGAACGACAAGGGTGGTCCGGCGCCCGGCGGCACCTGCACCAACGTGGGCTGCATTCCCTCCAAGGCGCTGTTGCAGTCGTCCGAGCATTTCGAGCATGCCAACCACCACTTTGCCGACCACGGCATCTCGGCCAAAGACATCAAGATCGATGTGGCCAAGATGATCGGCCGCAAGGACGCGGTGGTGAAGCAGAACAACGATGGCATCCTGTACCTGTTCAAGAAGAACAAGGTCAGCTTCTTCCACGGTCGTGGTTCGTTCGTGAAGGCTGTGGACGGCGGCTACGAGATCAAGGTGGCAGGCGCCACCGAAGAAACCCTGGTGGGCAAGCAGATCATCGTGGCCACGGGCTCCAACGCCCGCGCGCTGCCCGGTGTGCCGTTTGACGAGGTGAATGTCCTGTCAAACGACGGCGCGCTGCGCATGGGGGCCGTGCCCAAGAAGCTCGCGCTGATCGGCGCGGGCGTGATCGGCCTGGAGATGGGATCGGTCTGGCGCCGCCTGGGTGCCGAGGTGACCATCCTCGAAGGCCTGCCTACCTTCTTGGGCGCGGTGGATGAGCAGATCGCCAAGGAAGCCAAGAAAGCGTTCGACAAGCAGGGCCTCAAGATCGAGCTGGGCGTGAAGGTCGGCGAAGTCAAGACCGGCAAGAAGGGCGTGAGCATTGCCTACACCAACGCCAAGGGCGAGGCGCAGCAGCTCGATGCCGACAAGCTGATCGTCTCCATTGGCCGCGTGCCCAACACCATCGGCCTGAACGCCGAAGCCGTGGGCCTGCAACTGGGCGAGCGTGGCGAGATCGTGGTGGACGACGACTGCAGGACCAACCTGCCCGGCGTCTGGGCGGTGGGCGATGTGGTGCGCGGCCCCATGCTGGCGCACAAGGCCGAGGAAGAGGGTGTGGCCGTGGCCGAGCGCATTGCGGGCCAGCACGGGCATGTGAACTTCAACACCATTCCCTGGGTGATCTACACCAGCCCCGAAATCGCCTGGGTGGGCCGCACCGAGCAGCAGCTCAAGGCCGACGGCGTGAAGTACAAGGCTGGCACCTTTCCTTTCCTGGCCAACGGTCGTGCACGTGCGCTGGGCGACACGACCGGCATGGTCAAGTTCCTGGCCGACGCGGCCACGGACGAGATCCTGGGCGTACACATCGTGGGTCCGATGGCCTCCGAGCTGATCGCCGAAGCCGTGGTCGCCATGGAGTTCAAGGCCAGCGCCGAAGACATCGCGCGCATCTGCCATGCCCATCCGTCCCTCTCTGAAGCCACCAAGGAAGCGGCCCTGGCCGTGGACAAGCGCACGCTGAACTTCTAAGTATTTGAGGTGAAAATAGCTGCTTGTGCTTGAAAATCAAGCACAGGCAGCTATTGTTTTTATAGCATTCGAGAATCTGCGCCGTGAACGTCCGACAGGCTTACGAGGCCGAGCTCCAGGCCAAGGGTTTCAAGAGCGACCCGGCCCAACTGCGCGCCGTGGAGGCGCTGGAGCGCTGCGCCAGCGAATGGGCTGCCTACAAACAGCGACGTTCAAACGCGCTGAAAAAGCTGCTCAACCGGCCCGAGATTCCGCGCGGCGTGTACATGTACGGCGGGGTGGGGCGGGGCAAGAGCTTTCTGATGGACTGCTTTTTCAACGCCGTACCGCTTAAGCGCAAGGTTCGGTTGCACTTCCACGAATTCATGCGCGAAGTGCACCGCGAACTGGCCGCGCTGCAGGGCACGCAGAACCCGCTGGATGTGCTGGGCGCGCGCATCGCCAAGCGCTACAAGCTCATCTGCTTCGATGAGTTCCATGTGGCCGACATCACCGACGCGATGATCTTGCACCGTCTGCTGGTGGCGTTGTTCGACAACGGCGTGGGGTTTGTGACCACCTCGAACTTCCATCCCGATGGGCTCTACCCCGACGGCCTTCACCGCGACCGCATCCTGCCCGCGATTGCGCTGCTCAAGGAGCGCATGGAAGTCGTCAACGTGGACAACGGCACCGACTACCGCCGCCGCACACTGGAGCAGGTCAAGCTCTACCACACGCCGCTCGGGCCCGAGGCCGACGCCGCCATGAGCGCGGCCTTCGACCAACTGGCAGAAGTACGCGATGAAGACCCGGTGCTGCATATCGAGGCGCGCGAGATCCAGGCCCGTCGCAAGGCCGGGGGGGTGGTGTGGTTCGACTTCAAGACGCTGTGCGGTGGCCCGCGTTCGCAGAACGACTATCTGGAGATCGCCACACAGTTCCACACGGTGTTGCTGTCCGACGTGCCCTACATGCCGGTGAGCATGGCCTCGCCCGCGCGGCGCTTCACCTGGCTCATCGACGTGCTGTACGACCGGCGCGTCAAGCTCATCCTGTCGGCGGCTGTGCCGCCCGAACAACTCTATACGGAAGGACCGCTGTCGCACGAGTTTCCGCGCACTGTGTCGCGGCTCAACGAGATGCAGTCCAAGGAATTCCTGGCGCTGGAGCGGCGCATGGTCGATACGGGGCTGACCTGATGCCCAAGCCGATCTGCGCAGTACAAATGTGGCGGCTCTGTGGCGCAGCGGCCCTGGGGGTGCTGGTGGGTGCTTTGCCTGCCGCCGCGGCGGCGCTGGCGGATCCGGCCACCACAGCGGTCACGACCGACGAGTCGGCCGCAGAGGCCGCTCGCAAGGTCCAGGCCGCCGCGCGTGACCAGGAACGTCGGGCGATTGCCCAGGAGCGCACGCGCTTGCAACAACGCCAAACCGCTGCGCAGGCCGAGTGTTATCAGCGCTTTGCCGTCGAAGACTGCCTGCGCCGCGTCAGGACTGCGTTCCGCGAGAGCGACGCCGCACTGCGCGCCCGCGAACTGGAGCTCAACGATGCCGAGCGCAAGGACAAAGCCGCTGCACGCGAAGCGCTGATCGAACTGCGTCGACGTGAGAGTCCTCCCGTCACGACCTCTGCACCCCAAACCAACCTGCGCCAGAGCGCGGAGCCCGAACGGCTGGACCAGCGCGAGCAGCAGGCACGGGAGCGCGCGCGTGAACAGCAGCAGCGCGAGGCGGCACAGGCCCAGGCGCAGGCGCAACGCGAGAAAGATCGGCTGCAGCGGTCTCAGCAGGCCCGGCAGCGACAGGCCGATCGGGAGAAAGCCCTGCGCGAGCGGCAGGCGCGCAAGCAACAGCAGGCGGCCGAAGCGGCCGCAAGCGGCCGTGTGCCTGCCGCCCCGCTGCCAACGCCGACGCACTGAGCTGGGGCCATGCCTGCAGGCATGCGCCCCTGGCCGGACGCGGGGCTTGCGGCCACCGCGACATGGCCCGCGGCGGCTCTGTGCGGTTTCTAGGAGCCTGTCGGACTTGGGGCGTCGAAAGCGAAAATGGGCTCCAGCGAGG
>JBKBUN010000107.1:0-10981 GCA_046289925.1 Burkholderiaceae bacterium | reverse complement strand
TTTGTGGTTAATCGCTTTGCAGTCACCACACTTTCGTGCAACTCACCGCAATCAGCGAAGCCTCGAATTCTACACCGGTTTCGCGCCAACTGGCAACTCACCACCAAAATTCTTAACCCCACCCCAACCAACCACCACACCACCTCAGCAGCCCAACATCCCTTCGAACACCAGACCCCTGCAGCAGCGGGAGGCGAACTATAACACCATTCAAACACTTCATTGAAGACTCTTGATGTATCAGACGGTCAGACGGTTTTGACTCCCACCAACGCCGCCTCCAACGCATCGACGAAGATTGCAGCGACATCGCACCCCGTCTGGTCCGTAATCTCCTGAAAGCAGGTGGGGCTGGTGACATTGATTTCTGTCACGTACGCTCCGATGACATCAATGCCTGCCAGCAAAAGGCCCCGCCCCCACAGCTTGGGACCCAGCGCACTGGCGATCTCCCAATCCCGCTCAGACAAGGGGCGCGCAACGCCGCGACCACCCGCGGCCAGATTGCCGCGCACTTCAGAGCCCTGAGGGATGCGCGCCAGACAGAACGGCACCGGGCGCCCTCCGATCACCAGCACCCGCTTGTCTCCGTCTGCTATCTCCGGCAAGAACCGCTGCACCATGACCGTCTGGGATCCATGGCGGTTTAGAGTTTCGGTGATGCTGCCGAGGTTGAGGCCGTCGGGCCCTACTCGAAAGATGCCCATGCCGCCCATGCCGTCCAGGGGCTTGAGGATGATGTCCTGGTGCTCGCCGTGAAACCGTGCGATCTCGTCCGGGTCGCGTGTGACCAGGGTCGGACCGATGTAATCTGGAAATTCGAGGATCGCGAGCTTCTCCGGGTGGTCTCGCAATGCGCGCGGCTTGTTGAACACCGTCGCCCCTTCGCGCTCAGCCTGCTCTAGCAAGTGCGTGGCGTAGAAATACTCACTGTCGAACGGCGGGTCCTTGCGCATGAGCACGACATCGAAGTCACGCAGTGGCAGCAATGCCTCCTTAGTCACATGGAACCACTGGCTATCCGTAGTCGACTGCAGCGCAATTGAGCGCAACTGGGCGCGCACCAGCCCACCGCGCTCCCACGACAGGTGTCGGGGTTCACATGCCGCAATCTGATGACCGCGTCGATACGCCTCTCGCATCATGGCGTAGGTGGTGTCCTTGGATATCTTGAAAGACTCCAGAGGGTCGGCAACAAACAGGATATTCATGCTGCAGGGAGAGTGAGAGTGAGAGTGAGAGGGGCACAAGATGTCAGTCGGCCAAGGCCCGCCATCACCGTGGCGATGCGGAAGACTTGCCGTACTGTTGCACAAACAGGACGAACGCGCCGGCCACCACGCCCCAGAACGGCGCGCCGACCCCGACCAGTTCAACCCCGCTGAGCGTGACCAGAAATGTCACCAACGCTGGTTCCCGGTCTACGTCCTGCCTCAACGCCTCTGCCAAGCCGGACGCGATGGTCGCCAGCAGGGCCAAGCCCGCGATCGCGACTACGAGCTCGCGTGGGAACGCCTGCAGCAGGCCGGCCACCACACCCCCAAACACACCCAGCACGCAATAGAACAAGCCGCAGGCAACCGCCGCCGTGTACCGCCGCATCGGGTCTGGGTGGGCCTGCTCTCCCATGCACATCGCCGCGGTGATCGCACTGAAGCCGAGCGAGAACGCACCGAAGGGCGCAAGCAGCAGGTTGACACCACCCGTCGCCCCCAACAAAGGCGAGACCGGCATGTTGTAGCCGGTGGCCTTCATCACGGCGATGCCCGGCAGATTCTGCGACGCCATGGTGACCACAAACAAGGGTAGCGCCATGCCGACCAGCGCCTGCCAAGTGAACACGGGCGCGGTCCATACCGGCGTCGCCAGCTCGACCTTCACCCGGCTCCAATCCAGTTGTCCCTGGCAGGCAGCAACGGCAATGCCCACCGCCAGCGTCAGCAGCACGGCATATCTGGGACAACTCCGGCGTCCCGCCAAGTACGCCAGCAGCATGCACAGCACCAGCACCGTAGAGGACTCAAGCGCCACAAAGGCCTGCAGCGCAAACCGTGTGAGCACGCCGGCCAGCAGCGCAGTGGCAATGGACATGGGAATGCGGCGCGCGAGCGCATCGATCCAGCCGCTCCAGGCCACGACCACCACCAGCAACGCGCTCACCATGAAAGCGCCTACGGCCTCGCCCATGGAATGCTGTCCCGCCACGGCTGCGGCCGCCACCACGGCTGCTCCGGGCGTGGACCAGGCCACCATCACAGGCATACGCAGCCACAGCGATGGCACCGCCGAGCACAGCCCCATCCCGAGGCCCAGCGCCCAGATCCACGAGGCCATCTGCCCGGCGTCGGCCCCAAGCGCCTGTGCTGCCTGGAAGACCAAGGCGACCGAACTTGTGAAGCCCACGAGCACCGCCACAAACCCGGCCGTTACCGTCGAAAAACTGAAGTCACGCAGCCAGCGCATCGGAGGATTTTCACATCGGATGTGCAATGCCTACCGGACTGACGCCACCCCTGCGCCAGCTACGATCAAGGCCTGAGCGCACCGCGTAATCCACTCAGATCTCGATCTTGGACCCCAGTTCCACCACGGCATTGCTGGGCAGGTGCAGGAAGTCCGCCGCACCGCTTGCGTTGCGGTGCATCTGAGCGAACAGCTTCTCGCGCCATGGGGCCATACCACCTCCGATGCGCGGGATTACCGTATCGCGCGAGAGGAAGTAGCTCGTGGTCATCGGATCGACACCGCAGCCGCGGTTGCGCAAAGGCTCCAGCGCACGTGGCACATCGGGGTCGTTCTTGAACCCGTAGTGAATGGTCACCTGCCAGCAGTCGTGCCCTAAGGCCTCGACTTCCAGACGCTTATCGAGCCCGATCCAAGGCACCTCATGGTTGCGCACGGTCACGAATAGGTTCTGTGCGTGCAGCACCTTGTTGTGCTTGAGGTTGTGCAACAACGCATTGGGTACTGAACCAGGATCGGCCGTCAGAAAGACCGCCGTACCATCCACGCGTGTCGGCGGGTTGACGAAAACCGCTTCCAGAAAATCTCTCAAGTCGATCGACTCGTCCTTGAGCTTGGAATTGAGCAGTTGCCGCCCCTGCTTCCAGGTGATCATCAGCATGAACAGCGCCCCCCCGATCATCAGCGGAAACCAGCCCCCTTGCAGGAGCTTGAGCAGATTGGATGCAAAAAACGCCAGATCGACCACGAAGAAGGAGCCCGTGGCCGCAATGCACAAGGCCAGAGGGTAGCCCCAGCCGTACCGGATCACGAAGAACGTGAGCGTGGTGGTGATCAGCATGTCAAGGGTCACCGCAATGCCGTAGGCCGCCGCCAGGTTGGACGACGAACGGAACATCACCACCGCCAGCACGATGGCCACAAACAGCCCCCAGTTGACCAGCGGAATGTAGATCTGCCCGGTGTCGCGCACGCTCGTGTGCTGTATGTTCAGGCGCGGCAAATAGCCAAGCTGGATCACCTGCTTGGTCACACTGAAGGCCCCTGTGATCAATGCCTGCGACGCGATGACGGTGGCCATGGTGGCCAACACCACCAAAGGCATCAACGCCCACGAGGGTGCCATCATGAAGAAAGGGTTCTTCACTGCCTCGGCGTCCGCCAGCAGCAGGGCCCCCTGGCCAAAGTAGTTCAGCGTCAGCGCTGGCATCGCCACCCCAAACCACGCAAGGCGGATCGGACGCTTTCCGAAGTGCCCGAGGTCGGCGTACAGCGCCTCGGCCCCCGTGACGCACAGCACCACAGCCCCCAGGATGATGAACGTGGTGCCAGGGTTCTCAATCATGAAGCCCAGCGCATGGTGCGGGCTTACGGCCCACAGAATCTCCGGGTGGTCCACGATCTGGAAAACGCCCAACGTGGCAATCGTGGTGAACCACATGAGCGTGATCGGCCCGAAGAAACGGCCGATGCCCCCGGTGCCGCGCTTTTGTAAGGCGAACAAGCCAAACAGCACCACCAGCGTGATCGGAATCACGTACTGCTTGAAATGAGGGGACACCACCTCTAACCCCTCCACCGCGGACAGCACCGAAATGGCCGGCGTGATCACCCCGTCGCCATAGAAGAGCGATGTGCCGAAAATCCCCACAATGAGCAACATGCTGCGCAGTCTGGGCTTGTCTTTGACCGCCTGCGAGGCCAGAGCGAGCATGGCGATCAGCCCGCCTTCGCCGTGGTTGTCTGCGCGCAGCACAAGCACCACGTACTTGAGCGACACGATCACGGTCAACGTCCAAAAGAACAGCGACAGGATGCCGTAGACGTTGTCGGGCGTGAACGGCACATGGCCGGAGCCGAAGACTTCCTTGACTGCATACAGCACGCTTGTGCCGATGTCGCCATAGACGACACCGATGGCCCCCAGCGTGAGTGCCGCCAGCGAGGATTTGGTGGTTTGCACTGACCATACCCGCCGCCCCAGCAGTCGGGTTTTCGTTACGTTTGGGAACGGTATTGTGCGCCCACTCAGCGGGCAAGCGGCCACGGCAGCCAATTTGTTGCACCGCGACAACTGGCCACCGATCACGCAGCGGCTGGCGCAGCGTGACCAACACGCGCGTTGAGCGTTGAACCCAGGAGCCTGTCGGACTTGCAAATCGTCGGCTGCATGCCAATGGCCAATGGGCCGCAGCGGTCCATTTTCCGCCGTCTTTTGGCCCCATAGCCCCGCTATGGGGCTGCAAATATGGCGAAAACGGTCCTCGCTGGGGCTCATGTTCGCTTTCGACGATCGTGTCCCGCCACGTGGTGTAACTCAGCCCGGACAGGCTGAGATGCGCGGGGTGCTCAGCGCTGCACGGCTGGCAGGCGAGCCTGGGCAGTATCGCTGAGGGTCTGCAGGCCTTCAATCTGCATGTAGCGGCGCTGCAGGGTCCACTCGTCGCTTTGCTCCAGCAGCATGGCGCCGGCCAGTACGCACTCACGGAATTCCGGACGATAATCCGAAGCATGCAGTGGCTCCGCTCATCGTCATCACTCGCACGCTTGGTGCTGGCGTGGGTCATGCTGACGGTGGGTGTCGCAGTTGCCTCGCCTATCGTTTCACCTCAGACCATGCAATTGGTCTGTACGACAAACAGCGGCATGAAGCTGGTCGTTGGAGACAATCCAGCAGAAGAATCTGGAGTGGGCTCCTACGGCTTGGACTGCCCGCTCTGCTTGCACTTCGCCGCCCCGGCACCCGAGATGCGATCTGCGAAGGACATCGTCCAGCCGCTAGCGCATGCGCTGTTGCCTACCGTCGCTGCGACCCTGGCCGCCAAGGTTGGGGCACCATTGCCACCGCGCGGTCCACCCGCCTCGGATTCCCTGGTCTGATCGCCAAACCTCAGCGTTGCCGGCAGCGGCCTGCGACGCTGGCTGCATGCTCGCGGCGAGGTTTGGCGACCTGTTGGCACCCCTTCTGGTAAGCATCAGCGCCTGGCCCCTGCGGGAGCGCGCCTTGCCATGCCTTGGGGTTCGGCCCTGCACACACCGGAATTCATGGCTATGTCGCACCCACATCCCACCGTTTCGGCCAGCACGCGTTGGCTATCGCCCCACAGCGGCCTCTTCATCGCGGCCTTCGTATGCGCAAATCTGGCCGCACTGGCGGTGGCCTACGCTGCCGCGCACCTGCTGACGCCAGCCAGCGCGTCGGCACTGACTTCTCAAAGGGCCCATGCGGTGCATCACCTGGGACGTATGACGCTCATTCCTTTGCGCCAGCCACCCGCGGGCTCTTGAACCTAGAAACCGCAGTGGACCGCTTGTTCTCACTGAAAAGTTCTGATGTCCATTGAAGTTGCGCCTTGTGAGCACGCTCACCTGCTGGGTGAAAGCGCTATGCGCCTGCCAGCACCATGCTCGACGCTGCATGCGGCCTTGTGCCTCCTGGCGCAGGAGTGCGCCGCGTCGCCTGGCCTTGCCTGGCGCGCCGATCACAGCACTGGCGGGCGCATCCAACTGCGGTTTCAAGGTTGAATCGGCACTCGGCACGGATACACGCGTCGGCTTGCACTCACCATGCGGTACGTTTTTCTACCATTGATCACTCGCCATATTGCAAGGTGCTTGATCGCCTGCATGGTGTGGGCCTGTCTGCATACGGGCCTGGCAGCCCTGCAAGGCCCTGACCCGACTGCGCAAGCGGCAGCGCTGCAGGAGGTCTGTACGGTCGACGGGACTCGATGGGTACGCCTTTTCGCTTCAGGCGATGCCGTCACACCTGGGGCGAAGCCTGCACTCCCGCTCGACGCCAGTGGTCACGGCCTTGACCACTGCCCGTGGTGCCGTACCACGACCGATGCCTGGCCCGACCTGATGCGCAGCGATCTGCGCTTTGCTCCGCCTGACGAGTACCAGCTACCGCCGCTGTACCGCCCCACCTCTCAGGGGCATGCCGAGCGCACTGTCCTTGCCACTCCTGTGCGCGCACCACCGACGGCCCTCGGCTGACAGCACCGCCTGCCCGCTTCTACGCGAGCGCGGGCGTCAGGTGCGAGCACTTTGCTTTTCGCTCCGGAACACCGCGTGTCCCGGTCGATTCAGTTTGGGCCGTCTTCACGCATGAACGTGCTCGACGGTCTGCGTTTCCCATTGAATTGCCATGAGCCACTTGATCACTTCCCACTTCTCCCGCTTCTGTCGCCCCGCGTTGCGCCCACTGCTGGCACTGGCTCTGCCCTTGGCCCTGTCCGCCTGTGGCGGTGGCGGCGCAGGAGACACGACCACGCCCTCTGGCCCGCAAAGCATCCGCATCGACTTTGCCGCCAAAGCCGGCGCGCAAGACGCCAAGTGCGGCACCACACTGACCGGCCTGGGAGCGGACAAAGTCTCCGCTGAACTGAACGACCTGCGCTTTTATGTCAGCCAGGTGGCGCTCATCAATGACAAGGGAGAGTCCGTCCCCGTCACGCTGACCGTGAACGACTGGCAAACCAAAGACGTGGCCCTGATCGATCTTGAAGACGGTACTGGTGCCTGCGCCACCCAGGGCACCCAAGGCACCAACGCTCAGATCGTGGGCACCGTGGCTGCAGGCAGCTACAAGGGCATTCAGATGACCGTTGGCGTACCGTCCAGCCTCAACCACACCGACTATGCCGTGGCCTCCAAACCCATGGACATTCAGGCGCTTGCGTGGTCGTGGCAGGCCGGCCGCAAGTTTGCCAAGATCGAGGTGAACCCGGTTGGTGGGGTTGCACGCCCGGCGCCCACAGCTGCAGCCAAAACCTTCAATCTGCATCTGGGCTCAACGGGTTGCACCGGCAACCCGGCAACCGGCGAGACCGTCAATTGCGCCCGCCCGAACCGTATGACTTTCAGCTTTGCCAATTTCAATGCGGCAACCGACAAGGTGGTGCTGGACGTGGCAGCGCTGTTTGCAGGCTCCACACTCGGCGAGGACCGTGGCGGCGCGGTGGGATGCATGTCGGGTGCCACAGATCCTGAGTGTGATGCGATCTTCAAAGCGATGAAGCTGGATCTGGTCACCGGTGTTCCCATCAACGCGGGCGCTGCTCAGACGGTGTTCAAGGTGGAGGCCAAGTAACCATGCCGCCGCTCCATTCGCTTCAGCGGATGGCTGTCGGCGCTGCAGGCCTTGCCACACTGCTTGGGGCGCTGACCCTGAGCGGTTGTGGCGGGGGCGGCACTTCCGTCAGCGACAGCTCGGGAAGCAGCGGAAGCTGGGCCTGGGCTTTGCCATCCTTCTTCCCGGCCCCCAAGGTGCCTGAGAGCAACCCCATCACTGAGGCCAAGGTCGATCTCGGACGCTTTTTGTTTTACGACCGCCGCCTCTCGGGCAATGGCACGCAGGCGTGTGCCAGTTGCCATGTGCAATCGAAGGCCTTTACCGACGGTCTGGCGACCTCCATCGGATCGACCGGCCAACACCATCCGCGCAACGCACAGAGTCTGGCCAACGTGGTCTACAACGCCACGCTCACCTGGGCCAACCCATCGCTGGTCACCCTGGAAAAGCAGATGGAAACACCGCTGTTTGGGACGGACCCTGTCGAGATGGGCGTCAACGATGGCAACAAGGATGAGGTATTGGCGCGGCTGTCCTCCGATGCCGGGTATCGCGAGCGATTTGCCAGAGCCTATCCGGGTCAAAGCAATCCCATCACATGGGGCAACGTCATCCATGCCATTGCATCCTTTCAGCGCACGATCCTCTCGGGCAACAGCCCATACGACCAGTATCTGCAAGGCAAGGCCACGCTGCCGCCCGCGGCTGAACGGGGCATGAAGCTGTTCTTCGGCGAAAAGGCCGAGTGCTTTCACTGCCACAGCAGCTTCAACTTCAACGATCAGATCGTGCATGCGGGCAGCCGGATCGTAGAGACCCCGTTTCACAACACCGGGCTCTACAACATTGGCGGCACGGGTGCTTTTCCAGAGCCCAATCGCGGCGTCTACGAACTCACGCAACAGGTCAAGGACATGGGCAAGTTCCGCGCGCCCAGCCTGCGCAACGTAGAGGTCACGGGCCCCTACATGCATGACGGCAGCATTGCCACGCTGGAGGAGGTGCTGGACTTCTATGCGGCAGGTGGTCGCAACATCACCTCGGGCCCCTATGCAGGCGATGGACGGGCCAACCCCCACAAGAACGACCTCATCAATCAGATTGATCTCACGCCCGACGAGCGTGCCGACATCGTGGCGTTTCTCAAAACCCTGACGGACCACAGCCTGCTGACCAACCCCAAGCTGTCCAACCCGTTCCCCGCTGGAGCCCGCTGAATGCGACCCTCTCATTCCACGTTTTGCACGGATGGCGCGGTACGCGTCGCCCGCACGGGCGCTTTGGGCCTCTCATTGCTATGGGCGCTGGGCACCCTCCCAGCGGTGGCGCATGAGACCCACGACCACAGCATCCAGGAAGACAACGGTCTTCAACTCCAGGCGGCTGCGGCCGTGAGCTATCTGCATGCAAGCCAGGCGGTACCCGCCGCCCGGCTGCCTGGTCATTTGGGACTGGGCGATACCCCGGACGATCAGCGGGGCTGGGCTCTGGAGCACGCGACCGTGGGTGCCAGCATGCGCCTGGGGCCCTTGGTCGGCGCCCAGGTCGCATGGGGCAAACACGGCCGGGACACTGTGCACACGGAAGCCGCCTGGTTGGCGCTGCGCCCCTCGGCAGATTCGTCTCTGACTTTGGGCGCTGGCCGCAATCGGGTGCCCATGGGAGGGGTATTGACCGATGCAGGGCATCTGGACCGCTTTGCCCAGACGCCTCTCGTCAAGCGCTCCGTCTTCAATGGAGACTGGGTGGAAGATGGTGTGCAGCTGGCTTGGCGACCTCGTGCCCTGGGACACTGGGAGTGGTTCAAGGGGCTGGATGTGGGCCTGTGGCGCGCGCGCCGATTTCCGGGCAGCGAGAACGCTGCCTGGGCGCCCATGGTGCACGTCAGCGGCGCCGGTCCGCTCGCATGGGCGGCCGGCCGCTGGGAAGCCGATGCCTTTGTCAGCCGCTTGCAGCCCCAAGGCCGTGGCGCCTACGTACAAAGCGGCAATAGCGGCCACCTGCACACCGCCCCGGATTGCAGCACCACCCTCAGGGGCATCACCTGCTTTGATGGCACGGTGAACCTGGCGGGTGCCAGTCTGCGCTGGCTGTCTGCACTGCCTGGCGTCACGCTGACCGCCGCGGGCCTCATGCGGGACGAACGCGGCAGCCTGTATTCGCAAAACGGTGACACACGCTACCAAGGCCGCACACGTGGAGGCTGGTTGGAGGCAGGGTGGCAGCCCGCAGCCCAGTGGGAGATCGGACTGCGGCAGGAATGGCTGCGCAGCGCGCACCGGTTGCAGGGGCCTGGCGCAGCGCTGGTCGCAGCCGACGCCAACCTGACGCCCTACCACCCGGCACGCCGCGTCACAGCCATGCTCGGCTGGCGTCCACATGCCGACTGGCTGCTGGCACTCGAGGCTGGCCGAGAACGCACGGCGGGCCAAGCCTACACCGTGGGCGCCCTGCGCGTTGTCTACATCCCCAGGCCGCTGGCGGCCGCACGCTGGTGACCCATGCGCCGGTCCGGCATGTCCGGCACGTACCACCTGCGTGGCTGCCTGGCTGCCACCGCAACCATGAACCGACCTGGACCCTGAGCTGCCCTAGCAAGGAACCCTTCACATGATTTCCATCCGAAACGAATCTGCCTGGAAAGGCACCTCCAACTGCATGCAGTGCCCCCTGCGGGGCATGGACCTGTTCGCCGACTTTACCCACGAGGATTTCGCCCATATCCATGCCCCGATTGACGAGTATCAGTACGGTGCCGGACAGCTTTTGTATGCCGAAGGCGCCGAGGCGGCCGGCATCTACACCGTGCGATCCGGCCTGGTAAAGCTCATGCGCGTTACCACCGACGGACGCGAGCGTGTCACCCGCATCGTACGGCCTGGCGATATCGCAGGGCTGGAGGCGCTGGCCACGGGCCGCTACGACAGCGACGCCATGGCGCTGACCGACACGGCGCTGTGCCGCATTCCGCTGGAGGTGGTACACCGCCTGGCCCACAGTTCCCCGCGGCTGTATGGAAGACTCATGCAGAAATGGCAGCAGGCTCTCAAGAGCACAGACGACTGGCTGACCGATGTCAGCTTCGGACCGGCCCGGCAACGGGTGCGCCAGTTCATGCTGAAGATGCGGAACGAGGTGGACTCCACCGTCACCATCCTTTTCTCACGCGAGGAGATGGGCGCGATGATGGACCTCAAGCACGAAACCGTGAGCCGGGAGGTGAGCCTGCTCGTCAAGGAAGGTGTCCTGCTGCCGCTGGACAAGCGGGGCCGCAGCTACAAGCTGGTGGAGTCTCAACTCAATGCCTGACAGCGGCACACACCCGCCGCTGCGGTGCCACAAAAGCGGCAGCACCCCACCGGACACCGCAGTTGGATGCGCCCGCCAGTGCCGTGATCGGCGCGCCAGGCAAGGCCAGACGCCGCGGCGCACTCCTGTGCG
>JBKBUN010000106.1:0-11060 GCA_046289925.1 Burkholderiaceae bacterium | reverse complement strand
CCTTATTACTACGTGCCTGCCGAGTCGCGTCATCCTGCGATGTCTGCCTTTGGGCTGTTCTTCGTGATCCTGGGGGCTGGCCAGTGGATCAACGGCCATGACTGGGGCAAGTACGCACTGGCGTTCGGTCTGGTGTGGTGGCTGTTCGTGCTGTATCAGTGGTTCCGCGATGCCGTCCACGAAAGCGAAAGCGGCCTGTACGGCTACAAGATTGACCTGTCGTACCGCTGGAGCATGAGCTGGTTCATCTTTTCCGAGGTGATGTTCTTCGGGGCTTTCTTCACTGCGCTGTGGTGGGCGCGTTCGCACGCGGTGCCTACGCTGGGAAGTCTCGAAAACGGCCTGTTGTGGCCAGACTTCAAAGCGGTGTGGCCCAGCGTTGCTGCGGGGGCCACTGCGTCGCCGGCGGGCATAGTCGAGCCATTCCAGACAGTCGGTCCTTTCTGGTTGCCTACTATCAACACGGCCTTGCTGTTGACCTCGGGCGTGACCTTGACGATTGCGCACCATGCCCTGCGTGCCAACCAGCGCGGCAAGACCATCGCATTCATGTGGGCGACAGTCCTGCTGGGTGTGGTGTTCCTGATGGTGCAGGGCTATGAGTACTACCACCTTTACACAGACCTTAACCTCAAGCTCAGCTCGGGCATCTTCGGCTCCACCTTCTTCATGCTCACGGGCTTCCATGGCTTCCACGTGTTTGTCGGCATGCTGATGCTGCTGTTCATTACGCTGCGGCTGCAAAAAGGCCACTTCACTCCCGAGCGGCACTTTGGCTTTGAAGGCGCGGCTTGGTACTGGCACTTTGTGGACGTCGTCTGGTTGGGCTTGTACGTCCTGGTCTATTGGATGTAAGTCATAACGCCCATGAAAAAAGCGCCGAAAGGCGCTTTTTTCATGTCTCACAGCTGATGGAGCGCCACCGCAGCCGCTGCGATGCAATGCGCGGAGGATGTAAAGACTTAAGGTGTTGCAGGGAGTCCGGTGGGCTGCAGGTAGCCCAGTTGCCAAGCGATCAGAATGCACAAGAACAACAACACGGAAAGCCCTACCCGCAGGGCAAGTGCCCAGGCCATATGACTGCCCTTGGCCTTGTCGTCGCGGCCGTTGCGCATCATGTAGTACAGCGCCGACCCGAGACTGCCCAAGATGCCCAGAAAAGCGATACCGACCAGAATTTTCATGGAGCCATTATCCCGTGAGCCCCTCTGACAGTCATTGGAGCCTCCGTTTTGGGCTGATTACCCTGTCTGCGGTGGTGGGCATTGTGGTCACTGCGTCCCTCGGATTCTGGCAACTGGGGCGTGCCGACGCGAAGTTGGCATTACAAGCCACGCGAGAAGCGCAGGCGATCGCCTCTGCGCTGACGGCCGAAACACTCGCACAGGCCATTGACGCAGAGACTGGGTCTGTGCATCCAGACGCATTGCATCGGCGGATTGTTCTGCGTGGCGAATGGCTGGCTGCCCACACGCGGTTTCTGGACAATCGCCAGATGCAGGGGCGCCCCGGATTTTTTGTCGTGACGCCCCTGAAGGCTGAAGGATTGGTACAGCCGGTGTTGGTGCAACGGGGGTGGGTGCCGCGGAACTTTCAAGACCGGACAGCGCTTCCGGAGATCGACACGCCTTCTGGAGTGGTGACCATTGAGGGCCGCGTTGCAGCGTTGCCGTCCAAGCTTTACGAGATGGCGGGCGGCCCTGCGCAAGAGGGGGCTTCACGCATCCGGCAAAATCTCGATCTCGAAACCTTCCGCTCCGAAACGGGCCTGTCTCCTCTGGCACTTTCGGTCGTGCAGACGGGCCTGCCCAGCGAAGGTTTGTTGCGCGAATGGCCTGCAGTGGCCTCCGGAGTGGACAAGCACTACGGCTACGCCTTTCAATGGTTTGGGCTCAGTGCCCTGATTGCACTTCTTTATGTCTGGTTCCAACTCGTCCGACGCTTCATTCGCCCGCGCCGCGACCCGGCCGCCTGAGTCCGACTCAGCGCAGGATCATCCGCTGGGCCTGACGGTTCACAACCTCCCAGGGGTAGGCCAGGCGGTGGAGCAGGCTCAGCGCACACGCAGCGGCCGCCTGAAGATGATCGGCGTGCTGCTCATGTGTGCGGCGCCGGTCATTGCCTCGTACTTCACCTACTATGTGATCCGTCCGGAAGGGCGGCGCAACTTCGGCGAGTTGATTGACCCGCAACGCCCCATGCCTTCGATGGCGACGCGTGACCTGACCGGTGCCGCCGGCAATCTCACGGCACTTAAAGGGCAATGGTTGCTGGTCAGTGTGGCGCCTGGAGCTTGCGACACGGCGTGCCAAGACCACCTCTATCTGCAGCGCCAGATGCGCGAGGGTGTCGGAAAGGATAAGGACCGCGTCGACTGGGTCTGGTTGATTCCGGATGATGGTTCTCCCCCTGCCGAGATACTGCCCGGGTTGGCCCAGGCCACCGTGCTGCGTGTGGATGCGCAAGCATTGTCCCAATGGCTGGCACCAGGGCCTGGCCACGCGCTTCGGGATCATCTGTATGTGGTGGATCCCATGGGCAACTGGATGATGCGCATGCCGGCCAGGCTGGACAAGGCGAATGCGAGCAAAGCCAAACGCGACCTGGAGCGTCTGCTGCGGGCATCTGCGTCTTGGGATCAGGCAGGGCGTCCGGGAGCGCAGTGAGTATGGATCCGCAACCGCTTTACGACCTGGAGCCCCTGGCGCGGCTGATGCTGCTGGGTGTGCTGATTGCTCTGGGGCCCTTGTGCTGGGTGTGGTGGCGCAATCGCGGTGCCACGCCGATGCGACGGCTGCAGGCGCTGACGCTGCTCACGTTGTTCCTGACGTTCGATCTGGTGCTGTTCGGAGCGTTCACGCGCCTTACCGATTCAGGCTTGGGTTGTCCTGACTGGCCCGGATGCTACGGCAGCGCCAGCCCGGTAGGCGCGCGCGAGGAGATTGCGGCTGCACAGGCCGAGCGCCCCACCGGCCCCGTGACCCATGGCAAAGCGTGGGTGGAGATGATCCATCGCTACCTTGCGACCGGGGTGGGGGTACTGATCATTGCGATGACGGCCACCGCCTGGATTCAGCGTCACCAGGGGCGTTCGTCTTCGGATTCTGTGGCGAGGGCGGAGCCGCTGAGTCCCTGGTGGCCGACATTTACGCTCTTGTGGGTCTGCTTGCAAGGGGCGTTTGGAGCGCTGACGGTGACCATGAAGCTGTTCCCTGCCATTGTCACCTTGCATCTTGCCGGTGGGTTGATCTTGCTGGCCTTGCTGACGGTGCAGGCCGTGCGCTATTCGCAGCATGACCGAGGCTTGCAACCCGTTGCGCAGGCGCGTGGGCTGCGCTGTGGGATTGGTGCGGTTGCCGCATTGGTCGCCCTGCAGATTTTGCTGGGTGGCTGGGTCAGCACCAACTACGCCGTGCTGGCATGCACCACGTTTCCGCACTGTCAGGGCAGTTGGTGGCCCCCGATGAATTTTGCGCAGGGTTTTCAGATCTGGCGTGAACTGGGCATGCTCCAGGACGGCTCCCACATCAGCTTTGAAGGCTTGACCGCGATTCATTACGCTCACCGCCTTGCCGCCTATGTGGTGCTGCCTGCGCTATGGCTACTGGCGTGGCGTCTTTATCGCGTGGCTGCCCTGCGCCCCGTTGCGCGCTGGCTGGCAGTGTTGGGCCTGTTGCAATTGCTCACGGGCTTGTCCAATGTCGTGTTGGGTTGGCCCTTGGTGGCCGCCGTGTTGCACACTGGTGGAGCGGCCGCCATGGTACTGGTGCTGACCTGGGCCTGGGCAGGCACTTGCATGGCATCTGACGCTGCTACCCGGTTGACTGCCTGTTCCTAAGATTCTCGATTGACTGCATGAGTGCCGTTTCTGCTTCCCTGCGTCCGTCCCGGTTCGCGCAGTTTTATGCGCTGACCAAGCCGCGCGTTGTCCAGCTCATTGTCTTTTGTGCGTTCATCGGTATGGTGCTGGCCATTCCCGGCTGGCCGACGGCCGCTCAGGGCTGGCGCATGGTGCTGGCCTGTGTGGGCATTTGGCTGGTGGCCGGGGCGGCCGCTGCGTTCAATTGCATCGTTGAGCAGGGCATTGACGCGCGCATGAAGCGCACGGCCTGGAGGCCAACGGCCAAGGGCGAGTTGTCGAACGCTCAGACCCTGGTGTTCTCTGCTGCGCTGTGTGCGGTTGGCTCTGCACTGCTGTACTTTGCGGTCAACCCGCTGACCATGTGGCTGACCTTTGCCACCTTTGTGGGTTATGCCGTGATCTACACGGTGGTGCTCAAGCCGCTGACTCCGCAGAATATCGTGATCGGAGGCGCTTCTGGGGCCATGCCGCCTGTGCTTGGCTGGACGTCGGTGACGGGCGAGGTGGCTCCCGAGGCACTGATCCTGTTTCTCATCATCTTCCTCTGGACACCGCCGCACTTCTGGGCTCTGGCGCTATACCGGGTGGAAGACTATCGCAAGTCGGGCCTTCCGATGCTTCCGGTGACCCACGGCAACGAGTTCACCCGCCTGCAGGTGTTTCTCTACACCCTGATCCTGTTCGCTGGCTGCCTGATGCCGTTCATCTTTGGCATGAGCTCCTGGTTGTATCTCGCAGCCGCCGTCATTCTGAGCGGCGGTTTCTGCGCCTATGGATTTGCGCTCTGGCGTTCGTATTCCGACGCCTTGGCGCGCAAGACCTTTCGTTTTTCCCTGATCCACCTGAGCTTGTTGTTTGCTGCGCTGCTGCTGGATCATTACTTGTTGTGACACCTATGCAAAGACGAGACTGGATCCGCGCCGCAGGTGCGGCTGCGCTGGTGGTTGTAGCGGGCACGCTGGTGGCCTGCAGCGAAAAGAAAGCCGAGTTCAGGGGCATCGACATCACCGGTGCCGACTATGCGAAGGATTTTCTGCTGACCGACCAGCATGGCCAGCTGCGCAAGATGGCCGACTTCCGCGGCAAGGTGGTGGTGGTGTTTTTCGGTTTTACGCAGTGCCCGGATGTGTGTCCGACCTCCATGCAGGAGCTTGCTGAAGTCAAACGCCAGTTGGGCTCCGACGGTGACCGGCTGCAGGGTATCTTCATCACGGTCGATCCTGAGCGCGATACACCGCAGGTGCTCAAGGAATACATGGGCAACTTTGACCCGAGCTTCCTCGCGCTGCGAGGTGAGCCCGCGCAACTCGCTGCCGTGGCCAAGGACTTCAAGATCTACTACAAGAAGGTCGATGGAAAGACGCCTACGAGCTACACCATGGACCATTCGGCCGGCAGCTACATGTATGACCCGTCGGGTCGCCTGCGTTTGTACCACCGTTACGGAAGCGGCATCCAGGTGCTGACCGAAGACGTGCGCACTTTGTTGCGCGAGGCCGGCTGACCGGCCCGAGCGCGCGCAGCCCAGGCCGGGGGCGTTGGCTGACGGGCCTTATTCGGCCTTGATGCCACGCATGGCGATGATGCCGCCCAAGAGGCTGGTGTCGGCCTTGATGCGTCTGCTAAGGCCTTCGGGCGAGGTAGCAGCTACTTGCCAGCCTTGCTGAAAGAGTTTCGCGCGGATGTCATCCGTGCGCATGATGTCTACGAGCAGCGCCGACAGCCGTTCGCGCAAGGCTGCGGGCATGGTAGACGGGGCAGCGAAGGCGTTCCAGATCTCGAGGCTGAAGCCGCGAATGCCTGCCTCGCTCAGGGGCGGCAGGTCGGGCACGAGCGGGCTGCGGCCCGTGGAAGTGACGCCAATGCCCCGCAGCTTGCCGGAGCGGATCTGCGCCTGTGCCAGCGCGGGTGGGAGCAAGGCCATCTGCAACTGCCCCCCCAGCATGGCGGTGGCCACTTGCGGATAGCCAGGGTACGGCACATGCACAGGGTTGATGTTGCTGCGCGCCTTGAGCAGTTCTGTGCCGATGTGGCCGACCGTGCCCACACCGGGGGTGCCATAGCTCCACTTGTCGCCTGCGTTGCGGGCCAGCGTGAAAAATTCCTGGGCTGTGGTCTGCGGCGTGATGCCGGGCAAGTTGGCGGGCACCGTGAGCACCAGCGGCGAGGTTCCGACCAGCGTCAGAGGGGCCAGATCTTTTTGCGGGTCGTAGGGCACCGCGGGGTTGAGCAACTTGGCAATCGTCAGGTTGCCATTGATCATGAGCCCGATGGTGTGGTCGTCTCGTGCCTTGGCCACCGCATCGGCTCCGATGTTGCCGCCCGCGCCTACGCGGTTTTCTACCACCACCGGCTGACCCAGCGCCTTGGACAGTGGCTCGGCAATCGTGCGGGCGGTCAGATCGGGCGATGAACCGGCCGGAAAGCCCACGATGATGCGCAGCGGCTTGCTGGGCCAGCCCTGCGCGCTGGCAGTGGTGCGGGATTGGGCCCAGCCGGCCAGTGGAGCGCTGGTGGCCAGCAGGGCGGCGGCCAGGGCGGTGCGGCGGGACATCGGTTGCGACATGCGTACTCCTAGCAAGGATCGACAAAGGACGGAAAAGAGATGACAGCGAAGCGGGCGTGGCGTCCAGCAAAAAAGGCCCCGGAAGGGGCCTTGGGCGTCGGACCGCAGGCGCACGATGTTAACGCGCGCATGGGATGCGAAGTGTCAGACGTACTCGACGAGCGCCTTCTTCATTTTCTTCATGGCCGCCACCTCGATCTGGCGGATGCGTTCGGCGCTCACGCCGTACTCGGCAGCCAACTCGTGCAGCGTCATGCCGCCCGAGCCATCGTCGTTCACCTTGAGCCAGCGCTCTTCCACGATGCGGCGGCTGCGGTCGTCCAATGTGGCCAGGGCGGTGGCAATGCCGTCGGAGGCCAGCAGATCACGCTGGCGCGACTCGATCATCGAGGTTGGTTCGTGCGAAGCATCGGCCAGGTAGGCGATCGGGCCGAAGGCCTGCTCACCGTCGTCGCCAGGGCTCGGGTCGAGCAGCACGTCGCCACCGGCCATGCGGGCTTCCATTTCAATGACGTCTTCGCGTTTCACATTGAGCTGCGCCGCGACAGAGTCGATCTCATGCTCAGACAGGGTGTCGCGGGGATTCAGGCCCTCGGCGCCCGCGTCGGCCTTGAGGCCCTGCTTCATCGAGCGCAGGTTGAAGAACAGTTTGCGTTGCGCCTTGGTGGTGGCCACCTTGACCATGCGCCAGTTCTTCAAGATGTACTCGTGGATCTCCGCCTTGATCCAGTGCATGGCGTAGCTGACCAGACGCACACCCTGATCCGGGTCGAAGCGCTTGACGGCCTTCATCAGGCCCACATTGCCTTCCTGGATCAGGTCGCCGTGCGGCAGGCCGTAGCCCAGATACTGGCGCGAAATCGATACCACCAAGCGCAGGTGCGACATCACCAGCCGACCGGCGGCTTCCAGATCGTTATGCTCCTTCAGGCGGCGCGCATACTGCTGCTCCTCCTCGGCAGTGAGCATGGGCAGCCGGTTGACTGCGGAGATGTAGGCGTCCAGATTGCCCAGCGGCGGCACCAGCGCCCACGGGTTGGCTGGAGCGATGCTGGTGCTGGAAGAGAGGGTGTAAGAGGTCATTCGACGCATCCTTTCTGGACTGTAGAGCAATGTTAGCACTCTCTTGGAGCGAGTGCTAAAGCCAAAAGTTCCGACCCCAAGCTCGACGCCCCAAGTCCGACGGGCTTCTGGAGTCAGGTGCAGTGCGGCAACTATGGCAAGGCAAAGATGTGTGGCCAAATTGGCAGATTGTGCCTGCCAGTGCTGAAGAGTTTGCTATCGTTTTATGAGTTTCCGTCTGCGGCCTATCGCCTGCAGACAGTTGGGATGCGGAGGTCCACCATGTCTTCTTCTCACGCGCTGGGCACTTTGGTCGAGTTGTCCGTGGTCACCACCACCGTCGCCCACGAGGCCGATGCCACCCGCCTGGCCCAATTGGCGGTGCAGCAGCATCTGGCCGCATGCGCGCAGGTGGAGGCGATCACCTCCCACTACGTTTGGGAGGGGGCACTCCATGCCGACCGCGAGTGGCGTGTGCTCGCCAAGACGATTGCGGCCCGGGTGCCCGCACTGCTGGAGCAGTGGCAGCTGGCGCACCCGTACACGCTGCCGCAGCTGGTGGTACAGCCGGCGCAGGCCAGCCCCGCCTATGCCGCTTGGGTGCATGAGGCCGTGGCGGCGTCTGCGCCTGTGCTGCGTTGCTGAGGTTTTGGGCAGGAGGGCGGCCGGAGGCTAAGAGCACTGGCGCGCCCGGTCTTCGAAGTCGGGCAGGGGCATGGGCCGTCCGAAAAGGTAGCCCTGGAACCGCTTGCAGCCGTGCGACAGCAGAAACTGGAAATGGGCCTCGGTTTCGACCCCCTCGGCCACCACGCCGAGGGAGAGCGCGTCGGCCAGTGCCATGATGGTGCGGGCAATGGATGCGTCGCGCGGTTCGTCCAGCAGGTCGCGCACAAAGCCCTGGTCGATCTTGATCACGTCCAGCGGCAGGCGCTTGAGATAGCTCAGGCTGGAGTAGCCCGTGCCGAAATCGTCGAGCGCAAAGCCTATGCCCAGGGCGCGCAGCGCTTGCATGGTGGCGATCACGGCGTCCACCTGGTCCAGTAGCAGCGATTCGGTCAACTCCAGCTGGATGCGCTGAGGGTCAGCCCCCGTGCGCTCTAACAACTCCTGTACCGTCTGCACGAAGTGCTCTTGGTGAAACTGCCGCGCGCTCACGTTGATGGACACATCGATGTTGCCGAGCAGCGGATCGCGGCGCTACTGCGCCTGCTGGCGCATGGCGGTTTCCATCACCCAGTGGCCCAGAGGCAGGATCAGGCCGGTGTCCTCGGCCAACGAAATGAACTCACCCGGTGACACCATGCCCTGCTCGGGATGGGACCAGCGCACCAGCACCTCCACGCCGCGCACGCCGCCTTGGCTGTCCACCTGTGGCTGGTACAGCAGCAGAAACTGCTGCAGCCTCAGCGCGTTGTGCAACTGGGCTTCCAGTTGGGCGCGCCGGTTCATGGCCTGCTGCATGTCCGGATCAAAAAAGCGCAGGGCATTGCGCCCGGCGGCCTTGGCGCGGTACATGGCCAAGTCGGCCTGCTTGAGCAGGTCTTCGACCGAGCAGTCCTGGCCGCAGGCCAGCGTGGCCCCGATGCTGACGGTGCAGCGGTAGTCTGCTTGTACCGTGTCGTAGGGGGCATACAAGCGCAGCAGCAGGCCTTCGGCCACGCTGCGGGTCTGGGCGGCCGCTTCATTCGGGTTGTCGCTCAGGTCCTCCAGCACCACCACAAACTCGTCGCCGCCCAGCCTTGCCACGGTGTCGTGTTCGCGAACGCCCGCTCGAAGTCTTTGGGCCACGCTTTGCAGCAGGCGGTCGCCGGTTTCGTGGCCTTGGGTGTCGTTCAGGGTTTTGAAGTGGTCCAGGTCCACAAACAGCACCGCCAGGTAATGGCCGCTGCGCGCGCTGCCCGCCATCACCTGCGTCAAGCGGTCCAGCAGCATGCGGCGGTTGGGCAGTTGTGTCAGCGGGTCGTAGCAGGCCAGGTACCGTGCCTCTTCTTCTGCTGCCTTGCGGGCGGAAATGTCGATGTCGATGCAGAACATCTCCGGGTCCTGCCCCGGCACATGGATGAGGACATGGCTGGAGAACACATCCACCAGGCTGCCATCTTTGCGGCGCAGCCGCAGCTCGCCCACCGGAATGGCCTCACCCGTGGCGAACATGCGGGCCATGTCGGCACGCACCGCGTCGTGCATGGGCGGCGGAATGATCAGGTCCAGCAGGTTGCGGCCCAGGGCCTCCGCCTCGGTGTATCCGTACAGCAGCTCGGAAGCGTGGTTCCAGTAGCTGGTGGTGCCGTCCGTCCGGTAGCCCTGCACCGAAATCGATGTGAGGTTGCGCAGCACGGTGCGAAAGCGCATCTCCGATTCGTGCAGGGCACGCTCCACCTCATGTCGTGCTGTCACATCGCGGGCGAGCAGCACCACTGCCAGGCGTCCGCCCACCCGCGTGCCCAGCGGTTGCACCCGCGCTTCGAAGTGTCGTTGGCCCGACAGGGTGTCGAGCGTGTATTCCGTCGACTGGGTCTCGCCCACCGCCAGGGTTTGGCGAATGAGCTGCAGAAATTTGGTGGCGCGGTCGGGCGGTAGCACCTCGTGCAAGTGCCGACCGATCAGGTCTTCACGGCGGGCCACCAGGTAGCTCGGGCGTGCCGACAGCACTTCGAGGTACCGACCGTCCTCGTCCAGCAACAGCAGCACGTCGGGCAGCGCCTGTGTCACAGCGCGCAATCGTGCCTCGCTGGCCACCAGAGCGGCTTCGGTTTGCAGCCTGCGCTCGACATCATGCAGCAGCCAGCCCAGAAGCGGCGTGGCCAGGGTCAAGACGATGACGTAGGGAATGGCGACGGTGTCGTTGATGCGTGCAGCCACGGCGGGCGGGGTGAACTGGAACATCCCGACCGCCACCAGGTGCACGACCAGGCCGAAACCCAGCAGGGGCAGTGGCTTGACCGTAACCCAGCCGCGCTCACGGGCCGCGCGGTAGGCCAGCCCAAGGGCGACGTATACAAACGCCATCCACATGCCGATGCTGGCACCGTCACCCCCCACGACCCAAACGCGCCATGAGGCCGTCATGGTGGCCGCGATCAGGCCGACCAGCGGGCCGCCAAACAGCCCGGCCATGCACAGCACCACCGAGCGTGCATCGAAGATCACACCGGGCATGAGCACGAGTGGCATCACCATGCCCAGGATGCAGATGCCTCCGAACAGGCAACCGGACAACACCTGTCCCGCCACAGCGTGCCGCCGCCACAGGCGCACGATGAATCCATGCAAGAAGTACAGCGCCAGCAACAGCGCCGCGCCTTTGACCAGCTCCTCCACCATGGCCATCTCCGCAGTAGGGATCGGTGCATGATGCGGGCTTTTGTCTGGGGGCGCAACGCCCAAATGCGGCAGTGCCGCACCAAGAGCGGCCCGAGGTCAGCACAGCGCTGGGCGCATGCACCCGCGCCCTGGCAGCCTGCGCGTCAGGCCAGCAGGGCCTGCGCGACTTCGCGGGCGTTGACGGTCTGCAGGTCTTCGAGCGTTTCGCCCACGCCGATGACGTACCCCGGACTCGGCCGCTCTTGA
>JBKBUN010000105.1:0-11305 GCA_046289925.1 Burkholderiaceae bacterium | reverse complement strand
GAGTCTGTCGGACTTGGGGCGTCGAAAGCGAAAATGCGCCCCAGCGAGGACCGTTTTCGCCGTGTTTGCAGCCCCATCGCGGGGCTATGGGGCCAAAAGACGGTGAAAAATGAACCGCTGCGGCCCATTGGCAGCCGACGATTCCCAAGTCCGACAGGCTCCTAGGCTCGGGCTACGGCAGGTGCTATGCGCATCGGGATCGTCACCGGCCCGTCGTTGACCAGGTGCACCTGCATGTCGGCCGCGAACTGACCTGTGGCCACTTCGGGGTGTTGCGCTCGGGCGCGGGCCACGAAGTGTTCGTACAGGCGGTGGCCGTCGCCTGGCGCGGCGGCCTGGGTGAAGCTGGGCCGGTTGCCGCCTGAAGTGTCGGCCGCCAGTGTGAATTGGCTCACCAGCAGCAGGCCGCCGCAGCGGCCCTGGCCGTCCAGGTCTTGCACGCTGCGGTTCATCTTGCCGGCCTCGTCGCTGAAGATGCGCAGCTTCAGGATTTTGGCCAGCAGGCGCTCGGCCTCGGCCTCGGTGTCGCCGCGCTCGGCACACACCAGCACCAGCAGACCCGGGCCGATGGCCCCGACCACATGGCCCGACACTTCCACCCGGGCCTGGGCCACGCGCTGTAACACCGCCATCATGCGGGCTCCTTCACTGCGGGGCGGTCGTCCAAATGCGCTTCCACATCGGTGGGCAGCAGTTCGATGGTGGCGCGCAGGCCGGGCACGGCGGCCATCAGGGCGCGCTCTACCTCGCCTCGCAGCACCGCGGCGTCGTCCAGCGTCCAGTGGCCCGGCATGTGCATGTGCAAGTCGACAAAGCGCCGCTGGCCGGCACGCCGCGTGACCACATGGTCAAAGCGCAGCGCACCGGGCGCGGCCCGCTGCACAAAGCCCTGCAGCGTCTGGTCGATGGAGGTCTGCACCTCGGGCTCGACGGCCTCGTCCATGAGCCCCTGCACCGAGCGCCAGGCCAGCGCCGCACCTTCGCGCAGGATGTTCAGCGCCACGCCCATGGCGGCTAGCGCATCCAGCCACAGCCAGCCCGTGAGCGCCGCGCCCACCAGGCCCACGAGCACGCCAGCCGAGGTCCACACGTCGGTCAGCAGGTGGCGCGCGTCGGCCTCCAGCGCAATCGAGCGCACCTGGCGCGCGGTGCGCAGCATGGCCCAGGCCAGTGCGCCGTTGAGGGCCGAACTCGCCATCGACAGCCCCAGGCCCCAGCCCAGCGATTCGAGCGGTTGCGGATCGAACAGTCGGTGCACCGCCGCCCACAAAATGGCCAGCGCCACGCCCACGATGAGCACTCCCTCGAAGCCCGACGAGAAGTACTCGGCCTTGTGGTGGCCATAGGGGTGGTCGTCGTCGGCCGGGCGCTGCGCAATGGTCACCATGGCCAGCGCAAACACGGCGGCCGCCAGGTTCACAAACGATTCCATGGCGTCCGACAACAGCCCCACCGAGCCCGTGATCCACCAGGCCAGGGTTTTGAGGGCAATCGTGGCCAGCGCCACGCCCACCGAAGCCCAGAGCAGGGTGCGGGGGGTGAGGTGGCCAGGAAGGTCAGCCGTGGAGGTCGCGGGGTTGGACATGGGCGTTGGTGCGCTGGACATGCACCGGATTACACCAAACGTCTGCGGGGTTTCCGCAAGCCAGAATCGCCGCCAGCCCCCAGCCCAGACACTGGCCGCCCCGGCACGGCCGCTGTGGCGAGCGCACGCCTTGTGATGGGTCCTGAAAAGGCCTCTCCTGCTCCGGAATCTGCCCGATGGCCGCTGCGGTTCGGATCGGCTATAACGAATCATCCACAAAAGCAGGGATATGCCAGATACCAGCAGCGCCTTGGACGCCAGCACCCCGGGAGACAATTTCCACCACACCCTGCTGCGTCTGGTTGCCGATGCCGAGCCAGGACTGCTGGCCTACTTCGGCGGACCAGCGTTGCGCTGTGCGTTTGCCAATGCGCGCTACGCCCGTTTTGCAGGCCGCACGGTGGATTCGATCGTCGGCCTGACGCCACCCGAGGTGCTGGGCCCAGAGGCATGGGCGCGTGCCCAGCCCCACGTAGAGCGCTGCCTGCAGGGCAACACCGTGCGCTACCTGCGCGAGCATCCACTGGCCGGCGGCCGCCACCGCGTGGTCGAAGTGCAGTTCATCCCCCACCAGACCACGCCGCAGACGCCGCCGGTGGGCCTGCTGGTGCGCATCGAAGACATCACCGCGCAGTGGCAGGCCGAACGCGCGGTGCGCGAGAGCAACGATCGCATCCGCAAGTTCACCGAAGCCACCGAAGAGGCCGTGGTGTTCCACCAGCACGGGCTGATCGTGGACGGCAATCAGGCGCTGGAGCGGCTGACCGGCTATGCGCTCGACGAACTGCGCGGACATCCGACACTGGACTTTATTGCACCCGCCTACCGCGCTGCAGCCGAGGCCTACGTGCAGGCCGGACGCGAAGACCCGTACGAGGCCGCCATCACCCACCGCGACGGCCGCACCATTCCGGTGGAGATCGTCGGCAAGACCATGCCGCTGCACGGCACCAGCTACCGCGTGGCCATCCTGCGCGACATTTCGCTGCGCAAGCAGGCGCAGGAACGCAGCGCATTCATGGCGCTGCACGACGTGCTGACGCAACTGCCCAACCGGCGCAACCTGCTGGAGCAACTGACCCAGCGCATCACGCGCGCACTGCGCCAGGGCCACCAGATCGCCGTGCTGCTGCTGGACCTGGACCACTTCCGCACCGTCAACGAATCGCTGGGCCATGCCGCAGGCGACCATCTGCTGTGCGACGTGGCGGGCCGCTTGCAGGCCACGCTGGGCACAGACGATCTGCTGGCCCGGCTGGGCGACGACCAGTTCGTGGCCGTGCTGGACCCGCTCGAGTCGCCGGGCGATGCCACCGCCGCCGCCGAGCGGCTGCGCGATGCGCTGCATGCCCCGTTCGAGCTGGCGGGCATGCCGGTCACGGTCACATCCAGCGTGGGCATCGGGCTGTTTCCGGCGCATGCAGGCACAGGCGATGCCTTGCTGCGCTGCGCGGATGCTGCACTGCACCATGCGCGCCGCATCGGCCCGGGTATGGTGCAGTGCTACGACCCGGCAATGGACAGCTGCGCCCTGGAAATTCTGCAGCGCGAGCGCCTGCTGCGCGAGGCGATCGCCACCGGCGCGTTCGTGCTGCACTTTCAGCCACAGACGCATCTGCGCACCGGCGAACTGTGCGGCCTGGAAGCGCTGGTGCGCTGGCGGCACCCCCACCGCGGCATCGTGGGGCCACAAGAGTTCATCGGCTTTTGCGAGGCGCGCGGCCTGATCTCGCCCATCGGCCGCTGGGTGCTGCGCGAGGCCTGCCGCCAGATGAAAGCCTGGCTGGATGCCGGCTGGCCGCAGGTGCCGGTGGCCGTCAACCTGTCGGCGCTGGAGTTCCGTCAGCGCGACATGGTGGCCGAGGTGGCCGAGGTGCTGCAAAGCACCGGGCTGCCGCCATCGTGCCTGGAAATTGAGCTCACCGAAAGCGTGCTCATGCACCCGGAAGACGGCGCACAGCACACACTCAACGCCCTCAAGGCGCTGGGCGTGCGCATTGCGATCGACGACTTTGGCACCGGCTATTCGTCGCTGGCGTACCTTAAGCGCTACCCGCTCGACCAGATCAAGATCGACCGCTCCTTCGTGATGGACACGCCGGACAACGCCGACGACGTGGCCATCGTCACCGCCATCGTGCAAATGGCCCGCAGCCTGCAGTTGCAAACCGTGGCCGAAGGGGTGGAAACCCAGGCCCAGGTGGAACTGCTGCGCACGCTGGACTGCGACATCTGCCAGGGCTACGTGGTGGCGGCCCCGATGGAGAGCACAGCCCTGACCGCCTGGTGGAATGCCTGGCAGTCTGGCGGCATGGCCCGCGCGCGGCACCGCAGCCCCCCGTCGCCCGAAGCACCGGGCAGGCCACAATAACGCCATGGCACTGATCCCCGAGTTCATTCCCCCCTCTCGCCACGCCGATCCTGAAGAAGCACTGCGACAGGTCCAGCGGATCTACCAGCAGCAGATCGGGCACCTGCGCGAGGCCATGCAACGTTTCGTGGCGGGCGACACGCCCAGCGCTCCGGTGCGCGCCTTCTACCCCTACGTTCGGGTACACACCAGCACCGTGGCGCGCACCGACACCAAACTGGCCTACGGCTTCGTCGAAGGCCCGGGGCGCTATGAAACCACGCTCACACGGCCCGACCTGTTTGCCGACTACTACGCCGAACAGTTCCGCCTGCTGCGCATCAGCCACGGCGTGGACCTGGAGGTCGGCACCAGCACCCATCCCATTCCGATCCACTTCTCGTTTGCCGAGCACGACCACATCGAAGGCTCGCTGACGCCCGAGCGGCGCATGCTCATGCGCGACCTGTTCGACCTGCCCGACCTATCGGCCATGGACGACGGCATTGCCAACGGCACCTGGGAGCCCCGCGCCGACGAGCCGCTGCCGCTGTCGCTGTTCACCGCGCCGCGCGTGGACTATTCGCTGCACCGGCTGCGCCACTACACCGGCACAGCGCCCGAATGGTTCCAGAACTTTGTACTGTTCACCAACTACCAGTTCTACATCGACGAATTCGTGCGCTTGGGCCACGCCGAAATGGCGCGCGAAGACAGCCCCTATGTGGCCTTTGTGGAGCCCGGCAATGTGGTCACACGCCGCCGCGGCCTTCCGGCCGAGGCGGGCGATGCGCTGGGCAGCGCCCCGCCCCGGCTGCCGCAGATGCCGGCCTACCACCTGATGCGCGCCGACCGCACGGGCATCACCATGGTCAACATCGGCGTGGGCCCGGCCAATGCCAAGACCATCACCGACCACATTGCCGTGCTGCGCCCACACGCCTGGATGATGCTGGGCCACTGCGCCGGCCTGCGCAACAGCCAGCAGTTGGGCGACTACGTGCTCGCCCACGCCTATGTGCGCGAAGACCATGTGCTCGACGAAGACCTGCCGCTGTGGGTGCCGATTCCGGCCCTTGCCGAAATCCAGCTCGCGCTGCAGCAGGCGGTGGCCGATGTCACGCAGATTGGGGCGGCCGACCTCAAGCGCGTGATGCGCACCGGCACCGTGGCCAGCACCGACAACCGCAACTGGGAACTGCTGCCCGACAACAAGCCGCAGCGCCGCTTCAGCCAAAGCCGCGCCGTGGCGCTGGACATGGAAAGCGCAACCATTGCCGCCAACGGCTTTCGCTTCCGCGTGCCCTACGGCACGCTGCTGTGCGTGTCCGACAAGCCGCTGCATGGCGAGATCAAACTGCCCGGCATGGCCAACCACTTCTACCGCGAGCGCGTAGACCAACACCTGCGCATCGGCATACGCGCCATCGACATCCTGCGCGAAGGCGGGGTGCACCGCCTGCACAGCCGCAAGCTGCGCAGCTTTGCCGAAGTGGCGTTCCAGTAAGCTGCGGACCATCGGATCGCTGCAGCCCCAGAGCGTGATGCAACTGGACTTCCTCACCCTGACGGTTGTGATGACCGTCAACCTGCTGATGATCTCGGCCACGCTGCCGATGATCATGGGGCAGGGCATCAGCCGGGCCGCACGGTTTGCGCAAAAGAGCCTGATGCTGCAAGCCGGTGCCTGGGTGGCGATCATCCTGTCGGCCTCGTTCTGGGACCAGGCCCTGTCCACGGTGTCAGTGGCGGCCAATGCGCTTGCGCAGTGGATGATCTTCCGTGCGCTGCACGAATGGCTGGGGCCGCGCCCGCTGGAAAAACCGCTGCTGGCGCTGGTCATCCTGACGCCGCTGGGCTACACGCTGGGTTTTGAGCATTACGCCTGGCGCGTGGGCTGGGCCAATCTGCTGATGGGCGCGAGCATGCTGATCGTCGCGCGCGCTGCGCTGTACCCGGTACGCGAAGCCGACCGCCGCTGGCGCTACCTGCTCATGGCCTGCCTGACCACATCGGCCATCTTCACCATCGCCCGCGGCCTGCTGGGCGCCTTCACCGACCAGTACCCGAGCTTTCGCACGCCGCACCCGGTCAATCTCATGGCGGCTGTGGCCACCAATGTCTCTCTGGTGCTGGGCACGGTGGCCCTGCTGGTGGCCTGGCGCGACGAGGCCGAGCTCAAGCTGCGCACGCTGGCCATGACCGACAGCCTGACTGCCCTGCTCGACCGGCGCGGGTTCATGGCGCAAGGCGAAAACATGCTCGCCCAGGCATGGCGGCACCGGCTGCCAATGACGGCCCTAATGCTGGACCTGGACGATTTCAAGGGCATCAACGACCGCCACGGGCACGACGTGGGCGATCAGGCACTCAAGCTGTTTGCGCGACTGCTGGAAGAAACCTGCCGCAACGGTGACTTGGTGGGCCGTTTGGGGGGCGAGGAGTTTGGCGTGCTGCTGCTGCACAACAGCGCTCCGGCCGGCGCCGCTTTTGACCGGCGCCTGCGCGAGCGGCTGCACGATGCCAGCGCTGCCGAACTGGGCTTCGTACTGGACTACAGCGGTGGACTGGCGCTCCTGGCCCCCGGGGAGGCCAGCTTGGCAGGCCTGCTCTCGCGCGCCGACGCTGCACTCAACCAGGCCAAGGCGGCTGGCCGTGGCCGCCTGGTCTCGGCCTGATCCACCAGCCACTGCAACAGGCCTGCCGACCCGCCGGGTATGCTTGCTGGCATGACCGCGCTGTTCGACGTTCAGGCGCTGCGCAAGCGCTTTGCCGACACCACCGTCGTGGACGGTGTCTCCTTCTCCATCGCGCCGGGTGAATGCCTGGGCGTAATCGGCCCCAACGGAGCCGGAAAGACCACCACCATCCGCATGTGCCTGGGCCTCACTGTGCCAGACGCCGGGCGCGTGCGCTTCTTCCCCACCCCGGACCACGGGGGCTGGGAAATGCCCTCGGACGCGCTCCAGATCAAGTCGCGTCTGGGCGTAGTGTCGCAGTTTGACACCCTGGACCCGGACTTCAGCTGCGCCGAAAACCTACGGGTGTATGCCCGTTACTTTGGCATCGGGGCCGCCCGCATGCGCGAGCGCATACCGGCCTTGCTAGAGTTTGCCGCCTTGACCCACAAGGCCGATGCCAAGCCGGGCGAACTGTCGGGTGGCATGAAACGGCGGCTGTCGCTGGCGCGTGCGCTGGTGAACGATCCGCAACTGCTGCTGCTGGACGAACCCACCACGGGCCTGGACCCGCAGGCCCGCCACCTGATGTGGGAGCGACTGCAACTGCTGCTCCAGCAAGGCAAGTCCATCCTGCTGACCACGCACTTCATGGACGAGGCAGAGCGCCTATGCTCGCGCCTGCTGGTGCTGGACCACGGCCGCAAGATTGCCGAAGGCCGCCCGCGTGAGTTGATCGCGCAGCATCTGGAGCCCGAGGTGGTCGAGGTCTATGGGCAGGGCGCGCTGGCCCTGGCAGGCGATGCGACCCTGCGCAGCCTGGCAGCGCGCGTAGAAGTGAGCGGCGAGACGGTGTTCTTCTATGTGAAGGAGGCGCGCCCCCTGCTGCTGGCACTGGAGCAGCATGCCCACCTGCGCACCCTGCACCGCCCGGCCAACCTGGAAGACCTGTTCCTCAAGCTGACGGGGCGGCAGATCCGCGAAGGTGGCTGACCGTGCGCGATTGCGCCATGCCCCCCCGGATAAGAGACCTGGGGGCGCATAGCCCCGCCCTCCGTGGCAATCGGAAAGCTGCGCCCGTACTCGGCCGCCTTGGCCGAACCGAACTCGCGCGCAAACGACCAAGGCATGGGCGATGCGGTCATGGCCCGCAGGAACGCAATGCAGGTGCCAGACCGTGCCGGTGGCGCCCTGGCCAGCGGGAGTTTGATCACAATAGCGGCATGAACAGTGCCGTCCCTGCCTCTGCAGCCTTAAGGGCGCCCTCGGTCTGGCGTCCCCCTCAGTTGTCGCGCCGCTGGTGGCCTGTGTTTCTGCGCAACCTGCTGGTGTGGCGCAAGCTGGCCGTTCCCAGCCTGGTCGGCAATATCGCCGAACCGCTGATGTGGCTCGTCGCCTTTGGGTACGGGATGGGCGCATTGGTGGGCCAGGTGAGCGCCGGCGCACAGCAGGTGCCCTACATCCTCTTTCTGGCCAGCGGCTCCATCTGCATGAGTGCGATGAACGCTGCGAGCTTTGAAGCGCTGTACTCGGCCTTTTCGCGCATGCATGTGCAAAAGACCTGGGACGGCATCATGAACGCCCCGGTCACGCTCGACGACGTGGTGCTGGCCGAAATGCTGTGGGCGGCCTTCAAGGCGCTGTTCACGGTCACGGCCATCCTGGGCGTGATGCTGGCGCTGGGCATCAGCCATTCGCCCAAGCTGCTCGTGGCCTGGCCGGTGCTGCTGGGCGTGGGCATCATGTTCTCCAGCATCGCGCTGATCTTCAACGCCCTGGCCAAGGGTTACGACTTCTTCACTTACTACTTCACGCTGGTGCTCACGCCCATGATGTTCCTGTCAGGCGTGTTCTTCCCCCGCGAACAATTGCCCGGCTGGGTGCGCAGCGTGTCGGAATGGCTGCCACTGACCAACGCCGTAGAACTGGTGCGCCCACTGTTCCTAGACCGCTGGCCCGAACACGCATGGCGCCACGGCCTGGTGCTGGCAGGCACCACAGCGGTGGCGTTCTGGTTGGCGCTCGCCCTCACGCGGCGCCGCTTTGGCGCCTGATCAGGCGGCTGCACGGATCAGGTCCACCGCCTTCTCGGCGATCATGACCGTCGGTGCGTTGGTGTTGCCGCTCACGATGCGCGGCATGATCGACGCATCGACCACGCGCAGGCCGTGTAGGCCATGCACGCGCAATTCGGCATCCACCACGTCCAGAGGCCCTGGGCCCATGCGGCAACTGCCCACCGGGTGATAGATGGTGTCGGCATAGTTGCGAATGAACTGTTCAATGTCAGCATCGCTTTGCGCACTGGCCGAGGCCGCCAGTTCCTTGGCGCCATATTGCGCAAGGGCCGGCTGCTGCATGATCTCGCGTGTGCGCTTGAAGCCACGCACCATGCGTTGCATGTCGTCGGGGTCGGAAAAAAAGGCCGGATCGACCTGCGGCAGAGCGTGCGGATCAGGACTCGCCAGCCTCACGCTGCCGCGGCTGCGCGGCTGCAGCAGGCACACGTGGACCGAGTAGCCGTGGCCAAGCACGGTCTTGCGGCCGTGGTCTACCAGCTTGCCCACCACAAAATGCAATTGCAGATCCGGCGCCGGCTCGGACGGCGCGCTCTTGATGAAGCCCCCGGCCTCAGCAAAGTTGGTGGTCAGCAGGCCCGTGCGGCTGCGTCGCCATTCCTGGATGCCCCGCAGCGCCGATACCATGCCGGACAGCGAGAGGCCAAAAAGGTCGCGCAACTGGGGCGCGTCGAACACCTGCACCACATCGGGATGGTCATGCAGATGCTGGCCCACGCCAGGCAGATCGTGCACGACAGAGATACCGTGCTGCTGCAGGTGGGCACCAGGCCCCACGCCTGACAGCATCAGCAATTGCGGCGACATCAAGGCGCCAGCGCTCAGCAGCACCTCGCGCCGCGCGCGCACCTGCTGCAGCGCCCCCTGGTTGCCCAGGCGGTATTCCACCCCCACAGCACGCCGCCCTTCGAAAAGAATGCGTGTAGCCCGTGCTCCGGTCACCACCTGCAGATTGGGCCGGCCGAGGTGTGGCGTCAGGTAGCCCTTGGCAGCGCTGTGGCGTTCGCCATTCTTGTGCGTCACCTGGTACAGGCCCACGCCCTCCTGGTCGGCTCCATTGAAGTCCGGGTTGCGCGGATGACCGGCTTGCACTCCCGCTTCGACAAACGCGTGGCTGAAGCGATTGGGCGATCGCAGATCGGCCACATTGAATGGCCCCCCCTGGCCGTGCCAGTCGTCGCCACCACGCTCGTTGTGCTCGGCACGCAGAAAGTAAGGCTTGACGTCGTTCCAGCCCCAGCCGGGGTTGCCCTGGGCTGCCCAGTGGTCGTAGTCGGCATGCTGGCCACGGATGTAGACCATGGCGTTGATGGAGCTGGATCCGCCCAGCACCTTGCCGCGCGGCTGGAAGCCCTTGCGGCCATTGAGACCAGGCTGGGGGGTGGTGTACTGACCCCATCCATTGAGCTCGAATTTGGCCATCACGGCGATACCTGCCGGACAGTGAATGAACACGCTTTGGTCGGCTGGCCCAGCCTCGAGCAGGCACACGCGCACGGCCGGGTCTTCCGACAGGCGGCCAGCCAGCACCGAGCCGGCGGAGCCTCCACCGATCACGACATAGTCAAACATGGGTCTCCTTCACCACTTCTGGATGTGTTGTTGTGCCGAGCCACGATAACCGAACGACCGTGCGATTGCGCGTACCATCTTTGGCGTCGTTTTCACTTTGAAGAGAGCTCTCTATATGCAAATTCGTACGGTTGGCATCATCGGCGCAGGCACCATGGGCAATGGCATCGCACAGGCATGCGCGGTCGTAGGCATTCCTGTGGTCATGGTGGACATCTCCGATGCTGCAGTGCAAAAAGGCATTGCCACCGTGGCCGGCAGCCTGGACCGGCTGATCAAGAAAGAGAAGATCACCGCCGCTGACAAGGACGCGGCGCTGGCGCGCATTCAGGGGTCCACGCGCTACGAGGACCTGCAGTCGGCCGACCTGATCATCGAGGCGGCCACCGAGAACCACGAACTCAAAGTCAAGATCCTCAAGCAGGTGGATGCGCTGGCCCGCCCCGAGGTCATCATCGCTTCCAACACCTCGTCGATCTCGATCACGCAACTGGCCGCCGCCACAGGCCGCGCCGACCGCTTCATCGGAATGCATTTCTTCAACCCGGTGCCGATGATGGCGCTGGTAGAGATCATCCGCGGCCTGCAGACCAGCGACGCCACACACGACGCGGTGCACGCGCTGGCGGTGGCCCTGGGCAAGACGCCGATCACGGTCAAGAACGCACCCGGCTTCGTGGTCAACCGCATTCTGGTGCCCATGATCAACGAGGCCTTCTTTGTGCTGGCCGAGGGTCTGGCCACGCCCGAAGACATCGACGCCGGCATGAAACTGGGCTGCAACCAGCCCATTGGTCCGCTGGCGCTGGCCGACATGATCGGTCTGGACGTGTGCCTGGCGGTGATGGAGGTTTACCTGAAAGAGTTTGGCGACAGCAAGTACCGCCCCTGCCCGCTGCTCAAGGAAATGGTGGCTGCGGGGCGCCTGGGCCGCAAGACCGGGCGCGGCGTCTACACCTATTGAACCTAGAAACCGCAGTGGACCGCTTGTTCGCACTGAAAAGTTCTGATGTCCGTTGAAGTTGCGCCTTGTGGGCGCGCT
>JBKBUN010000104.1:0-11314 GCA_046289925.1 Burkholderiaceae bacterium | reverse complement strand
CGCGCCGATCACGGCACTGGCGGGCGCATCCAACTGCGGTTTCTAGGCTGAATCGTGCACCTCGGCCCAGATCGGGGGCGCCGGCTTACACGGCTCGCATGGCTCCAGCAAGGCGCGAGGACACGCATCCGGTATCGGCCCGCGTTGTTCTATGCCTTTGTATTGGTGTCCCCCACAACAAAAAACCCCGCACAAGGCGGGGCTCCTGATCTATCCACCGGCCCCAGACAGTGGGGCCATGGATGACGCAGATCAGTTCAGGGGCGACTTCTTGCCGTCCTTGTACGAGTACAGCGTGATCGCGGGGTTCTTCAGTTCGCCGTTGGGCTCGAACTGGATCGTGGAGGTCACGCCCTTGAAGTTGCTCTTGGCGAGTTCGGGGATGTACACCTTGGGATCCACCGAGTTGGCGCGCTTCATGGCGTCCACCAGCAGGAAGGTGGCATCGTAAGTGTAGGGGCTGTACACCTGGAACTGGCCGGGGTACTTGGCGTCGTACTTGACCTTCCAGGCCTTGCCGCCAGGCATCTTGTCGAGCGAAGCACCGCCTTCTGCGCAGACCACGTTGTTCAGGGTCTTGGCACCAGCGGCAAGCTTGGCGATTTCAGACGTGCAAATGCCATCGCCGCCGAAGAACTTCACGTTGCCCATGCCCAGTTGCTCCATCTGACGCAGCATCGGGCCGGCTTGGGGGTCCATGCCGCCGAAGAAGATGGCATCGGGATTCTTGGCCTTGATGGCGGTCAGGATCGCCATGAAGTCGGTGGCCTTGTCGGTCGTGAACTGCTCGTCCACCACCTTGATGCCCTTGGCGACAGCGGTCTTCTTGAACACGTCTGCCACGCCCTGGCCATATGCGGTACGGTCGTCCACGATGGCCACGGTCTTCAGCTTGAGCGTGTCGGCTGCATACACTGCCAGACCTGCACCCAGCGCGTTGTCATTGGCGATGATGCGGAAGGTGGTCTTGTAGCCCGGGCGGGTCAGGTTGGGGTTGGTGGCGGCACCGGTGATGTGCGGGATACCGCAGTCGTTGTAGACCTTCGAAGCGGGAATCGTAGTACCGGAGTTCAGGTGGCCCACGACGCCAGCAACCTTGGCATCGCACAGCTTCTGTGCTGCGGCGGTGCCCTGCTTGGGATCGGCTGCGTCGTCTTCAGCTACCAGCTCGAATTTGATCTTCTTGCCACCGATGGTCACGCCTTGGGCGTTGAGCTCTTCGATGGCCATGCGAGCGCCATTTTCGTTGTCCTTGCCGTAGTGCGCTTGGGCGCCAGAAACCGGTGCCACGTGGCCGATCTTGACCACCTGCTCTTGTGCAGAGGCCACACCAGCAGCAGCTGCGATAGCAGCAACCACGGTCAGTTTCAACTTCAATTGCATATCAATCTCCAGTAAAGATAAACGCTGAGATTTGTCTGGTGTCTCAACGCAGGCGAACATATCGCAATTTATGGGCCAGATCATTAGGGAACACGATGACATGGGCCGGAAACCACAGGGGATAACCCTGTCATCGTCCCGAGCCCCTCGGGGGTGTCGACATGGGGCGTGCCAACTCTTCTGCGACAGCTTCATTGACCACCCGCTGCACGACCGTTGCCAACTCCTCGCGAAGCCGTGGCAACAACTGCCGAGTCTGCTCCCGCACCACGTCAGCGATGACCCTCTCCAACCTGGGCCCCAGCCGCACATCAATGCGCTGAAGCACCTGGTGCACGAGATGCTCCTCCAGCAAAGCCGCGCTTGGTAGAACGGGTGTGGCGGCAGCCGTTGCCGCCGAAGGCAGCGGCCGACCATTTGGCGGCAGCGCCGAAGTCTGCACCACTGGAGCAGAGCGGGCCTGCCCATGCAGGCCATTCGAAGCGGCGGGCGCCGCAGCCACATGGACGGACCCAGCACCCGCTGGCGCTGGCGCAGCAGCAGAGGAGAGATCTGCACGAGGGCCGGGAAGCGCGCTTGTGGTGCCAGGTTGCACCGCCAACGGGACCGCATGCGGCACATGCACCACATCAGTGAGCGTGGGCACAAAGCGCGGAGGCTGCCGTGGCGGAGGGGTATTCACGACTGAGGATCCTTCTGCACGTCATGGCGATCGATGGTCCATCCGCGGTCGCGATAGGCACGCCAGCGCATCCGAGCCTGCTCGCGGTCGGCTGCGTCAGAGGCACTGACCAGTTCGATCACCCGAGCCCAGGCGTCACAGCCCTCGGGAACCCGATCACCGAGATGCAGCACGGCATCGAAGACCGCATCGGCAGGCGCGCGCTCCGCCAGCAGCACAGGAGCAAAACGCGCCGTAGCCGTGTTGTCTGCGCACCAGGCATGCGGCACAAAATCCACCGCAGAAAACGACCAGAGCAGGCTGTCCAGTCGCTGCAGCTGGGCGGAGGGCCCCACCATCAGCAGCCGCGCGCCCGAGCGCACTGCCTTGCGCGCGAGCCGGCAAGCGTAGAGCGCCTTGTCCGGAACGTTGAAATGGAACTTGACCTCTGGCACAGCAGGCGTTTCGTCAGCGGGCAAGGGGTCAGGGGCGTGGCGCACGCGCCTCAGACGTCTTAGACACCCGGGCCTTGCGCGCCACGGATGACTTTTCGGCCTTGCCTTGTGCGGCCGATGGACTTGCATGGCGCAGCAGGTACTCCAGCAGCAGGGGTACCGGCCGGCCGCTCGCCCCTTTTTGTGCCCCACCTCGCCAGGCGGTGCCAGCAATGTCGAGGTGCGCCCAGGGCCAATCCTTGACGAACCGCTGCAAGAACTTGGCAGCCGTCACCGCCCCCGCGGCACGGCCCGCTACATTGCCCATGTCTGCAAACGGGCTCTTCAAGCCTTCGGCATAGTCGTCGTCGAGCGGCATCCGCCAGCACGGATCCAGCGCCGCGTCTCCCGCAGCCTGCAGCGAGGCGGCCAAGCCGTCGTTGTTGCTGAACAAGCCGCTGCGCACGCCTCCCAGCGCAATGACGCAGGCACCGGTCAGGGTTGCAATGTCCACCACCGCAGCCGGTTTGAAACGGTCTGCGTAGGCCAGTGCGTCGCACAGGATCAAGCGCCCCTCTGCATCGGTGTTGAGCACTTCGATGGTCAATCCGCTCATGCTGGTCACCACATCACCTGGCTTCAGCGCTCGACCATCCGGCATGTTCTCGCAGGCCGGGATCAGTCCGACCACGTTGATAGCAGGTTGCAGCACTGCCAGTGCCTGAAACACCCCCAGCACGCTGGCCGCACCGCACATGTCGAATTTCATTTCGTCCATCTCGGGTGCCGGCTTGATGGAGATGCCTCCCGTGTCAAACGTGATGCCCTTGCCCACGAGCACCACCGGCGCTTGCTGCTTGGCGGCCCCTTCATAGCGGAGCTCGATGAAGCGCGGAGCCTCTTCCGAGCCGCGCGCCACAGCCAGAAAAGCCCCCATGCCGAGCTTGCGAATCGCAGGCTCCTCCAAGACCCGGCACTGCACATTGCGGTGCTTGGCCAGTGCCTGGGCCGCGGTGGCCAACATGGACGGTGTGGCATGGTTGGCTGGGCGGTTGCCCCATTCACGCGCCAGTTCCACCCCGGCCACCAAGGCCTGCGCGCGCAGCACGGCAGCACGCATGTCCGCGGTGTCGGCGACAGCGACGCGCACTTTCTGCAACTGGCGCGCTTCTGCCTTGGACTTGGTCACGGTGTAGGTGTACGTGGCCTCTGCCACGCCCTGCAAGGCCGTGGCCACAGCCTCTGGAGTCGGTGCCAGGGCCCAGGCCAGCACCACACGCGCTGTTTTCGGGGCGCGCAGGGCCGTAGACGCCGCGTTCAGGGCCAGACGAACCGATCGTGCCGAGGCATCGCCAGCACCCAGCAAAAGCACGCGACGCGCGCTCACGCCCGGCACTTGGTACAGCGCCAACGATTTGCCGGCCTGCGTGGCAAAGTCTCCAGCCTTGAGGGCTTGCGCTGTCAGCAAAGACAGCGCATCAGACGCAGGGGCGAAACCATCGCCCACTAGATACAGCAACAGATCACTCTTGTCGGCAGCCAATCCCGCGGCGCCCAACGGCTTGAGTTCGAAGTTCATAATCGCCTTTTTACTTCCGACCGATGTTATTCGATTCATCCCTGCGCAAGGAACTGGCACGCAGCTTCGGAGCCACCCTGGTCGTGCTCGTGACGGTGGTCATGACCATGATGCTGATCCGCACGCTGGGCCAGGCATCGCGGGGCAACGTGAACCCATCGGATGTCATGCTGGTGATGGGCTACACCGTGCTCGGGCAATTGCCGATCATCCTCAGCCTGAGCCTGTTTGTGGCCTGTGTCGGCTGTCTGTCCCGGATGTACCGCGAAAGTGAAATGGTGATCTGGTTCGCTTCGGGTCGCGGTCTGGCCAGCATGTTGTGGCCGTTGCTGCGCTTTGCCTGGCCGGTCATGCTGATCGTGACGGTGCTCTCATTGCTGGTCTGGCCTTGGGCCAATCAACAGATCCAAGAGCTCAGAACCCGCTACGAGCAACGGAGCGACATCGACCGGATCGCGCCAGGCGAATTTCAGGAGTCTGCGAACGGATCCCGCGTGTTCTTCATTGAACGGGACGGCTCGGTGGAAACCGGAGCCACCAACGTGTTCATTGCCTCTTTGCAGGGTACCCAAGAAGCCGTGACGTCGGCCCGCTCAGCCCGGGTGGAAGTGCGCGATGGGCAGCGCTGGGCGGTGCTCAGCCAGGGGCAACGGCTGGAGAGCGATCGCACCAAACCCGGCGCGACCGTCAGCGAGTTTGAGGAATACACCACCCGCATCGGGGCAGCGCCTGCCATGTCTGCGGATGCCCAGTCGGTCAAGACCATGCCGACCCTGGCCCTGCTGATGTCGCCGGAGCCGGCCTTGCAAGCGGAGCTGGGCTGGCGCGTGGGGCTCGCATTGGCGTCGCTCAACTTCGTGCTGCTCGGGCTGGCGCTGACCAGCGCGAATCCCCGGGTGGCACGCAGCACTACCGTGGTGTTCGCACTGCTGGCCTTCGTTGTGTACTACAACCTGATGACGCTTGGACAAAGCTGGATTGGAGCAGGACGGCTCTCGATGCCGCTCTTCACGCTCGCACTGCATGGCGGTGTGTTCGTGCTGGCCCTGACGCTGCTGACCTTGCGGCATCTGCAGTGGACGCCCGCCGCGCTTTTGCCCCGGAGAAAAGCGGCATGAGAACCCTGCGAAAGCTGATCCACCGCCAGGCTTTGGCCGCCGTGGCGTTTGTCACGCTCGGTTTCCTGGCACTCTTTTTCTTTTTCGATCTGATCGATGAGTTGCGCTGGGTCGGCCGAGCCGGAGCGAACGGCTACCAAATCGAACACGCGCTTGCGTTCGTGGCGCTGAGCATGCCCAGCCATCTCTACGAGCTGCTGCCCATCACGGTGTTGATCGGCACCATCTTTGTGACGGCCCGGCTCGCGCAGAGCTCAGAGTTCACCATCATGCGCACGAGCGGACTCGGCCCCTGGAAGGCGCTGCGCACGTTATTGACGCTGGGGGGCATGTTTGTGCTGATCACGTTTGCCGTAGGCGACTACATCGCGCCGTACACAGACCGGGCCGCCCAACTCATCAAGGCACAGCACCTGGGACGACTGACCTCTGGCGCCACCGGGACCTGGCTGAAAGAGCGGCAAAACGGACAGTCGTTCGCCGTGAACGTGCGCGCGCTGTCGCCAGACGGAGCTTTGCAGGATGTGCGCATTTTCGAGTTTGACAGCGAGGGGCGTCTGACCGCCAAAACCCAGGCGCAGCGCGGAAGGGTGTTGGGCGGCGATGCGGGCTGGCTGCTCGAACACGTGCAACGCACCCGCTTTGAACGCCACGAGGCCGACGCCACCAAGGTGCTGCATGAGAGCCTGCCCCAATGGACCTGGCCGACCGGCTTGAGCTTGGACATGGTAGCGGCATCACTGTTCAAGCCTGATCGCATGGCCACCATCGACCTGTTCCAGTACATCCGACACCTGGAGGCCAACGGTCAATCGGCCCAACGCTACGAAATCGAGTTCTGGCGCAAGGTGTTTTACCCCTTGAGCTGCCTGGTGATGGTGGTCCTGGCCCTGCCGTTTGCCTATCTGCATTTCCGTTCGGGCAGCATTGCGGGCTACGTGTTCGGTGGGGTCATGGCGGGCATCAGCTTTTTTCTGCTGAACAACGTGTTCGGCTATGCCGGCAATCTCCAGAATTGGTCGCCGATGTGGACGGCCGCCGCTCCGGGCCTCATCTACACCCTGTTGTCGCTGGCTGCTTTTGGCTGGCTGGTGTTGCGGCGCTGAACCACCATGAAACCCTCTGCAGCCCCTTCACATGCCATCGTGCTGTTTTCGCACGGCTCCCGAGACCCTTTGTGGAGCGCCCCGCTGCGCGCCGTGGAAGAGCAGATCCGCCGCGACCGGCCTGAGCAAGCGGTGTGCAGTGCGTACCTGGAACTGTGTCCTCCCGATCTTCCAACGGCCGTGCGCCAAATGCTCGACGAGGGCCACCAGCACATTGTGATCGTGCCCATGTTCCTGGGCATCGGAAAGCATGCGCGCGAAGACCTCCCGCGGCTCGTCGAGCAATTGCGCGCGGAGCATCCACAGGCGGTGTTTCACCTGCAGCCCGCCATTGGGGAAGACCTGCGCATGACCCGCTTGATGGCCGACATCGCATGCTCGCCCCTCCCGATCGGCGCGAAACACCCTCTCTTTAGATGAATGAGGCATAATGAGATCGATCCTTATATCGATCCATGAACCTCCATCAGTTTCGTTTCGTTCAAGAAGCCGCCCGCCGCAATCTCAACCTCACGGAAGCCGCCAAGGCGCTGCACACCTCACAGCCCGGGGTGTCCAAAGCCATCATCGAGCTCGAAGAGGAACTGGGAGTGGACATCTTCGCGCGGCATGGCAAACGCCTCAAACGCATCACCGAGCCGGGGCAACACGTGCTGCGCAGCATCGAGGTGATCATGCGGGAGGTGGGCAACCTCAAGCGCATCGGAGAACAGTTCAGCGCCCAGGACACCGGCACGCTCAGCATTGCCACCACGCACACACAGGCGCGGTACGTGCTGCCGGTGCCGGTGGCGCGTCTGCGCGAGGCTTATCCCAAGGTCAACATCAGCCTACACCAAGCCACACCAGACCAGGTGGCGCGCATGGTGATCGACGAGACGGCAGAGATCGGCATGGCCACCGAATCGCTGGCCGATTACCCGGAACTCGTCACCCTGCCGTGCTACGAGTGGCAGCATGTCCTGGTACTGCCGCCAGGCCATTCGCTGGCGGGCAAGGAACGCATCGGGCTGGAGGACATTGCCCACGAGCCCCTGATCACCTACCACCCTTCGTTCACCGGCCGCGGCAAGATCGACCGTGCCTTTGCCAACCGCAAACTGCAGCCGCGGATCGCACTGGAGGCCATTGACTCTGACGTGATCAAGACCTACGTGCGTCTGGGCCTGGGCATTGGCATCGTGGCTGAGATGGCGGTGCGGGACGATACGGTGGGCGATCTGATTGTGCGGCCAGTGGGCCACTTGTTCGGCCAGAGCGTTGCGCGCGTGGCCTTCAAGCGGGGGGCCTATCTGCGCAACTTTGTCTATCGCTTTGCCGAACTGCTGAGCGACCGCCTGAGCCGTGACCTGATCACACGCGCGATGAATGGCCACGTCAACGACTACGAATTCTGACCCCACGCCATGCCCCAGACCCTTCCCTCTGCACCGAAGGTCCGTACCCCCGCGCTGCACAGCAAACTGCCGCAGGTGGGCACCACCATTTTTTCCGTGATGTCCGCCCTCGCCCAGGAACACGGGGCCGTGAACCTGGGGCAAGGCTTTCCCGACTTTGCCTGCGATCCCGCTCTGGTCAACGCCGTGACCCAGGCCATGCAGGCCGGACACAACCAGTACCCGCCGATGCCCGGCGTACCGACACTGCGCGAAGCGGTGGCGCGCAAGATCGAGGCGCTGCATGGACATGCGTACGACCCGGACCAGGAAATCACCATCACGGCAGGCGCCACGCAGGCGATTCTGACCGCCGTGCTGGCGGTGGTGCGCCCCGGCGATGAGGTGATCGTGCTCGACCCGTGCTACGACAGCTATGCGCCCAATATCGCGCTGGCAGGCGGCAGCGTGGTGCGCGTACCGCTGATGCCCGGCAGCTTCCGTCCGGACTTTGGCGCGATCGCCCAGGCCATCGGACCGCGTACGCGCCTGCTCATGGTGAACACGCCCCACAACCCGAGCGGAACGGTCTGGTCCGCTGAGGACATGAAGACCCTGGAGGAACTGCTGGCCCCCACCGAGGTGCTGCTGCTCAGCGATGAGGTCTATGAGCACATGGTGTTCGATGGTGCCGACCACCAGAGCGTGGCCCGCTTTCCTGGGCTGGCTGCCCGGTCCTTCGTGGTGTCGAGTTTTGGCAAGACCTTCCATGTCACTGGCTGGAAGGTGGGCACGGTCGCCGCGCCAGCGCCGCTGATGGCGGAGTTTCGCAAGGTGCATCAGTTCAACGTGTTCACCGTCAACACACCGATGCAGCACGGCCTGGCCGCGTATTTGCAAAACCCGCAGCCCTACCTGCAACTGCCCGCCTTCTACCAGGCCAAGCGAGACCTGTTCCGCGAGGGGCTGTCCACCACACGCTTGCGACTGCTGCCGAGCACCGGGACGTACTTCCAGTGCGTGGACATCTCCGCCGTGACCGATCGCACGGAAGCGGACTTCTGTATGTGGCTCACCCGCGAGGTCGGTGTGGCGGCCATTCCGCTGTCAGCCTTCTACGGCGACGGATTCGACCAGGGCATCGTGCGCTTTTGCTTTGCCAAGCAAGACGCCACCCTGCATGAGGCCATCCGCAGACTGCAGCGCCTGTGAGGCCCGCCGCACGGCGGCTGCTACAGCAGGACGATGTCGTACTGGTCTTGCCCCATCATGCTCTCGGCCTGTAGCGAGATGGGTTTGCCGATGAAGTCGGACAAACCGGCCAGATGCTGGCTCTCTTCGTCGAGAAACAGTTCCACCACACGCGGTGAGGCAATCACGCGGAACTCGCGCGGATTGAACTGGCGCGCTTCGCGCAGGATTTCCCGCAGGATGTCGTAGCACACACTGCGGGCCGTTTTGACCTGACCGGACCCCTGGCACTGGCTGCAGGGCTCGCACAACATGTGGGCCAGCGACTCACGCGTGCGCTTGCGGGTCATCTCCACCAACCCGAGTTGGGAAAACCCACCAGCCATGGTCTTCACGCGGTCGCGGGCCAGTTGCTTGCGGAATTCCGACAGCACAGCCTGCTGGTGGTCCTCGCGCGCCATGTCGATGAAGTCCACGATGATGATGCCGCCCAAGTTGCGCAACCGCAGTTGCCGCGCAATGGCCTGCGCGGCCTCCAGGTTGGTCTTGAAGATCGTGTCGTCAAAGTTGCGCGCACCGACGTAGCCTCCAGTGTTGACGTCGATCGTGGTCAAGGCCTCGGTCTGGTCCACGATGAGATAGCCGCCAGATTTGAGGTCCACCCGGCGCCCCAGGGCACGGGCGATCTCTTCGTCGATGCCATACAGGTCAAAAATCGGCCGCTCACCCTTGTAATGCTGCAGGCGGCCCACGGCGGCGGGCATGAACTCCTGCCCAAAGGTGCGCAGGCGTTGAAACTGCTCCATCGAATCAAGCCGGATGGTCTGCGTTTGCTCGCTCACCAAGTCACGCAGCACGCGCTGCAGCAAATCCAGGTCCTGGTGCAGCAGCGAACCCGGGGGCTGCCGCGTAGCCGCCTCGCGAATCCGCGCCCAGGTCTTGCGCAGGTAGGCGATGTCTTCGGCCAGTTCGGCGTCGCTCGCGTCCTCGCCATTGGTGCGCAGGATGAAGCCCCCCCCGCCGCCGCTGGACTTGTCGCCCACCAGGGCTTGCAGGCGCGCCCGCAAGGCATCGCGCTCGGCCGCCGGAATCTTCTGCGACACGCCCACATGCTCGTCCTGGGGCAGAAACACCAGCAGGCGGCCTGCGATGCTGATCTGGGTAGACAGCCGCGCGCCCTTGGTGCCAATCGGGTCCTTGATGACCTGCACCATCAGCGCCTGGCCCTCGAACACCTGCTTTTCGATCGGCACGGGCGCTTCGGTCTTGCGCGCCACGGCGGGATGCTCGCCGCCCTCGTGCCGCTGCCACACATCGGCCACATGCAAAAACGCAGCGCGCTCAAGGCCTATGTCGATGAAGGCCGACTGCATGCCGGGCAGCACGCGCGAGACTTTGCCCAGATAGATGTTCCCCACCAGCCCCCGCTCCAGCGTGCGCTCGATGTGGATCTCCTGCACGGCCCCGTTTTCCACCACGGCGACCCGTGTTTCCTGGGGCGACCAGTTGATCAGGATGTCTTGCTGCAAGGTGGGCATGGGTGGTGGAGAATCAGAGCATCGGTGCGCATGAACACTGTCAAGCGGCCAACTGCGGCCGCACACCGACGGCGCGCAGAAGGCCTAGGGTTTCATACAGCGGCAATCCCATGATGCCAGAGTAGCTGCCCTCCATGTGGGGGATGAAAGCAGCCGCCCGCCCCTGAATGCCATACGCACCAGCCTTGCCCATGGGCTCGCCCGAGCGCACGTAGTCCTCGATGTCGGCTGCCGACAGCGGGGCAAAACGCACACGCGAGACAGACAGCGCCGTCAGCGTCTCGTTGCCCGTCCAGAGCGCCACCGCAGTGAGCACCTGGTGGCTGCGTCCCGACAGGGCTGCGAGCATGGCGCGGGCCTCGGCACCATCGGCCGGCTTGCCCAGAATCCGGCGGCCCAGGGCCACGGTGGTGTCCGAGCACAGAATGGGGGCGGGCGGCAATGCTCGGCGCTGCCAGCGCTGCACGGCGGCCTGCAGCTTCAGGGCGGTCACACGCTGCACATAGCTGCGCGGCCGCTCCAGCGGCAGGGGCGCTTCCAGCGCTTCGGCATCCTCGGCATCCGGGCCCTCGGCCTGGGGCAGCAGCAGCTCATGGCGCACCCCCAGTTGCTCCAGCAATTGCCGCCGCCGCGGGCTTTGCGATGCGAGATACACGAAATCGGGCATGAAACACCAGCAATGATATTCAGGGTTTGTGCTTATCAAACAAGCACGAGCAGCTATCAAAAAAATAGCAAACAGGCTCTACCGCTACTCGCGGTGGTAGGGATGGCCCGCGTTCACCGACCAGGCTCGGTACAGCTGCTCGATCAGCAGCACGCGCACCATGGCATGCGGCAAGGTCAGGTCCGACAGGCGAATGCGCTCGTGCGCAGCCTGGCGCAGGCCCGAGTCGAGCCCGTCCGGCCCCCCGATGAGCAGCGCCAC
>JBKBUN010000103.1:0-11344 GCA_046289925.1 Burkholderiaceae bacterium | reverse complement strand
CGTGCCCACGAGGCGCAACTTCAACGGACATCAGAACTTTTCAGTGCGAACAAGCGGTCAACTGCGGTTTCTAGGTTGAAGGCTTCAAGCCCGGTTGCTTGCCAGAAAATCCTGCGCAAAGCGCTGCAGCACACCGCCGGCTTCGTACACCGACACCTCCTCGGCGGTGTCGAGGCGGCAGGTCACAGGCACCTGCAGTGATTCCCCGCTGCGGCGGTGCACCACAAGTGCCAGCGCGGCGCCTGGCTGCACAGTGCCCTGTACGTCGTAGGTTTCGGTGCCGTCGAGCTGGAGCGTCAGACGGCTCACCCCCGGCAAAAACTGCAGCGGCAAAACGCCCATGCCAATGAGGTTGGTGCGGTGGATGCGTTCGAAGCTTTCGGCCACGACGGCTTCGACACCGGCCAGACGCACGCCCTTGGCGGCCCAGTCGCGGCTGGAGCCTTGGCCATAGTCGGCACCGGCGATGATGATGAGGGGCTGGCGCCGAAGCAGGTAGGTTTCGATGGCCTCCCACATGCGCGCAATGCGACCGTCAGGCTCGATGCGGGTCCATGAGCCTTGTTGCACCTTGCCGTGGACCACGGCCATTTCGTTGACCAGCTGCGGGTTGGCAAAGGTCGCACGCATGGCTGTCAGGTGGTCGCCGCGGTGTGTGGCATACGAGTTGAAGTCCGCTTCCGCCAGGCCCATGGCGGCCAGGTATTCGCCCGCTGCGCTGTCGGCCAGGATGGCATTGGAGGGGGACAGGTGGTCGGTGGTGATGTTGTCGCCAAGCAGCGCCAGGGGGCGCATGCCCTTGAGCGTGCGCGGGACGGCGGCCAGAGCGCCCACGCCTTCCGTGTCCCAGTACGGCGGGCGGCGAATGTAGGTGGACTGTGGGCGCCAGTCGTACTGCGGGGCCACCGTCTGGCCGTCGTCCACGCGCATGGCGAACATGGGCTCGTACACCGCACGGAACTGCTCGGGTTTGACGGCCCGGGCTACGATGGCGTCGATCTCTGCATCGCTGGGCCACAGGTCCTGCAGGCGAATCTCACGGCCCTCCACCACGGCCAGCACATCGTTCTCGATGTCAAAGCGCACGGTGCCTGCCAGCGCGTAAGCCACCACCAGCGGCGGCGAGGCCAGGAAGGCTTGTTTGGCATACGGGTGAATGCGGCCATCGAAGTTGCGGTTGCCCGACAGCACGGCGGTGGTGTACAGATCGCGGTCGATGATCTCTTGCTGGATTTTCGGATCGAGCGCACCGCTCATGCCGTTGCAGGTGGTGCAGGCAAACGCGACGATGCCGAACCCCAGGGCTTGCAGGTCTGCCAACAACCCTGCCTCTTGCAGGTACAGCTCCACGACTTTGGAGCCGGGCGCCAGCGAGGTCTTCACCCATGGCTTGCGCCTCAGCCCCAGGCGACGGGCGTTGCGCGCCAACAGCGCGGCGGCGATCACGTTGCGCGGATTGCTGGTGTTGGTGCAGCTGGTGATGGCGGCGATGATGACGGCCCCATCCGGCAGCAGGCCCTGCGCCTCCTGCGCGCGGGCCTGGGGCCCATCCACCGCAATGCCGCGCTCTGCCAGCGCCGACGTGGGCAAACGGCGGTGCGGGTTGGAGGGGCCGGCCATGTTGCGCACCACGGTGGACAGATCAAAGCTCAGCACGCGCTCGTACGACGCGGTCGTCAGTGTGTCGGCCCACAAACCAGCCGTCTTGGCGTAACGCTCCACCAGTTGGATCTGCGCATTGTCGCGCCCCGTCAGCCGCAGGTAGTCCAGCGTCTGCTCGTCGATGTAGAACAACGCGGCCGTGGCCCCGTACTCGGGGCACATGTTGGAGATGGTGGCACGGTCGCCAATGCTCAGGCTGCGCGCGCCTTCGCCATAGAACTCCAGATATGCCCCCACCACTTTCTGGTTGCGCAGAAATTCCGTCAGGGCCAGAACGATGTCGGTGGCCGTGATGCCGGGCTGGCGGTGCCCCGTCAGCTCCACGCCCACGATGTCGGGCAGGCGCATCCAGGAGGCGCGACCCAGCATCACGCTCTCGGCCTCCAGCCCTCCCACGCCTATGGCAATCACGCCCAGCGCATCGACGTGGGGGGTGTGGCTGTCGGTGCCCACGCAGGTGTCCGGGAAGGCGACCTGGCCGTGAGCGTCGCCCTGCACGCACACCACCGGCGACATCTTCTCCAGGTTGATCTGGTGCATGATCCCGTTCCCCGCCGGAATCACCTCCACGTTGGTGAACGCTTTTCGGCTCCACTCGATGAAGTGAAAGCGGTCCTCGTTGCGGCGGTCTTCAATGGCGCGGTTTTTGGCAAAGGCGTCTGGGTCAAAGCCGCCACACTCCACGGCCAGCGAATGGTCCACGATGAGCTGCACGGGCACCACGGGGTTCACCGCTGCGGGGTCGCCCCCTGCTTTGGCAATGGCGTCGCGCAGCCCCGCCAGATCCACCAGCGCAGTCTGGCCCAGGATGTCGTGGCAGACCACGCGCGCAGGAAACCACGGGAAGTCCATGTCGCGTCTGCGCCCAATGATCTGCCCCAGGTAGGCGTTGAGCTGCGTGGGGTCGGCGCGGCGCACCAGGTTTTCGGCGTGCACGCGGGCGGTGTACGGTAGCCGGGCCCAGGCGCCGGGTTCGATGGCATCGACAGCCGCTTGTGCATCGAAGTAATCCAGGGCCGTGCCGGGCAGCGGTTTGCGGTGGGCGGTGTTCATCATGTCGGGGGATGCGCTCTTTTTTTGATAGCTGCTCGTGCTAGTAAAACATCAGTCACAGGCGGAAATGACCTCAGGCCGCCGGTGCACAAGCGCAGGCTGCTGTGGTGGTTTTAGCCGCGGTCCTCAATGGGCACGAAGGTCTGGTCTTCGGGGCCGACGTAGTGGGCGCTGGGGCGAATGATCTTGTTGTCCAAGCGCTGCTCGATGACGTGCGCGGCCCAACCACTGGTGCGCGCGATGACGAACAGGGGCGTGAACATCGCGGTGGGAACGCCCATCATGTGGTAGCTCACGGCGCTGAACCAGTCGAGGTTGGGGAACATCTTCTTGACTTCCCACATGACGGCCTCAAGCCGCTCGGCAATGTCGAACATCTTGGTGGAGCCCGCTGCCTCCGACAGCCGCTTGGCCACCCGCTTGATGACCACGTTGCGAGGATCGCTGACGGTGTAGACCGGGTGGCCAAAGCCGATGATGACTTCCTTGGCCTCCACGCGGCGGCGGATGTCGGCCTCCGCCTCGTCCGGGTTGTCGTAGCGTTTTTGGATCTCGAAGGCCACCTCATTGGCGCCACCGTGCTTGGGGCCACGCAGCGCACCAATGGCACCCGCGATGCACGAATACATATCGCTGCCCGTGCCCGCAATCACGCGTGCGGTGAAGGTGCTGGCGTTGAACTCGTGCTCGGCATACAGGTTCAGCGAGGTGTGCATGGCGCGCACCCAGTCTGCCGACGGCTTCTGACCATGCAGCAGGTGCAGGAAATGGGCCCCGATGGAGTCGTCGTCCGTCTCTACGTCGATGCGGCGGCCCGAGTTGCTGAAGTGGTACCAGTACAGCAGCATGCTGCCCAGGCTGGCCATGAGCCGGTCGGCAATATCGCGGCTGCCGGGCAGGTTGTGGTCGTCTTTTTCAGGCAATGCGCAGCCCAGGGCCGAGACGCCGGTGCGCATCACATCCATGGGGTGGCTGGCGGCGGGCAGTTGCTCCAGCGCCGCTTTCACGCTGCCGGGCAAGCCGCGCAGGGCTCTGAGCTTGGCCTTGTAGGCCTTGAGCTCGGCGCGGGTGGGCAGCTTGCCATGCACCAGCAGGTGGGCGATTTCCTCGAACTCGCAGACCTCGGCGATGTCCAGGATGTCATAGCCGCGGTAGTGCAGGTCGTTGCCCGTGCGCCCGACGGTGCACAGCGCGGTGTTGCCTGCCGTGACGCCCGACAGGGCGACGGACTTCTTCGGCTTGAACGGGGTGGTGGAAGTGGGTTCAGTGCTGAGGGTGTCCATGCGAAGTCTCCGGGTTCAGGTGGGAAGCATCAATGGCGACGGGGCGGCCGGTGGCATCCACCGCGACCATTTCGAACACCCCCGTGAGCACATGCGCTGCGGGCACGCCAGGACGAGCCGCCACGCCGTGCACGCGGACCGTCATCGAACTGCGACCGACCCGGCTGACCCAGCCCCGCAGCGTCAGTTGGTGGCCCACCGGCACAGGTGCCAGGCACTGCACGTCCGTCACGCACGCCATCACCACCTCGCGGTGCGCCAGGTCGCGGGCGGCAAGAAAGGCCGTCTTGGCCATCAGCTGCAAACCCTGACCGGCAAACAGCGTGCCGTGGTGGTTGGCGTGCGCGGGCAGCACAAGTTCGCGAACCTCGACAGTGCCTGGGGGTGTTGTCATACTTCGCAATTTACGCAATGCGCTTCTTGTGCGATAGCACTAAAAAAGCGAATGATTGCGAAGGAATGGGCCTTGTTTTGCAAATTTTGCGAATCCCGAAAGGATTCTCCGAATAGATTCTGTTTGAAAGACCGGTGATGGCGAAAACGTTCATGGGGGTGAAGCTGCGCAAGCTGCGGTCGGAGCGCGGCATGTCGCAGACTGCGCTGGCACACGCGCTGGGTATCTCGCCCAGCTACCTCAATCAGGTAGAGCAGAACCAGCGGCCGCTCACGGTCAGCCTGCTGCTCAAGCTGAACCGGGCGCTGGGCGTGGACATTCAGCAGTTTTCGGAGGACGAGGAGGCGCGTTTGATCGCCGCTTTGCGCGAAGCACTGGCGGACGCTCCGGAGGCCATCAGCCTGCCCGAGTTGCAAGAGGTGGTGACGCAGATGCCAGCCCTTGGGCGGGCCATCATCGCCATGTACCGCCGCAACCTAGAGTCGGCAGCCCGCCTTGAAGCGATGGCCTTGCGCATGGGCGACGATCGCGTGGAGGCAGCACCCGCATCCCGGGTCACCGGGTTCGAGGCGGTGCGGGACTTCTTTTTCGCGCACCAGAACCATTTCGATACGCTCGACCGCGCTGCCGAGGCGCTGGCGCAACAGGCAGAACTGGCGGGGGCAGCCCTGGCGCCTTGGCTGGCGCGGCGTCTACAAGAGCGACATCAGGTGCATCTTGTGATCGCGGACAGTGCGGACGCTGACAAGCGACAGTACGACCCGCGCAGCCGTACGCTGCGCTTGTCGTACACGCTGGATGCGGGGCAGCGGGCCTTCCAGATGGCAACACAACTGGGGCTGATGGAGGCCGCCGCGTTGATCGATGCGCTCACCCAGACGGCGCCTTTTGCGGGGGACATGCCCACCGTGCGGCTGGCCCGCATCGGGCTGGCCAATTACTTCGCGGGCGCGTTGCTGCTGCCCTACAGTCTTTTTTTGCGGACGGCGCAGGCGCTGCGCTATGACATCGACTTGCTGGGGCAGCGCTTTGGCGTTGGCTTTGAAACGGTGTGCCATCGGCTGAGCACCTTGCAGCGGCCCAGCGAGCCGGGCGTCCCCTTCTTCTTTGTTCGCGTCGACCGCGCGGGGAACATTTCCAAGCGGCAATCCGCCACGCATTTCCACTTCAGCCGCGCGGGGGGCACCTGTCCGCTGTGGAACGTCTATGAAGCCTTCTCGCAGCCCGGGCGTGTGCTTGCGCAACTGGCGCGTATGCCGGATGGTCGTACCTACCTGTGGATCGCTCGGACCGTCAGAAGCGGCGCATACCGAGGATACGGCTTCCCCGACAAGGTGTTCTCCATTGGCCTGGGCTGCGATGTCCGCCATGCGCATCGGCTCGTATACGCCAAAGGACTGGATCTCACGGACCCCGACGCAGCGATTCCAATCGGAATGGGGTGCAAGGTATGCGAGCGCACGGACTGTCCTCAGCGCGCCTTCCCTTACCTAGGCAGGGCGCTGGAGGTGAACGAGAACGTCAGCAGCTTCTCGCCTTACGGTGCCAACATGCCCTCGTAGCAGCGGGCGGTCGATGCGCGCTGCCGTGGGGGGGCGATCGGCTGTCGTCCGGTTTGTAGGAGCCTGTCGGACTGGGGGCGTCGCAAGCGAGCATGAGCCCCAGCGAGGACCGTTTTTGCCGTGTTTGCAGCTATCGGGCCCCAAGACGGTGACCAATGGACCGCTGCGGCCCATGGACCATTGGCATGCAGCCGACGATTCCCTGGTCCGGCAGGCTCCTGGGGTCATGCATGCGCAGGACACGGAGCGCTGGCGGTAGCGTGGCCTGTGCCCATCCCGCGGGCATCGGCAAGCAGCCCAAACAGGTTCTTGGGGTCACCCAGTTGCGGAATCAGCGCCAGCCGCTCGCCGATATGGCTCTGCAGTGCAGCCTCGTACAGATAGCGCAAGGCCGAATAGTCCTCCAGCGCAAAGCCCACCGAATCGAACACCGTGATCTGCGCGGCATGGTCACGGCCCGGGGCGTGCCCGGCCAGCACCTCCCACAACTCGGTCACGGCAAAGTCTGCGGGCATTTGCTGGATGTCGCCCTCGATCCGTGTCTGGGGGGTGTATTCGACGAACACCTTGGCGGCTTGCAGTACGGCCGCATCCAATTCGGTCTTGCCCGGGCAGTCGCCACCCACGGCGTTGATGTGCATGCCCGGCGCGAGCATGTCGGCTGTCAGGATGGTGGCGTGGGCCTTGTCGGCCGTGACCGTGGTCACGATGTCCGCGCCCTGTGTGGCCTCGCGGGTGCTGGAGCACCGCTGCACCTGCAGGCCCGTGCCCTGGAGGTTGGCGGCCAGCTTGGCGGTGGCCCCGGGGTCGATATCGAACAGCCGCACCGTATCGATGCCCACCAGGTGCTGGAAGGCCAGCGCCTGGAATTCGCTTTGCGCGCCGTTGCCGATCAGTGCCATCACGCGGCTGCCGGGGCGCGCCAGGCTGCGCGCCGCCAGGGCAGAGGTCGCCGCCGTGCGCAGCGCGGTGGTGAGCGTCAGCTCGCTCAGCAGCAGCGGCGCACCCGTGGCCACATCCGCCAGCACGCCAAAGGCCATGACGGTGGAAAGTCCCAGGGCCGTGTTCTTGGGGTGGCCGTTCACATACTTGAATGCGTAGCGGGTGCTGTCGCCTACGGGCATGAGTTCGATCACACCGTCGCGCGCGTGATGGGCCACGCGCGCGGTTTTTTCGAAGGCGTTCCAGCGCACAAAGTCTTCTTCGATACAGCGCGCCAGATCCATCAGGACGGTGGGAACGCCGCGTTCTCGCACCAGTTCAACGGCGGCGGGCACGCTCAGGTACAGCGGATGGGCCCAAGGGGTGGGGTGGCGCATGGTGTGTCTCCGAACAGCTTGTGAAAGGGGCTTGTGCACAAGTGTGGGCAAAGGCTGCGTCAATGCACAGCGGCAAAAATATGCCAAAACACATGAATTTTTGACGTTTTGACAACTTCTTCTGACAATCTGCTGCATGGACGATCTGGATCACCAACTCATTGCGCTGCTGCGGCAGAACGCGCGCCTCAGCATTGCCGACCTGGCGCACAAAATGGGGGTGTCGCGGGGAACGGTGAACAACCGCCTGCGCAAGCTGGAAGACCAGCAGGTAATCCTGGGCTACACGGTGCGCCTGCGGCCCGAGAGCGAGCCCGACCGCATCCGCGCCTGGATGGGCGTGCAGGTCGAGGGCAATACCACGCGGAAAGTGATTGCAAGCCTGCTGGGCGAGCCGGGCGTGGTGTCTTTGCACGACACCAACGGCCGCTGGGATCTGCTGGCCGAAATCGAGGCGTCGTCGATGCGTGGCTTGTCTGATGTGCTGGAGCGCATCCGCCTGATCAGCGGCATTCGCAGCACCGAAACCAACATCCACCTGACCAGTTACCGCTGAGGGGGGGGCCGTCCCTGCAGCTTCGGGCCGTTCAGACCGCAAACGCGGCGAAGCCCGCATGGCGGTTCAGGCGATCAGCATGGCCCATACGCACGGCGGCGGTGCGCTTGTCTGTGCCGGGGCTGGGGCCGCGGCAGGCGCTGTGAAACAATGGCCAGGACCGCCGTTCGACCGCGTACGATCATGACTTCTGCCGTGCAAGAACTGACCCACTGGGAGCCTGGCTGCTGGTGCACCGCCAGCATCCGTTTGTGCGAAATGCGCATCGAGTGGGAGGGCGCGCATGGCACGCGCTACCCTGAGCAGTGGATGTACGTGCTGTGGCGGCCCACCACGCAGGCCCTGCCGTGGCACGCGCCCGATGGCTGGGGCATCACCATCGGGCCGCCGGAGGCCGAACTGGCCGAGCAGGTGGGGCCCGGGGCGCGCGTGTACCCGCTTGCAGAAGCCGAATGCCTGTGGTCGGCCTGGCTGTCGATTCCGCTGGTGTGCGACCGTTTCGAGCCTTGGCTGACCGAGGCCCTGCTGGCAGTGCAGGCCACGCAGCGGCTGCGCGAACAGGAGCGCTACGGCCGCCTGTACGGGCGGCGCCAGGACGATTTCCAGAAGTTTCTACGCCGGGTCACAGGTCTGGACTGACGGAGTGTTCAGCGGCGCTGGCGGCGCAGCGTGTTCCAGGGCCCGCAGGCCCGTCAGCCCGATGCGCGTCCACTCGCCCAGCGTCCGAATGGGCGTGGTGCCCCCCTGAGCGAGTCGCTGGCGCGCATGACGCTGTTCCTTCTTGCGCACAGGAGTGCGCCGCATCGCCTCGCCTTGCCTTGCCCGGCGCGCCGATCACGGCACTGGCGGGCGCATCCAACGGCGGTTTCGATCGCCTGCCGTGCGCCATCCGGCGCAAGATGCAATGTCAGGGCTTCTTCTGAAACACCACGGCTTCGAGCGAGAGGGCGCGCACCGAGGCTGCGGCCCGCTCGGCCTGGGCCCGGGTGGCGTAAGGTCCCACGCGCACGCGGATGCGCCGTCCTTGGGCGGTGTCGAGTTCCTGCCGGAATGCGGGCAAGCCCTCGTTGAGCAGCCGCGCTTGCGCCTTGCGGGCATTGGCTTCGTCGGCAAACAGGCCCACGTTCAGATAGAAGCCGGGCGTGCTGCCCACGGGTACCAGGGCTTGGTCGCGGCTGGCGGCCGGGGCGGGACTGCTCGCCTTGCGCTCGGTGGCGCGGGGGGGCTCGCCTGCGGCGGGGCGCGGCGATTGCGGTGCGCTGGCCTTGCGCGCGGCGCTGCGGGCGGGCGCGCTGGCGGGCGAGGATGCTGCGGTTGCGGGGGCAAAAGCCCGTGGGCCGGGTGCTGCGGCTGGGTTTGACGCCGCTGCGTCTGCGGCGACGGGTGCCGCAGGTATGGCTGGCGCTGGCTCAGCCATGGCCACGGGCGCAGTGGCGGTGGGCGGTGTCTCGGCCGATGCACTGGACGCGGCGGGCCTTGTCGTAGGCTGTGCGGCAGGCGCAGTCTCTGTGGGGGCGCTGGCCGATGTGGCGGCCGCCGACGCTGCGGGGGCCGGTGCCGAGGCCCCGCCACCGTCCCACACCCGGGGCTCAGGCTGCGGGCTGTCTCCGGGAATCGGCCCCTTGGGCCACCACAGTGCGGCCAGTACCGCGAGCAGCCCCAGCCCCGCATTGGCCGCCACGATCCACTGCAGACGGCGGCGCGTGGGGGCCTCGCGCTCCAGACGTTCGCCCGCTTCGGCCACCGTGGCCGAGGCGGTGAGCGCGCGGTCAATGCGTTTGCGCACCTCGGCATACATCAGTCCGTTGCCGTACCAGCCAGGCGCAGCGATGCTGGCCAGCACAAACGCGCCGATCACCCCCCACTCGACCGGGGCGGGCCAGTTCAGCAGCGGGCGGCCCACGCCAAACACCAGCAGGGCCAGACCTTCCGCAGCGGCCAGGTAGACCAGGGCGGCGTTCCATAGCCGCCGGTAGATCAGCCAGTTCAGCGTGCACAGCGCGGCGGCCCAGTTCCAGCCCACGGTGCTGCGGCCAGAGCCGTCCAGCCGGTCGAACACGTCCAGGTAGTAGGCGGTGTTCAGCGGGCCGACCGCATGGCTGTAGAGCGTGGTCATGGCCGGGGTGGCGGCCGCGGTATCCGGGGCGGCGTTGGAGGAGGGCTGCGCGGCAGCGCTGGCCTGGGCGTAGGCGTCGGTGGGCGGCACGAAAACCATGGCCGATTGTGGCACGCAGCCCGGCGGCGGGCATCGGGGTCGGCTTGCATCGGATCGGTTTGGGCAAAACGGCTGCTTGTGCTTATCAATCAAGCACGAACAGCTATCAAATCAGGAGCGATCGGATGGCAAGCTTGTCCGCTCAGCGTCCACGCACCATGGCCATGACCTGCGAGGCGTCGAGCGTGGCCGCCTTCTCGCGGATCTGGCGCAGGCACTGGGGCTGCATGTCGCGTGCCGGGCCCAGCAGGTCCTGGAAGGTCTGGCGCAGCAGCGCCGTGCGCCGGTCAGGACGGCCTCGTGGCCGTACCGGATTGCGCATCGCCACACCGGATGGCCACCCCGCTCCCAGCCCCACAGGCGTCAGGGGCGGCCGGTGCGGGCCAGCAGGGCGCGGCGGGCGGCGCTACCATCGCCTCCCTTGCCATCTGCCCTTTGCCCTTGCGCCCCAGGAGCCTGCCATGACCACCCGCCTCCAGATCGATTTCGTGTCCGACGTGTCCTGCCCCTGGTGCATCATCGGCCTGAAGGCGCTGGAGCAGGCGGCCGAGCGGCTGGCGGGCGAGGTGGCGCTGGATCTGCATTTCCAGCCCTTTGAGCTCAATCCCCAGATGCCGCCGGGCGGGCAGGAGATCGACGAGCACCTGCGCGAAAAGTACGGAGCCTCGCCTGAACAGAGCCAGCGCACGCGCGAGGCCATTCGCGCCCGCGGCGCCGAGCTGGGCTTCATCTTCGACATGGGCCGCCGCGCCCGCATCTACAACACCTTTGACGCGCACCGCCTGCTGCACTGGGCGGGTGAGCAGGGCGGCGGCTTGCAGCGGGCGCTCAAGCACGCGCTGTTCGAGGCCTACTTCACCTACGGACAAGACCCGGGCGACCCCGCTGTGCTGCGCGCGCAGGCCGAACGCGTGGGGCTCGACGGCGAGGAAGCCGCGGCCGTCCTGGCCAGCGACCGCTATGCGGCCGAAGTGCGTGAGCGCGAGGCGTTTTTCACCAGCCATGGCATCCGATCGGTGCCATCCATCATCGTCAACGGCCGCCACCTGATCCAGGGCGGCCAGCCGGTCGAGGTGTTCGAGCAGGCGCTGCGCCAGATCGCGGCCAGCGCAGCCGAGGGTGCAGCCGCACCGGCCTGAGCGGCGGTGTGCCTCGATGGGTTTGCTATTGATTTAATAGCTGCTTGTGCTTGGTTTTTAAGCACGAGCAGCCGATTTGGATTGAACCTAGGAGCCTGTCGGACTTGGGAATCGTCGGCTGCAAATGGGCCGCAGCGGTCCATTTTTCACCGTCTTTTGGC
>JBKBUN010000102.1:0-11799 GCA_046289925.1 Burkholderiaceae bacterium | reverse complement strand
ACCCCCTCGTGCCCCACCATGGGCTCTCGCGTGGGCATGAACACCGTGCAGCCGTCGCAGGGCGAGACGATGCGGTGCGGCCCATCGGTGGCAATCAGCTCGCCCTGTGCAAAGGTTTCAAACCCCACGAGCGGGCGCACAAACGCAAAGTCGGGTGTCTGTACCACGCAGGTTTCGATCAGCGCATAGCGGCGCGCGGCGGGCCGGGACACGCCGCTGGGCGCAGCGTCGGCATCGATCAGGCCGAAATGCGCCAAAAAGGCCCAGGTCGTGGCCACCGCCGTGTCGGCGGCCGACTGCGCAAAGTGCTGTCCACACTCCACCACCAGCGCCGCGCCCGGCGCACCGACCTGGCCGTGCGGGGCGCACTGGATCAGCGGCGTGCCCGTGCCCAGGCCTTGCGGCATCACCAGGTGGATGCTCGGGCCGCCCACGGCCAAGGCGACGGCGGCATTGCCTGGCGTATCGGGGTACACCCAGAACGGCGCCACGGGCAGGCTGGTGGAATGGATGTCGAGCACATGGTCGGCTGCGGCCACCACCGGGCGCAGGGCGCGCGCCCGGCGCAGTTCGGGCGAATCACCCGGGCCATCGAGCTGCGCAGCCGACCACACGCGGTTGAGGTTGTCCACTATCTGGCGGTTGGCAAAGGGCTGCCTGGGGTCGAAGGCGTTGTAGGCCTGGACATGCGCAAAGCTCACGGTGAGCGTGCCGATGCGCGGGCGCACTCCCTCGTCGAGCAGGCGCGTGGCAGCCACCATGCCGCAAATTTCATTGCCGTGTGTGAGTGCGTTGATCAGCACATGCGGCCCCGGCCGGCCCGAATCGAATCGGTGCACATAGTCAATGCCGGTGTTGCCTTGGCGGTAGGCCGACAGGTCGCGCGGCAGCACTTCAAGGCGAGGAAGATCCAAAATGGTCATGCAACAGTGAAAGCCAATGCAGCCCTGCAGGCCCCTGGGCCTGGGGCGTGAACCATACAGGCGCAGGTGCGGTGCGCAGCCCGCCTTGGGCGCAACCGGCCATGCGCATCAGCCACGCGGATCGCCCGCGTCGGGGTCGCGCCGGCCGCTGCCCTTGCCACGGGCCTTGGCGCGTTCGAGCTTCTGGCGGCGGCGCTCGGCCTCCACGGCCTTGCCGGCCTTGAGCCAGGCCTCAAACTGCTGCGGTGTCTCCAGGGTGATGCGACCGATCGCACCGCTGCGAAAGTCGGTGAGCACCAGCTCGGCCGCCTTCTGCACGTTGATGCGTCCGCCCGACATCACCGCGCCGCGCTTGCGGCCGATGGCGTCCAGCAGCTCATGGTCGGGCATGGCGGCGATCTGCTCGGGCGTACCGCCCAGCCGGTAGCGGGCTTGCAGCAGCGGCGCGTACGCAGCCTGCAGCCGGCCCAGCAATTCGAGCGCCACCAGTTCCTCGTCGTAGGCGTTGCGGCCCACGGCACCGCTGGCAGCCAGGTGAAAGCCACTTTCCGGCACGATGATGCGCGGCCACAGCATGCCCGGCGTGTCCCAGAGGTAGAAGTCGTCGTCGAGCGTGATGCGCTGCTCCATCTTGGTCACACCTGCCTCGTCGCCGGTTTTGGCCTGACGCTTGGCCGACAAGGTGTTGATGAGCGTGGACTTGCCCACGTTCGGAATGCCACAGATCAGCACGCGCAAGGGCCGTTGCATGCCACGGCGCAGCGGGGCCAGCGCGCGGCAGGCGTCGATGAGCTTGCGCGCGGGCGCGCTGTCGGACGCGTCGAGCGGGATCGCAGCCGTGGCCGTCTGCGCCTGGTACCAGGCCAGCCACAGCGCGGTGCGCTCGGGGTCGGCCAGGTCCTGCTTGTTGAGCACCTTGAGTTTGGGCTTGCTGCCTGTGAGCTGCGCCAGCAGCGGGTTGGCGCTGGAGCCGGGCAGCCGGGCGTCGAGCAGTTCGATGACCACGTCGATGTCTTTCAAACGTTCGGTGATCGTTTTCTGGGTCAGGTGCATGTGACCCGGGAACCACTGGATGGCCATAGATGCGATGTGCTGCGGTGCGTGGAGAAAGGGCAAAAGCCCACGGGGTGGGGGGTGGCGGGTGCGGCGGCGGGGCCGGGCTGCGAGGATAATCTCGCCCAGCCCGCACGGCGGGCCTGCCGATGCGTGGGGATGCGATTGTCGCAGCCTGCGCCCCTTCCCTGCTGCTCTGATGTCGCCATGGCCCGCTCTCTCACCCCTGCGCTGCTGGAACTGTGGTTCAAGGGCGTGCTCTGCGCGCTGATTGGCGCGGTGATCGTGGTCAGCCCATGGGTGGCGCGTTCGCCCTCCGTGCGCCATCTGCTCGCGCAGGCGGCGATGGTCGGCTGGTTTGCACTGGTGCTGGGCCTGGCCTTTTGCGGCCGGGCGCTGTGGTGGCAATGGAAGCAGCGCCGCTGAGTCCCGAGGCCCGACTGCGCGATGCGCCCACGGCGCGTGCGGTGATCGCACTGTGGCAGGCACGGCTGCAGGCACACGGCCTGGCGCTGCGCCCACCGCCGCCCGAACCCACCACCTGCTGCGGCCGTGGCTGCAACGGCTGCGTGTGGGAAGGCTGGGTGGCCGCAGCCGAGTTCTGGCGCGAAGATGCGCGCGAGGCACTGGACGCTGCAGGCGCTGGGTCCCACGCACCGGCCTGAGGCCCGCGCTGCAGGCCAGCCCCTCAAGCCCAATCATCAAGCCAAATCGGCCTGAAAACCAGCAAAGTCAAGCACGAGCAGCTATCAAAACAATAGCTTCTCCACCCCGCTGCAAGCGTCAGCCCAGCCCTTCCACGGCCATGTACTGCTGCCGCCAGGCCTCAAAAGGCAGTGTGTCGGCGGCTTCAATGGCGCGCTGGGCGGCCCAGGATTGCTCGGCCATGGCTTCGAACCGTGCCTGCTGCTCGGCGCTCCAGGGCAGGGCCAGCAGCGCGTCGGCCGCACGGCGCGACTGGGCCAGCGCAAACGATTCAAAACGGTTGCCGTGGTCTTGCGCCATGGCACGCAGCACGCGGGCCGAGGGGGTCTGGTCGGGCACGAACAGCAGCGCATGCGACTGCTGCAGCGCCGCGCTGTAGGCGTCGGTGCCGTGCGCGGCGTCGAGCGCGCGCGCAATGGGTGCGCAGGCTTGCAACACCTCAGAGCCCCAGTCGCGCAGGGCGATGCGCTGGCCATTGCGCAGCAGCTCCAGCCCGGGCTCGCGGCCACGCTCGGCGGTCAGGTGCTGGTTCTTCTGCAGCTCTGCAATCTCCTCGGGCGTGTCGAGTGGGCTCTCCGACAGCAGGCAATGCAGCAAAAACACATCGAGCAGCCGGATGGTATCGGCCGTGATGCCCACGGGCACGAACGGGTCCAGGTCCATCAGGCGCACCTCGACGTATTCGACGCCGCGCTCGCGCAGCGCATGCAGCGGACGCTCGCCGGTCTTGACGGTGCGCTTGGGCCGGATGGTGCCGTAAAACTCGTTCTCGATCTGCAGCAGACTGGTGCCGAGCTGGTTGTAGTCACCGCCCGGGTTGCGGATGCCCACGGCCTCGTAGGCCGGGTACGGCTGCGTGAGCGCGCCGTGCAGCGAGCGCGCGTAGCCCTGCAGGCCGTTGTAGCTCACGGTGAGCGTGGACTGCGCGTCGCTCTGGTAGCCCAGGCGCCCCATGCGCAGCGAAGTTGCGTGCGGCAGGTACAGGGCCTCGTCGCTCAGACGCTGCAGGCTGTGCTGGCGGCCTTCCACAAAGCAGGGGCACAGCGCGGGCGACGCACCGAACAGGTACAGCAGCACGAACGCATGGCGGCGGAAGTTGCGGATCAGCGCAAAGTACTGCTCGCTGCTCACGCCGGGCATCGACCAGTTGTAGTGAATGCCCGAAATGGTCTGCATGCGGCGGCCGTAGCGGTGGCCCAGGCCCATGCGGTACACGCTCTTGGCGCGGCCCACGTTGGAGCTGCCGTAGCGCGCCAGCGGAATGGTCTCGTCGGTGGGCAGGCCGCAGGGCATGCTGGAGACCCACATCAGCTCCCCGCCCTGCTGGGCCAGTGTGCGCAGCACGAACTGGTGCAGGGCTGTGAGCTCGTCCAGACACTCTTGCACGCCATGGGACGCGCCGGTGATCAGTTCAAGCTGCGACTCGCTGTAGTCGGTGGTGATGTGCGGGTGCGTGAGAGCCGAGCCCAGGGCCTGCGGATGCGGCGTGAGCGCCAGCCCCCCGGTGGGCAGCACGCGCAAGCCTTCTTTTTCGATGCCGCGGCGTATGCCCCCCAGCGTGGCAGGGGACAGCGCGGCGAGTGTGTCTTGCAAGGTGCTCATGGCGGGATCTGTTCGGTAACCGGTCGGCACCTTAGCACGGAGCCCGCACGCCTGCTGGCGCGGGCCACTCCGCTGGATGAGCAGGGCCTCAGCCGCGGCGTGCGGCCAGGGCCTTGCCGACTTCGAGCGTGCCTTGGGCCGCGCCGCTGCCCGGCACCTGCTCGCCCTCGCGCGCCGTGACCTCGGCCAGGCGCGCGGCCAGTTGCTCTGGCACGGCATCGCCCAGGCCCAGGTGGATGCCCTGGGTCAGCGTGATGTGCGCGGCCTCGAACGAGCCCGCACCCGCGCACAGGATGGTGCGCGTGGGCGCGCTCTCGTGCGCCAGCACCAGCATGGCGGGCACCACGGCTTCGGGCTTGAGCGCGGCCAGCACCTCTTCGGGCATCAGGCCTTCGGTCATGCGCGTGGCGGCCGTGGGCGCGAGCGCGTTCACGTGGATGCCGTACTTGGCCCCCTCGATCGCCAGCGTCTGCATGAGCCCCACCTGCGCCAGCTTGGCCGCGCCGTAGTTGCTCTGGCCAAAGTTGCCGTACAGGCCGGTGGACGACGTGGTCATCACGATGCGGCCGTACTGCTGGGCCACCATGTGCGGCCACACGGCCTTGCAGCAGTGGGCTGCGCCCATCAGGTGCACGTCCACCACCAGGCGGAAGTCGGCCATGTCCATCTTGGCAAACGACTTGTCGCGCAGGATGCCCGCGTTGTTGACCAGGATGTCCACGCGGCCCCAGGCGTCGATGGCCTGCTGCACCATGGCCTGCACGGCGTCAAAGTCGGTCACGGAAGCGCCGTTGGCCAGGGCCTCGCCACCGGCTGCACGGATCTCGTCCACCACGGCCTGCGCCGCGCTCACGGTGCCGCCGGTGCCGTCCACCGCACCGCCCAGGTCATTGACCAGCACCTTCGCGCCGCGCGCCGCCAATGCCAGCGCGTGCTGGCGGCCCAGGCCGCCACCGGCGCCCGTGACGATGGCCACACGGCCCTGGAAATCGATTGCCATGGAGTTCGCTCCTTGTCGTGTCACTGCACAAAAACATACACCCCGGCACGGCGGCCTGTTGCCGTCGGCAGCCACCCGCACCGGCCCGGGCCGCACTGTACGCCAGGCACCTGCGCGCCGCCGTTGCGCATGCGACTGCGCCCGAGCCTCCAGCCCCCCCGGGTTATCCCGCATCGCGCTGGACAGCTTTGTGGATAACCCTGAACAAGCACTGTACGGCGCTGCCAAGTGCTTGATTTCAAAAGGAAAGCTTTGCGCTGCTGAAAATTTAGGCAGCACGATCCCGCACACCCCCCGGTTATCCCGCCCCGGGCTGGACAGCTCTGTGGATAACCGTGGACAAGTGCTGTACGGCTGCGCCAAGTGCTTGATTTCATTAGGGCTTGCTCCCAATGCTCAAAAAACAGGCACACCGCAATCGGTCCGCAAGGTCTGAAAGCCGGCGACCATTTGCTATCAACTTCATAGCGGCCTGTGCTTGAATTTGCTGGGTTTTAGGCCGTTTTTGATGCTGCTTGCACGGCAGCCCCGCACGCGGCCGGGTCAAAGCGCCCGCGGCACAATCGCCCGCATGAACAGCACCGCCCCTTTCTTTACCGCGCACGTCGAACCCGGCGGCGCGCAATGCGACGCCTGGCCCGAGCAGCCTCTGCTCGTTTCGATGGAGCAAGGCGGCATCGACTGGCCCAGCTCCTGCCGCAACGGCACCTGCCGCACCTGCATTGGCCAACTGCTGGAAGGCAGCGTGCGCTACACCATCGACTGGCCCGGCCTGACGCCCGAAGAAAAGACCGAAGGCTATGTGCTGCCTTGTGTGGCCTACCCTACCTCGGACGTGCGCATCGAAGGCTCGGCCATCTGAGAGAACTGAGAGAACTGAGAGAACCCGGGCACTGCCCGGCTGCACTAAAATCGCGCCTCTGGAGCCTGGGCGCGCATCCGCACGCCGCTTCAGCAGGTGCGGCACGGCCGCCACGCATGTTCTTTGGGCGGTTCACGCAGGCAGCACGCCTGTGGCCACACGAACTGCGTGGCCCGCAGCCCACGGCGCCCCTCCCAAGGAACACCCATGAACACCCCCCTGACCCCTGTCGCCATCTCGCCGGTGGAAGACATCGTGGCCGACATGCGTGCCGGCCGCATCGTGATCCTCGTAGACGAGGAAGACCGCGAGAACGAAGGCGACCTGGTGCTGGCCGCCGACCATGTGACGCCCGAGGCCATCAACTTCATGGCGCGCTTCGGCCGTGGGCTGATCTGCCTGACACTCACGCGCGAACGCTGCGAGCGCCTGCGCTTGCCGCCCATGGTCAGCCGCAACGGCACCAAGCATTCGACAGCCTTCACGGTCTCCATTGAAGCCGCAGAGGGCGTGACCACCGGCATCTCGGCCGCCGACCGCGCCCGCACCGTGCAGGCCGCCGTGGCTCCCAACGCCCGCGCCGAAGACCTGGTGCAACCCGGCCACATCTTCCCGCTGCAGGCGGTGGACGGCGGCGTGCTCATGCGCGCCGGCCACACCGAAGCCGGTTGCGACCTGGCCGCCATGGCCGGCTGCAGCCCCTCAGCCGTGATCTGCGAGATCATGAAGGACGACGGCACCATGGCCCGCCTGCCCGATCTGCAGCTGTTTGCCGCCGAGCACGGCCTGAAGATCGGCACCATTGCCGACCTGATCGGCCACCGCAGCCGTACCGAATCGCTGGTGCAGAAGGTGGGCTCGCGCACGCTGAACACCGCATTTGGCGAATTCACCGCCCATGCCTTCCGCGACCTGCCCAGCCAGGGCGTGCACCTGGCGCTCGTCAAGGGCACCTGGGACGCCGGAACCACCGTGCCCGTGCGTGTGCACGAGCCGCTGTCGGTGCTCGACGCGCTCGAAGTCGACCGCTCCATGCATTCATGGAGCCTCGACGCCAGCCTGCGGTACCTGCAAAGCCAGGGCCAGGGTGTGGCCGTGCTGCTCAACTGCGGCGAAAGCGCCGAGCAGCTGCTGGAGCAATTTGCAGGCACGGCGCGCGCATCCCAAGCGCCGGAGCGCGGCCGCATGGACCTGCGCACCTATGGCGTGGGCGCGCAGATCCTGCGCGACTGCGGGGTGCAGCGCATGCAGCTCATGGGCCAGCCGCGCCGCATGCCCAGCATGGCCGGCTACGGACTCGAAATCATCGGCTACATCCCCCGCCCCGCGGCCTGACGCCGCGCCGGCCCATGCTTTTTTGCGGCCCCGCCGGGGCCGCCCCACCCTATAGGACACCCCCCATGTTTGGCGCAGACAAAGGCACCGCAGACAAGCTCGATGGCAAGAAGCTGCACATCGGCATCGTGCAGGCCCGTTTCAATGAATCCATTACCGACGCGCTGGCCCAGGCCTGCCGCGAAGAACTGCGCGCCCTGGGCGTGCAAGACAAGCACATCACCCATGTGAAGGTACCGGGTGCGCTCGAAGTGCCCGTGGCGCTGCAGGCTTTGGCCGAACGCGACGAGTTCGACGCACTGATCGCGCTGGGCTGCATCATCCGCGGCGAAACCTACCACTTCGAGCTGGTGGCCAACGAATCCGGCGCTGGCGTCACGCGCATCGGACTCGACTACCAGTTGCCCGTGGCCAATGCCATCCTCACCACCGAAAACGTCGAGCAGGCCGTGGCCCGCCAGACCGACAAAGGCCGCGACGCTGCGCGCGTGGCCGTGGAGATGGCCAACTTGCTGGACGAACTGTCATGAGCGACACCCCTGACACGCCCCACACGCCCGACGGCGGCGGCCGCCCTTCGCGCCAGTCGCGCACCGGCCTCAAAGCCACGGGCACGCGCAAAGCGGCGTCCAAGTCCAACCGCACGCGGGCACGCGAGTTCGCACTGCAGGCGCTGTACCAGCACCTGGTGGGCGGCAACGACGCGGCGTCGATTGACGCCTTCACCCGCGACCTGGCCGGCTTTCACAAGGCCGATGCGGCCCACTACGACGCGCTGTTGCACGGCTGCATCGAACTGGCCGACGACCTGGATGCCCTGATCAAGCCCCTGCTGGACCGCAAGCTCGGCGAGATCTCGCCCATCGAGCGCGCCACCATGTGGATTGGCGCTTATGAGTTCCAGCACTGCCTGGACGTGCCCTGGCGCGTGGTCATCAATGAATGCATCGAACTGGCCAAGGAGTTTGGGGGCACGGACGGTCACAAGTACGTGAACGCCGTGCTCAACGGCCTGGCCCCGCGCCTGCGCGCCGCCGAAGTGGCGCAAGACAAGAGCGGCGCCGCGGCCTGCGCACCTGCGGCCGCGGATGCGCCTGTGGCCACCGACACCCCGGCCGCCTGAATGCCGCCACGGCCCGCATGCGGGCCGGCTCCCGCGGCCACCGCCATCGCCGCGCTTCTTCGTATCCGGCCCGCCCCTGGCGGCCGCCCCACCGACATCACCATGCACTTTGCCGCCCGCGCCGAACGCATCGAACCCTTTTACGTGATGGAGGTCGCCAAAGCCGCACAGGCCCTGGCGCAACAGGTGGCGCATACCGACCAGCCGATGATCTTCCTGAACATCGGCGAGCCCGACTTCACCGCCCCGCCTCTGGTGCAAGAGGCCGCAGCCCGCGCCGTGCGCGATGGCGCCACGCAGTACACGCAGGCGCTGGGTCTGCCCGCGCTGCGCGAGCGCATCAGCCAGTGGTACGCAGACCGCTTTGGCGTGCAGGTACCCGCGCGGCGCATCGTGGTCACGGCAGGCGCCTCGGCCGCGCTGCAGCTGGCCTGCCTGGCGCTGGTGGACGAAGGCGACGAAGTGCTGATGCCAGATCCGAGCTATCCCTGCAACCGCCACTTCGTGAGCGCCGCGGGCGGCACGGCCGTGCTGCTGCCCACCACGGCGCAAGAGCGCTTCCAGCTCAGCGCCGCCAAGGTCGAGGCAGCCTGGGGCCCACGCACGCGGGGCGTGCTGCTGGCCTCGCCCTCCAACCCCACGGGCACCTCGATTGCCCCCGAGGAACTGCGCCGCATCCACGCCGCCGTGCAGGCACGCGGCGGCGTGACGCTGATCGACGAGATCTACCTGGGCCTGAGCTACGACAAACGCTTTGGCCACACAGCGCTGGCGCTGGATGAGCAGGTGGTCAGCATCAACAGCTTCAGCAAATACTTCAACATGACGGGCTGGCGCTTGGGCTGGATGGTGGTGCCCGAGGCCATGGTGCCCGTGGTCGAGAAGCTCGCGCAAAACCTGTTCATCTGTGCGAGCACTGTGTCGCAACTCGCGGCGCTGGCCTGCTTCGAGCGCGAGAGCCTGGCCGAATACGAGCGCCGCCGCGCCGAGTTCCGCGCACGCCGCAACTTCTTCATTCCGGCGCTGCATTCACTGGGCCTTGCGGTGCCGGTGCAGCCCGACGGCGCCTTCTACGCCTGGGCCGACTGCACCCAGGCCGCCGAGCGGCTGGGCGTGCAGGGCAGCTGGGATTGCGCGTTTGCCATCATGCGCGCCGCGCACCTGGCCATCACACCGGGGCGCGACTTTGGCACAGCCGACACCGGCCGCTTTGTGCGGTTTTCCACCGCCAATTCCATGGCCCAACTCGAAGAGGCCGTGGCGCGGCTGCGCCGCGTGCTGGCCTGAAGGTCCCTGCCATGCAAGCGCCTGCTTACACGCACCGCATCCGGGTGTACTGGGAAGACACCGATGCCGGCGGTATCGTGTTCTATGCCAACTACCTCAAGTTCTTCGAGCGCGCGCGCACCGAATGGCTGCGCGCCCGCGGCATCGGCCAGCAGCAATTGCGGGAACAAACCGGCGGAATGTTTGTCGTAACCGACGCGCAGCTGCGCTACCACCGCCCGGCGCGACTGGACGACGAACTGCTGGTGACCGCGCGCCTGCACGAGGCAGGCCGCGCATCCCTGACCATCGTCCAGCAGGCTTGGCTTGCCGATGCTTCCGACGTGAACGCCCCGCCCTCCTCTTTGCTGTGTGAAGCCCAGGTCCGCATTGCTTGGGTGGCGGGCGATTCCCTGCGGCCGGCGCGCATGCCTGCCGCTCTTGTGCACTCTCTATCCGCAACATGAACCACACCAACATGTCCATCGTGAGCCTGGTGCTGCAGGCGAGCTGGGTTGTGCAGCTCGTCATGCTGCTGCTGATCAGCGTGTCGGTGGCCAGCTGGGCCGCCATCTTTCGCAAGCTGTTTGCACTGCGCCAGATCAAAACGCTCAATGAGGACTTCGAGCGCGAATTCTGGTCGGGCACCAGCCTGAACGACCTGTATGCGGCCGCCGTACAGAACGCCAAGCAATGCGGCCCGATGGAGCGCATTTTTGCCAGCGGTATGCGCGAGTTCCAGAAGCTGCGCGAGCGCCGCATCACAGACCCTGGCACACTGCTGGACGGCGCCCGCCGCGCCATGCGCGCGAGCTTTCAGCGCGAGATGGACGTGATCGAATCGAGCCTGTCGTTTCTGGCCTCGGTGGGCTCGGTCAGCCCCTACGTGGGCCTGTTCGGCACCGTATGGGGCATCATGCACGCCTTCACAGGCTTTGCGAGCATGGAGCAGGTGACGCTGGCCACCGTGGCGCCGGGCATTGCAGAGGCGCTGGTGGCCACGGCCATCGGGCTGTTTGCAGCCATTCCGGCGGTGCTCGCCTACAACCGCTTTGCGCGCGACATCGACCGCGTGGCCATCCACCAAGAGACCTTCATTGAAGAGTTCTCCAACATCCTGCAGCGCAACCTGGCCGCGCAGCCGGGTGGCACAGCATCTGGCCACTGAACGCCCGCAGGAGAGCCCATGCCCGCCATCGCTGCCCGCGGCCGAGGCCGCCGCACCATCAACGAGATCAACATGGTGCCCTTCATCGACGTGATGCTGGTGCTGCTGATCATCTTCATGGTCACAGCCCCCATGCTCACGCCCGGCATGGTGGACGTGCCGAGCGTGGGCAAGGGCAAGAACCTGCCCAAGGTGGTGGCCACCGTCATCGTCGAGCAGGACGGAAAACTGCGGTTCAAGACCGGCGACTCGACACGCACCGTCTCGCTCAAGGAAATTGGCCCGCTGGCCGCCCGCTGGCAAAAGGAACAATCCGCTGCCGACAGCCCCGTGCTAATCAGTGCCGACAAAGGAGTGCAGTACGACATGGTGGTGAAAGCCATGGATGCGCTGCACAAGGCCGGAGTGCAGCGCGTGGGGCTGGCTGTGAAGCAGGGCTCCAGCTGATCGCATCGGCCACCCGACAGCCACGCTGCACATGACCGCCCATCCCGACCGCGACCATCTCGCCCCGCCTGCCTCCCCCGGCCTTGGCCGGGCCGTGGTGCTGGCCGTGCTGGTGCATGCGGTGCTGATCGGCGCGCTGACGTGGGGCGTGATCTGTAAGCCCTGGGCCGAACAGCCAGCCGTGGTGGCCGAGCTGTGGTCCAGCGTGCCGCTGGAGGCCGCACCGCGCGCGGTGGAGCCTCCGCCGCCCCCGCCCCCCCCAGCACCGCCGGAACCGGCCCCGCGCCCCGCGCCGCCGCCCAAGCCGCCCGTGGC
>JBKBUN010000101.1:0-11894 GCA_046289925.1 Burkholderiaceae bacterium | reverse complement strand
GCAACTGGTCGGCTGCGCGGTAATTGGCCTCCGTCAGGTCGGTCTTGGCAAAGGACGACAGGCCCTCGCCGTAGTAGTAGCTGGCGCAGCCGGTCAGCGCTAAGGCCACGGGCGCGGCGAACGCGGGCAGCAGCACGCGCAGGCATTGGCGGCGGGAGACGTTCATGACGGGTTCACCACCTGCCAGGTCTTGAGCGGTACGGACGGCGGGGCCGGTGGCGGCGGTGCGGGCGGGCGGTACAGCGTCGCGTCTTCGGGCTCGATGTAGTAGATGTCGGCCGTGCGGGCCAGCAGACGGTCGCCGCTTTCCAGTGTGGCCGTCACCAGCACTTCGGTGCGCGTGGGGCCGCCTGCGGCCGGGCCGTCGGTGGCGTACAGCGCCGCGTCGCCCAGCACGCCCAGCGCGGCCACGCCCAGGCCCATGGAAGTGTTGCTCTGCATGTAGCGATGCCAATCGCGCGCCACGATGACCCCGGCGGCCAGCCGCGTGAGCGGCATGGGCGAGCGGTTGGACACAGGGGCCACGTGCTCGACCACCTGTGTCTCGATCACGAGGGACACGTTGGTCGGCTGGTTGGACAGCGCCACACCACGGTCCAGCAGGCGCGCCACGAGCAGGCGGCGCAGGCTGGTGTGAAAAGCCGAATCGCCGCTGGCCGACACATGGATCGGATGCTCGCCCGAGGGCCAGTCGCGGATCTTGTCGGCAATGCGCATGGCCACATCGTCGGCCAGCACATTCCAGTGGTGCACGGCGCGCGCCTTTTTCTGGTCGCTGGCCGGGTAATTGTCGGCGCGCGGCACGTCCAGACTGCTGCAGCCGGTGGCCAGCAGCAGCGCAGCCAGCGCGGCAGCCCACAGCCGCGGCCGCAGGGGGCTGTCAAGTGCGGTCGCCGGTGAAACAGAGAACAGGCATCGGGGCTGCAGCATGGTCCGCATCCTATGCCAGGGCCGCATCGCAGCATGGAGCAAACAGCGGTGGAAAGAGCGGCCAATTTGCGCTCATACGCGGGTGCGCCGCCGCACCCTCCCCAACACCCGCACAGAGCCGCGCCCGGCCTGCCCGATGCAGCCCCCCCCCGCCACGCGCACCCGCCGCATTCAACCTAGAAACCGCAGTTGGATGCGCCCGCCAGTGCCGTGATCGGCGCGCCATGCAAGGCGAGACGACGCGGCGCACTCCTGTGCGCAAGGAGGAACAACGCCGCATGGGGCGTCGAGCATGGCGCTGGCGGGCGCATAGCGCTCTGCCCCAGAAGCTGAGCGTGCCCACAAGGCGCAACTTCAACGGACATCAGAACTTTTCAGTGCGAACAAGCGGTCAACTGCGGTTTCTAGGTTCAACCCGTGTTGCGCAGCCCTGCGGCAATGCCGTTGATGCTGATATGGATGCCGGTCTGCACACGCTCGTCGCCCTGGCCCGCGCGCCAGCGGCGTACCAACTCCACTTGCAGGTGGTGCAACGGGTCGATGTACGGGAAGCGGTGCTTGATCGAGCGGGCCAGCGCCGTGTTGTGGGCCAGGCGCTGCTTGTCGCCCGTGATGCGCGTGAGCGCGTCGGTCGTGCGGTGCCATTCTGCTTCGATGGCGGTGAAGACCTTTTTGCGCAGGCGCACATCGGCCACCAGTTCGCTGTAACGCGAGGCCAGGGCCAGGTCGCTCTTGGCCAGCACCATGTCCATATTTGACAGCAGCGTGCGGAAGAACGGCCACTGGCGGTACATCTTCTGCAACAGCGCGAGCTGGGCCTTCGGGTCTTTGCCCTCGGCGTTCAAAAACGCCTGCACGGCTGAACCGAAGCCGAACCAGCCGGGCAGCGTGAGGCGGCACTGCCCCCAACTGAAGCCCCAGGGAATGGCGCGCAGGTCTTCGATGCGCTGGCTGGCCTTGCGCGAGGCCGGGCGCGAGCCGATGTTGAGCTCGGCGATCTCGCGGATTGGCGTGGCGTTGAAGAAGTAGTCGGTGAAGCCCGGGGTCTCGTACACCAGCGCGCGGTAGGCCGCCATGCTGGCCTGCGACAGGCGCGCCGCCGCATCCAGAAACACCTTGGTGGCCGGCTTGGTGGGCTGCAGCAGCGTGGCTTCGAGCGTGGCGGCCACCAGGGTTTCGAGGTTGCGTCGGCCGATTTCGGGATTGGCGTACTTGGAGGCGATCACCTCGCCCTGCTCGGTCAGGCGGATCTGGCCACGCACCGTGCCCGGCGGCTGCGCCAGGATGGCCTGGTAGCTGGGCCCGCCGCCACGGCCCACTGTGCCGCCGCGGCCGTGGAACATGCGCAGCTGGATGCCGTGGCTGATGGCCAGCTCGTCGAACAGCTCGACCAGGGCAATCTCGGCCCGGTACAGCTCCCAGTTGCTGGTGAAGATGCCGCCGTCCTTGTTGCTGTCGGAGTAGCCGAGCATGATGTCCTGCTCGGCCCCGCTGCGCTGGACCAGCGCAGCAATGCCCGGCAGGCCATAGAAGGCGCGCATGATGGGCGCGGCGTTGCGCAGGTCTTCGATGGTTTCGAACAGCGGCACCACGATCAGGTCGCTGCGGGCTCCAGGCTCTGCGTCCAGCGTGCCGCGCATCAGGCCCACTTCCTTTTGCAGCAGCAACACTTCGAGCAGGTCGCTCACGGTCTCGGTGTGGCTGATGATGTAGTGGCGAATGGCCTCGGCCCCGAAGCGCTCGCGCAGGCGGCGCGCGGCATCAAAGATGGCAATCTCGCCCTGCGTGTGAGCCGAATACTCGGCCCCCACCACGCGCAACGGGCGTGCGTCGTTGAGCAGGCGCAGCAGCAGCGCGCGCTTGGAGTCTTCGTCCAACGCGGCGTAGGCAGGCTCGATGCGCGCCGTGGCCAGCAACTCGGCCACCACTTCCTCGTGCTTGTCGGAGCTTTGGCGCAAGTCCACCGTGGCCAGGTGAAAGCCAAACACCTCCACCGCGCGGATCAGCGGGTGCAGCCGCTCGGCCGCCAGCGCCTTGCCGTGGTGCGCGCACAGCGAGGCCTCGATCACGCGCAGGTCGGCCAGAAACTCGGCCGCGCTGGTGTAGGGATTCTGCGGCGCGACCGCGTGGCGTGAGGCCTCACCGCCGGTCAGCTCCCGCAGCGACGCTGCCAGGCGCGCGTAGATGCCCGTGAGCGCGCGGCGGTAAGGCTCGTCCTGCCGGTGCTCGCTGGTGTCGGGCGAGCGCAGGGCCAGGGCTTGCATCTCGGGCGTGACCTGCACCAGCCGCGCCGACAGCGACAGCTCCCCGCCCAGGTAGTGCACCTCGGTCAAGTAGTGGCGCAAGGCCACGTCGGCCTGACGGCGCAGCGCGTATTCGAGCGTGTGCGCCGTCACATTGGGGTTGCCGTCGCGATCGCCACCGATCCACTGGCCCATGCGCAGAAAACTCGCCACCGGGTACTGGCCCAGCTCGTCTTCGAGATCGGCGTAGATGCGCGGGATTTCGCGCAAGAACGTCGCCTCGTAATAACTGAGCGCGTTCTCAATCTCGTCGGCCACCGTCAGGCGCGAATAGCGCAGCAGGCGCGTTTGCCACAGCTGCACCACGCGAGCGCGCAGGCGGGCCTCGTTGGCAGCCAGTTCGCGGGGCGTGAGCGCATCCTTGGCCACGGTGTAGAGCTGGGCGCGCTCGCGGATGTCGTCGCGCTCGGCCAGCAGGCGGGCAATCTCGCGCTCGGCATCCAGAATGCTCTTGCGCTGCACCTCGGTGGGATGGGCCGTGAGCACGGGCGCCACATAGCTGCCAGCAAGCGTCTGGGCGATCGTCTTGGGTGCAATGCCCGCCCAACGCAGGCGCGACAGCGCCACGGCGATGCTGCCTTCCTGCGTATCACCCGCGCGCTCGTGCACCGCGCGGCGGCGAATGTGGTGACGGTCTTCGGCCAGATTGGCCAGATGGCTGAAATAAGTGAACGCGCGGATCACGCTGACCGTCTGGTCGGCCGTGAGCGACTTGAGCAGCTTCTTGAGCGCGCGGTCGGCCTCTTCGTCGGCATCGCGCCGAAAAGCCACAGAGAGCTTGCGCACCTGCTCGACGAGCTCGTAGGCGGCCACGCCTTCCTGCTCGCGGATCACGTCGCCCAGAATGCGGCCCAGCAGGCGGATGTCTTCGATGAGCGGCTGGTCCTTGTCGGATCGTTTCATGCGCGGTGTCTCCGGAGGGATATGGGGGGCGCGGCGCCTGCGCCCCAGCCCCGGAGCGCGGGGGCACCGGCCATCAGTGCGCGCGCATGCTAGCATCGCCCGCCGCCCAATAATTACAAATAGGTTACGAACTTGAGCCCCGTTCTTCCCCCCATCGTCATCGCCACGCGCGAAAGCCGCCTGGCCCTGTGGCAGGCCGAACATGTGCAGGCGCTGCTGCGCGCTCGGGGCCATACCGTGTCGCTGCTGGGCATGACCACGCTGGGCGACCAGATCCTGGACCGCAGCCTCTCCAAAGTGGGCGGCAAGGGACTGTTTGTGAAAGAACTGGAAGTGGCCCTGCTCGAAGGCCGCGCACAGATTGCGGTGCATTCGCTCAAGGATGTGCCCATGGAGCTGCCCGAGGGCTTTGCGCTGGCCTGCGTGATGGAGCGCGAAGACCCGCGCGACGCTTTTGTGTCGCCCCAGTTCGCACGGCTCGAAGACCTGCCCGAAGGCGCAGTGGTGGGCACCTCCAGCCTGCGCCGGCAGGTGCTGCTCAAGGCCCTGCGGCCCGACCTGCGCATCGAGCCCCTGCGCGGCAATCTCGACACGCGCCTGCGCAAGCTCGACGAAGGGCAGTACCACGCCATCGTGCTCGCGGCTGCGGGCCTCAAGCGCCTGGGGCTGGCAGAGCGCATCCGCTGCATGTTCGACACCTCCCAGATGCTGCCCGCTGCCGGCCAAGGCGCGCTGGGCATCGAGGTGCGCAGCGACCGCCGCGACCTCATCGACGCCCTGGCCCCGCTGGCCCACAGCCCCACTTGGCTGACGGTGGCCGCCGAGCGCGCCGTGAGCCGCGCCATGGGCGGCAGCTGCTCCATGCCGCTGGCCGCACATGGAACACTGGACGGCGGCACGCTGCACCTGCGCGCCGCCTGGGGCGACCCGGACGGCCGCCTGCCCCTGGTGCGCGCTGAAGCCCGCGCGCCCGTGGCCGACCTGCCCGCGGCAGAAGCCCTGGGCCTGGCGATTGCCGAGCGCCTGCGCGCCGGTGGCGCCACCGGCCCGGCCCCCGCGGCCTGAACGCTCCATGGCCCATCCCGCTGCGCGCGTGCTGGTGACCCGGCCTGCCCGAGAGGCAGCGCCCTGGGTGCAGGCCCTGCAAGCCCGCGGCCTCGCGGCCGAGGCGCTGCCGCTGATCGCCATTGGCCCCTGCACCGATCCAACCGCCCGCGCGGCGGTCGATGCGGCCCGCCGCCACTGGTCGCAGTACCGCGCGCTGATGTTTGTGAGCGGCAATGCCGTGGCCGAGTTCTTTGGCCCCAATCCGGCTCTTGTGCTTGAAAACCAAGCACGCGCAGCTATCAAAACAAGAGCATGGGCTCCAGGCCCCGGCACCACGGCTGCGCTGCGCCGCGCAGGTGTGGCCGCCGCGTGCATCGACAGCCCGGCGGCCGACGCCGCCCAGTTCGACTCTGAAGCGCTGTGGGCCGTGGTGGCCCCGCAGGTGCAGCCCGGCGACCGGGTGCTCATCGTGCGCGGCCACAGCCCGGGCGGTGATGCGCTGCGGGGCACGGGCCGCGAATGGCTGGCCGCGCAGGTGGCCGCCCGCGGCGGTGCGGTCGAAACGCTGGCCGTGTACGAACGCGGCCCCGCAGCGCTCGACGCCTGTGCGCTGGCCCGCGCACAGGCCGCCGCGCAGGACGGCAGCTGGTGGCTGCTCAGCAGCTCCGAAGCGCTCGGGTATCTCGCCGCCGCGCTGCCCGGCACCGACTGGCGCAACGCCCGCGCCGTGGCCACCCACCCGCGCATTGCGGCATCGGCACAACGCTTGGGTTTTGGCTGCGTGCGCGAATCCCGTCCAGCGCTGGACGATGTGGTGGCCTCGATAGAATCCGCCGCATGAGTGCCCTGCCCCCTTCCGCCCCGATCGACCCTGCCGCAGCCGCACCGGCTCTGGCCCCGGAGGCAGTGGCAGCCGCAGCGCCTACGCCCCCCACAGCGCCCACGGCTGCGCTGACAGCCCCCACGCCCTTGCACCCGCTGACCTGGCTGGTGGCGGCGCTGGCGGTGGCTGGCCTGGCCAGCAGCGTGATGCTGTGGCAAAAGCTCAGCAACATCCAAGAGCAGCTCGCGCGCCAGTCGGCCGACTCAGGAGCGCTGGCCGTAGAGGCCCGCACCATGGCCCGCCAGGCCGCGGACCAGGTGCGCGACGCCAACGCACGCCTGTCCGTGGTCGAAGCCCGGCTGGGCGAAGTCGCACTGCAGCGCACCCAGCTCGAAGAGCTGATGCAAAGCCTCTCGCGCTCGCGCGACGAAAACCTGGTGGTGGACATCGAATCCGCACTGCGCCTGGCGCAGCAGCAGGCCCAGCTCACCGGCAGCCTGGAGCCGCTGGTGGCCGCGCTCAAGACCGCCTCGCAACGCATCGAACGCGCCGCGCAGCCGCGGCTGGTGCCGGTGCAGCGTGCCATTGCCCGCGACCTGGACCAGCTTTCGCGCGCCACGGTCACCGACACCGCCGGCCTGCTGGCACGGCTGGACGACCTGGTGCGCCAAGTCGATGAGCTGCCCGTGGCCAACGCCGTGGCCCAGGCCGCGGCCACGCGCCGCCTGGCTGCCAGCAGCACCACGCCTGCCAGCGCCGCACCCAACGCACCTTGGTGGCAGGCCACACTGCAGCGCAGTTGGGACATCCTGCGCGAAGAAGCCCGCAGCCTAGTCCGAGTGAGCCGCATCGACCAGCCCGAGGCCATTCTGTTGAGCCCCGAGCAGACCTACTTCCTGCGCGAGAACCTCAAACTCAAGCTGCTGCACGCACGCCTGGGCGTGCTCGCCCGGCAGTACGACTCGGCCCGCGCCGACCTGGCCGCCGCGTCGGCAGCGCTCAACAAATACTTCGATCCAAGCTCGCGCCGCACACAGACCGCCGCCACCGTGCTGCAAGCCGCACAGGCCACCATGCGCGCGGCAGAGTTGCCGCGCCTGGACGAAACCCTGGCCGCACTGGCCACTGCCGCTGCAGGCCGCTGAGGATCCCCGCATGCGCGCTGCACTGTGGTTTCTGGGCCTCTTTGGCATTGCCGTGGCCATGGCCCTGTTCGCCGGCAACAACCAAGGCACGGTCACGCTCTACTGGCCGCCGTACCGGGTGGACCTGTCGCTCAACATGGTGCTGCTGCTGCTGGTGGCAGGCTTCACCACGGTGTATGCCGCCCTGCGCGCGCTGGCCGCGCTGCTGCAGCTGCCCCACCAGGCCCGGCGCTGGCGCGCCCAGCAAAAGGAGCGCGCCATGCACACCGCGCTGCTGGACGCACTCACGCACATGCTGGCCGGGCGCTTTCTGCGCTCGCGCAAGGCCGCACTGGCCGCGCTGGCACAAGAACACGCCCTGCAGGCAGCGGGCGAAGCCGTGCCGCACGCCCGCCAACTGCGCGCGCTGGCCCACATGGTAGCGGCGGAGGGATCGCATGCCCTGCAAGACCGCGCCACACGCAACCAGCACCTGCACAGCGCGCTGAGCGAAGCCCCGGCCCGCGGCAACCAGCACGACCAGGGGCTGCGCGAAGGCGCGCAGCTGCGCGCCGCCCGCTGGGCGCTGGACGACCGCGACGCCGACGCCGCGCTCGAATGGCTGGCCGCCCTGCCCGTGGGGGCCACGCGCCGTACGCTGGCCCTGCGCACCCGCTTGAAGGCCACGCGCCTGGCGCACCAGACGCAGGAGGCGCTCGACACCGCCCGCCTGCTGGCCAAGCACCGCGCCTTCTCTCCTGCGGCGGCCCAGAGCATCGTGCGCGGACTGGCCATCGAACTGATCCAGGGCGCGCACGACCCGGCGCAATTGCAACAGGTGTGGCTAGGCCTCGACCCGGCCGAACGCGCCATGCCCGAACTGGCCATCCACGCCGCACAGCGCCTGGCCAGCCTGGGCGGAGAGCCTGCCCAGGTGCGCCAATGGCTGCTGCCACTGTGGGACCGCCTCACGCAAGCCGGCGATCCGCTGGGCGACCAGCACGCACTGCGCCTGGTGCGTGCGCTGGAAGCCGGGCTGACAGACTTGGACGCCGCCTGGCTATCTCGCATCGAATCGGCCCACCAGGCCAACCCACGGGATGCGCGCCTGCAGTACCTGGCCGGCGTGGCCTGCTTGCGCCGCCAGCTCTGGGGCAAAGCGCAGCAACTGCTGTCGCAGGCGGCGCAGCAGCTGGACGACACCGGCCTGCGCGCCAGGGCTTGGCACCACCTGGCCGAGCTGGCAGAGCAGCGCGGCGACGCCGATGCTGCGGCTGCAGCCTGGAAGAAAGCCGCCCTGAGCCGCTGAACCCGGGCGCGCCCATGCTGGGCTGGCGCGCGGTCTGGCGCAGCGGCCCCATCGCCATACCGCCGCCCCCACCCCAGGGGCTGCGCCGCCCATTCGCGCAGCACGACCGCCGGTCGGAATCGCGCGCCTGCGCTCCAAGCATGTGGGAACTTTGAGCGAAAAGCCCGTATCGGTTCAGTTTTTTTGAATCAAGGCATCAATACGGCTGAAACCGTCTGTCCAGGTCGCTCCTTACACTGCAGCCATCCCAACGCCCGCAACGCACGCGCGCTGCCGGCCCCAAGCCACCGACCATGCCGTCTCGCCCCACCACACCTTCGCACTCAGCGCCGCGCTACAGCGGCACTGCCATCGCCCTGCACTGGGTGCTGGGCCTCGCCCTGATCGGACTGATCGGCATGGGCCTGTACATGACGGGCCTGCCGTTTTCTCCGCAGCGCCTGAAGCTCTACAACTGGCACAAGTGGGCGGGCATGACGGTGCTCGCACTGTCGGCACTGCGCCTGCTGTGGCGCCTGACGCACCGTCCGCCCGCATTGCCGTCCGCCATTGCGCAGGCCATGCCCCGCTGGCAGTCGGTGGCGCACCATGCCACGCATGTCGGTCTGTATCTGCTGTTTTTCACCGTGCCGCTGCTCGGCTGGGCGTACAGCTCGGCGGCCGGATTCCCGGTGGTGCTGTTCGGCGCCCTGCCGCTGCCCGACCTGGTGGCCGCCAACCCCGACCTGGCCGAGACGCTCAAGCCGCTGCACAAGTTCAGTGCGTACGCCATGGCGGCTCTGATCCTGCTGCACGTGGCCGGGGCTCTCAAACACCAGTGGATAGACCGCGATGGCCTGCTGCAGCGCATGCTGCCCGGCCGCGGTTGAGCCAGCCTTCTGCATTTTTCGCACCTACCCTGCACATGACCCATTACCGCCTCACTCCCCGCCTGGCCCTTGCGGCCGTCACCCTCGTCACCGCTACGGCCGCACTGGCGCAGCAGGCCCTGGTGCCGGCACAAAGCGAATTGCAGTTCACGGCGCGCCAGATGGGCGTGCCGCTCGAAGGCCACTTCCGCAAGTTCGACGCGCAGGTGCAGTTTGACCCGGCCAAACTGGCCGACAGCAAGATCCGCTTGACGGTAGACACCGGCAGCGCCACGCTGGGATCGCGCGAAACCGACGCCGAACTGCCCAAGCCCGTCTGGTTCAACGTACCCAAGTTCCCACAGGCCACGTTTGAGTCAACGTCCCTCAAAGCCCTGGGCGGCGGCAAGTTGGAGGTGGCTGGCAAGCTCAGCATCAAGGGCACCGTGCGCGACGTGGTCGTACCGGTCACGCTGACCCAGAACGGGGGCACCACCACGGCCACCGGCACGCTGCCGATCAAGCGCCTGGCCTTCCGCATCGGCGAAAACGAGTGGGCCGACACTTCGATGGTGGCCGACGACGTGCAGGTGCGCTTCAAGTTCGCGCTGACGGGTGTGGGCAAGCTCTGATGCGGCTCCCCCCCCCGCAGCTCCCATTCCGTTCGATTCCGTCCCTCTCACCAACCCAGGAGATCTTGTCCATGAAGAAGACTGCCCTCATGCTGGCCGCAGCCGCCGCAATGGCCACAGGACTGGCCCACGCCCAGTCCGCCAACTACGCCATCGATCCGACCCACACCTTCGTGACCTTCGAGATCAGCCATTTCGGCACTTCGACCAACCGCGGCCGCTTCGACAAGAAGGAAGGCTCCGTGCAGTTCGACCGCGCCGGCAAGACTGGCAAGGTGGACATCACCATCGACACCACGTCGATCAACACCGGCACCCCGGCCTTTGACAAGCATTTGCAGAGCCCGGACCTGTTCGACGCCGCCAAGCACCCGACCATCCGCTTCGTGTCGGACAAGTTCGTGTTCAACGGAGACAAGGTCAGCGAAGTGAGCGGCCAGCTCACGCTGCTGGGCAAGACCGCCCCCGTGACGCTGAAGTCCACCCAGTTCAACTGCTACCAGAGCCCCATGCTCAAGCGCGAGGTCTGCGGTGGCGACTTCGAGACTGTCATCGACCGCACCCAGTGGGGCATGAACTACGGCATCAACTGGGGCGCCCCCAAGGATGTGCGCCTGGTGATCCAGGTCGAAGCCATCAAGCAGTAAGGGTAAAGCCAACACCCCAATACCGCCCAAGCCCGCCCCGTGCGGGCTTTTTCATGTGCAAGCGCTCTGCAAGCCCGTCTGCAGACGCACCGCGCCACCGCAGCGCTGGGCCACCGCGGGCCCTCGCAACCCGGCCGGTAAAATCGTGCGCAACCGTCATTGCCTATCCGACGGCATCCTCGCGGGATGCCGTTTTGATTTCTGCTGCCCACCCATGAGCGACACCCCTGCCCAACCCGGCCTCCAGAGCCTGTCCAAGTCGTTTGAACCCGCCGCCATCGAAGCGCACTGGGGCCCCGAGTGGGAGCGCCGCGGCTACGGCGTAGCCGGCGTGCGCGGTACGGGCCAGCCCGATGCGTCGGCGCCCTCGTTCAGCATCCAACTGCCGCCGCCCAACGTCACGGGCACGCTGCACATGGGGCATGCATTCAACCAAACCATCATGGACAGCCTCACGCGCTACCACCGCATGAAGGGGTTCAATACGCTGTGGGTGCCGGGCACCGACCACGCGGGCATCGCCACGCAGATCGTGGTGGAGCGCCAACTGCAGGAGCAAGGCATCAGCCGCCACGACATGGGCCCCACCCCGTCCGAAGCGCGCAAGAACTTCGTGGCCAAGGTCTGGGAATGGAAGGAAAAGAGTGGCAACACCATCACCACGCAAATGCGCCGCATGGGCGACAGCGTAGACTGGAGCCGCGAGTACTTCACCATGGACGACAAGCTGTCCAAGGTGGTGACCGAGACCTTTGTGCGCCTGTACCAGCAGGGCCTGATCTACCGCGGCAAGCGCCTCGTGAACTGGGACCCGAAGCTGCAGTCAGCCGTGTCGGACCTAGAGGTCGAGAACGAAGAAAAGGACGGCTCGCTCTGGCACATTGCCTACCCGCTGTCGGACGGCTCGGGCCAGCTCGTGGTGGCCACCACCCGCCCCGAGACCATGCTGGGCGACGTGGCGGTGATGGTGCACCCTGAGGACGAACGCTACCGCCACCTGGTGGGCAAGACCGTGACGCTGCCCCTGGTGGGCCGCGAGATCCCGGTGATTGCCGACGACTACGTGGACAAAGAGTTTGGCACCGGCGTGGTCAAGGTCACGCCCGCACACGACAACAACGACTACGCCGTGGGCCAGCGCCATGGCCTGCCCATGATCTGCGTGCTCACGCTGCAGGCCACCATCAACGACAACGCGCCCCCCAAGTACCGCGGCATGGACCGCTTCGTGGCCCGCAAGGCCATCGTGGCCGACCTCAAAGCCGCGGGTGCGCTGGTCGAGACCAAGAAGCACAAGCTCATGGTGCCGATCTGCACGCGCACCGGCC
>JBKBUN010000100.1:0-11932 GCA_046289925.1 Burkholderiaceae bacterium | reverse complement strand
CTGCGGTGCCGCCATGGGGGCCCTCGGTGCCCTGGGCAGCCTGGCGCCCACTGCGCTGGTGAAAGCTCGACAGCGGGCGGCCCGAGACCTGCCACACCTCCAGCGCGCGCTGGATACGCTGGCTGTCGCCTGGGGCCAGGCGCGCGGCCGTGGCCGGGTCCACACGGGCCAGTTCGGCGTGCAGTGCGGGCCAGCCTTCCACAGCGGCGCGCGCATCCAGCGCGGCGCGCACGGCCGGGTCGGCTGCGGGCATGTCGTCAATGCCCTCGAACAGCGCCTTGAAGTACAGCATGGTGCCGCCCACCAGCAGCGGCAGTGCGCCGCGCGCGCGGATGGCGCTGATCAGCGCCTCGGTGTCTTGCACGAACTCGGCGGCGCTGTAGGCCTGCAGCGGGTCGCGGATGTCGATCAGATGGTGCGGCACGGCCGCGCGTTCTTCGGGCGTGGGCTTGGCCGTGCCCACGTCCATGCCGCGGTACACCAAGGCCGAATCGACGCTGATGATCTCCACTGGCACCTGCCGGCCAATCACCGCGGCCAGCGCCAGCGCTCCGTCTGTCTTGCCGGACGCAGTAGGTCCGGCCAGGGCCAGCGCGCGGATGCGGTCAAGCACGTGCATCGGGGTCTCCGTAGCGGTGCACCAGTGTCCAGGCCACCAGGGCCAGCGCCACCGACCAGAACAGGATGCCCTGCACCAGGGGCCACACCGTGCCATTGAGGTGCGCGCCCACCCAGCCGCCAATGCCAAAGGCCACGAGCATCATCACGAACCCATTGAGTGCCGACGCCACGCCGGCGGCCTGCGGAAACGGCCCCACCGATCCCGTCTGCCCGCAAGGCTGGTGGATGCCGTGCGCCACCATGAACAGATAGAACGGCGCGAGCAGCGCCACCGGGTGCCGCACGCCCAGCGCTGCCACGGCAGTCAGTCCAAGGCCCCCGGCCAGGCTCAGCCCCCCGGCCAGTGCCACGCTGCGCCGCAGTCCGTGGCGGGCCAGCAGCCGCCGACACAGGAAGGTGCCGCAAAAGTAGGCCAGCGCGGTGGACAGCAGCACCCAACCATACTGCGTGCGGGCCAGGCCCAGCACTTCAATGAACACAAAAGACGATGCTGCGAGAAAGGTGAACAAACCCCCGTAGCTGCAGGTCGTGAGCAGGCAGAACGCCCAGAACGTCGGATTGCGCAACACCATCGCCCAGGTGCGCGCCAGCGTGGCAGGCTGCAGTGCCCGCGGATTGGGAGTGTGCAGGGTTTCGGGCATGCGCAGTGCCACCAGTGCCAGCGTGCCTGCGGCATACGCCGTGAGGGCCAGCAGCGCGGCGCGCCAGCCCATCGTTTGCGACAGCAGCCCACCGAGCGGTGCGCACAGGCAGGCGATCAGCCCCAGGCCTGTGAGCGCCTTGGACATGGTGCGCGCACCGGCCAGTGGGTCGTACAGGTCGCGTACGATGGCGCGCGCACACATCACCACCGCGCCCATGGCTGCGCCCTGCGCGGTACGCCAGGCCACCAGCAGTGCCATGGAGGGCGCGAACGCGCTGCCGAGCGAGGCCAGCGTGTAGATGGCCAGCCCCCACAGCAGCACGGGGCGGCGACCAAACCGATCGGACAGCGGCCCCCACACGAGCTGCGACGCGCCAAACGCCAGCAGCAGCGCACTGAGCGTGAGTGGCCCGGCCGTGACCGGCGCGCCCAAGTCGCGTGTAAGCGATGGCAGGGCGGGCAGGTACAGGTCGGTGGTGACCGGCTGGATGCTCAGCAGCAGCGCGAGCACCGCGATGGCCAGGCCTTGCGAAACCACTACGCGCGGCAGCGCAGGTGACACGGTGGCAGAAGGTGCAGACATAAGCGGACGAGCGTACCAGATGGGCGTGTTCATCAAGGGGCTGTTGCAGCGCGCAGGCAGTGTGGCATGTGGGGGCCTGGCGTTGCACGCGGCAGCGGCCATGTACCCGCGCAGCCATCGGAATTGCGGCGCTTTGTGTGCGGGGCTCAAAAGTGCTGCGACACTCAGGCCCTCAGACCCCAGGACGGTTGCCGGACGGCGTCACAGAGCTGTCACGGGATGCCGTCACATTCCCGTGGTTGTTCTGACATCTGCAGTGAGGAGAAACACATGCACAAGTACCAGTTTTCGCTCGCAACGGTCGCCATAGCGGCCACTTTGGCCCTGACTGCCTGCGGCGGCAGTGACGGGCCGCGCTACCCGACGCTGAACGGCGATGCGCCGCTCGTCATCGGCCACCGGGGCGCCAGCGGCTATCTGCCAGAGCACACCCTGGAGTCATACCGCCGCGCCATCGAAATGGGCGCCGATTTCATCGAGCCCGACCTGGTTGCCACCAAGGACGGCGTGCTGGTTGCGCGCCATGAGCCCAACATCACCAATACCACCGACGTGGCCCAGCGGCCGGAGTTTGCGTCGCGCAAGACAAAAAAGGTGGTGGATGGCGTGACCGAAGAGGGCTGGTTCGCGTCCGACTTCACGCTGGCCGAACTCAAGACGCTGCGCGCGGTGCAGCCCATGGCCGAACGCGACCAGTCTTTCAATGGCCGGTTCCAGATACCCACGCTGGAAGAAATCATCGAACTGGCGCGCACCGAAGGTGCCAAGGTGGGCCGTACGGTGGGTGTGTACCCTGAAACTAAGCATCCGACTTACCACGCCGGCCTTGGGCTGGCTTTGGAAGACCGCCTGCTGGCCGTGCTGGCCAAGTACGGTTACACCAGCAAGTCGTCGCCGGTGATCGTGCAGTCGTTTGAGGTGGCCAACCTCAAGTATCTGCGCACCAAAACGCAGATCCGCCTGGTGCAATTGGTGGACGCCGACGACGTAAATGCCGACGGCAGCATTTCGCTGGCGGCCCCGTATGACAAGCCCTACGACTTTGCCGTGGCGGGCGATCCGCGCACCTTTGCCAGCCTGCTCACCCCAGCGGGCCTGCGCGAGGTGAAGACCTACGCCGATGGAATTGGTCCCTGGAAGCCGTACCTGATTTCGTCCAAGCAGGTGGATGCCAACAACGACGGCAAGCCTGACGATCTGAACGGCGACGGCCGCATCGACGACCGCGACCGCGTGATGCTGCCCCCTACCGACGTGGTGAAGAACGCACACGCGGCAGGCCTGTTCGTGCACGCCTACACCTTCCGCAACGAAGCCCGTCGCCTCGCGTCGAACTTCAAGGGCAACCCGGCCGCCGAATACAAGCTGTTCTACGAACTGGGTGTGGACGGCGTGTTCAGCGACTTCCCCGACACCGCCAAGGCCGCGCGCGACAACTGAGACGCTGCGCGCAATCCATGCAAAAGGCCCACGGTGGCGGGCTTTTTGTTTTCACGCCTTGTGGCTACCCATGCACATGCCCGAGGGTCGGGTATGCGTCAGCGCCCGCGCAGAAACAGCGCGTCCAACTCCTTCATGCTCAGCAGGCGCCAGGTGGGACGGCCGTGATTGCACTGGTCAGAGCGCTCGGTCACCTCCATCTGTCGCAGCAGTGCGTTCATCTCGTCAAGCGTGAGCCGGCGGTTGGCGCGCACCGCACCGTGACAGGCCATGGTGGCCAGGATTTCATTGCGCGCGCGCTGCACTACGGTGCTGGCGTCGTGCGCATCCAGGTCGGCGAGCACACTGCGTGCCAGTTCCACCGGGTCGCCTTGCGCGAGTGTGGTGGGCACGGCGCGCACAGCCAGCGTCTTGGGTGAAAAAGGCACCACTTCCAGGCCCAGGGTGGCTAGCACTTCGGAGTGGGCTTCGGCTGTGGCCACTTCGTGCGGTGTGGCGGCAAAGGTGGCCGGAATCAGCAACGGCTGGCTGGCAAGCCGCGCGCCCTGGTCGATTTGGGCCTTGAGGCGCTCGTACACGATGCGTTCGTGCGCGGCGTGCATGTCGATCACCACCAGGCCCTGCGTGTTTTCGGCCAGGATGTATACACCGTGCAACTGCGCAATGGCCCGGCCCAGCGGCCAGGTTACGGCGGGTTCTGCAGTGAGCGCAGCAGGCGGCCGCGGGTTGGGAGTAGCGCCAGCGGCAGTGTCAGTGGCAGCGGCAGCGGCAGCGTCTGCGATGGTGGCCGCGCTGCTTGCGGCTGGCTCCCAGCCGGAAGCCGGCCGCTCGGTCACGCCAGGGGGAAGGCTGTCGGTTTGCCCTGGTGCGCTGGACGTGCCCAATGGCGCGGAGCGGGGGGGCGTCGCAGGGTGGCCCCACAAAGTTTGCAGATTCTGCAAGGCCTGCTGCCGATCTGCCAGACCCAGCGCGGCCTGCTGTCCACGCCATGGGGTTGCAGAACGTGGCCCAGGCTGGGGTGCGGTGTACCTCGATTCGCCCGGCCCAGGAGCCTGCGGGGCCTGCACGGCGGCGGCAGCGGCCGTGGCCAGGGCCGCCCGCGGTACGGCCAGCGCGTCTTCCACCGCATGGCGCACCGCCTGGTGCACCTCGCGGCTGTCGCGAAAGCGCACCTCGATCTTGGTGGGGTGCACGTTCACGTCCACGCGGGCGGGGTCGATCTCCACATACAGCGCGTATACCGGCTGGCGCTGACCGTGCAGCACGTCTTCATAGGCGCTGCGCGCGGCATGCGTGAGCACCTTGTCGCGCACGAATCGGCCGTTGACGTAGCAGTACTGGTGGTCGGGCCGTGAGCGGGAGGCGTCGGGTACGCCTGCGCGGCCCGTGACGCTCACAGGCCCCATGCGCCAGAGCACCGGAACCGACTGGGCCACGAAATCTTCGCCCAGCACGTCGGCCAGGCGGCGGGCCAGCGCATCGTCTGCGCTCAGCTCGGGCCCGGTGGGGCAGGCGCGCCACTGCTCGACCAGCTTGCCTTCGTGCCACACGGCAAAGCCCACGTCCGGCCGTGCAAGCGCATGGCGGCGCACCGCTTCCACGCAGTGGGCCAGTTCCGTGGCGTCGGTCTTGAGGAATTTGCGCCGCGCAGGAGTGGAAAAAAACAGTTCTTTCACTTCGACCGTGGTGCCCTGGGCGCGTGCGGCCGGGCGTAGCTCGCCGCTGCGCGCGTCGAGCATGAAGGCACAGGCCTGATCCGCTGTGCGCGAGAGCAGGGTGGTTTCTGACACCGAGGCGATGGCGGCCAGCGCTTCGCCCCGAAAACCCATGGTGCACACGGTCTCCAGGTCGTGCAGGTCGCGGATTTTGCTGGTGGCGTGGCGGCGCAGCGCCAGGGGCAACTCGTCCTGCGGAATGCCGCAGCCGTCGTCCTCCACCGCAATCAGGCGTACACCACCGGCCATCAGGCGCACCGTGATTTGCGTGGCCCCGGCATCGAGTGCGTTGTCCACCAGTTCGCGCACCACAGAGGCCGGGCGCTCCACGACTTCGCCCGCGGCGATCTGGCTGATCAGTTCGTCGGGCAGGTCGCGGATGGGGCGGCGCTCGGTGCGGGCGGATGCGGGCGAGGCCCAGGAGGCCGCGGCTGCAGCGGCGAGTGAAGGCGTGTCGGCAGAGGATGTCACCGGGGGATTTTAGGGCTCGCCACGCAGGGGCCCCCGCGCGCGGAGCACGCTGGCCAGGTAGGGGCTTGGCTGCCACCCACGCAGGCCCTGCGCATAATGCCCGGTGCTGTCAACGGCCGCCCTCGGCAGAGGCCGCCTTTGCGCAGGCCTACCCGTCCAACGCCATGGAAACTGTCACATTCTTTATCGACTTCATCCTCCACGTGGACCGCTACCTGGAGGCCTTTGTGCAGGCCTATGGTCCGTGGGTGTACGCGCTGCTGTTCCTGATCGTGTTTGTGGAGACCGGCGTGGTCGTCATGCCGTTCCTGCCGGGTGACTCGCTGCTGTTCATCGTCGGCGCGCTGTGCGGCGTGGGCCTGATGAGCTATCCGGGTGCGGTCACGCTGCTCATCGTGGCGGCCATTATGGGCGACCAGTGCAACTACACCATTGGCCGTTATTTCGGGCCCAAGGTGTTCCAGTGGGAGAACTCGCGCTGGTTCAACCGCAAGGCTTTTGACCGCGCGCATGCGTTCTATGAGCGCTACGGCGGCATCACCATTGTGTTGGCGCGCTTCATGCCGTTCATCCGCACCTTTGCGCCCTTTGTGGCAGGCGTGGCCGTGATGGACCGTGCCAAGTTCACGGTCTACAACGTAGGTGGGGCGCTGCTGTGGGTGCTGAGCCTGTGCACCGCGGGCTATTACTTCGGCAACTTGTCCTGGGTGCGTGAGCACCTGGACAAGATCATCTGGGCGCTGATCATCGTGCCGGGCCTGATCGCGATCTTCGGTGCCTGGAAGGCCGGGCGGCAAGAGAAGCTGGCGGCTCGGGGGTGAGACGCTTGGGGTCTGTTTGCGCTTGATTGGCAAGCACCAGCAGCCCCAGGTACCTCATACCCTGGAGCCATCTTGCGCCGGCCGGTACAGGGCATCCAGGGGCGGCATGAGGGTTGGAAACTCCAGCGCAAACCGTGCCCGGTTCACAAAATATGCCTCGCACGCCACTGCAAAGAATTCGGCCGGAGCCGTCGCGCCGTAGGCGTCCAACCAAGGTCTTTCGGCGCCGAAACGCTCGGCCTTGATCACGGCTTCGCGGAAAGCGTCGTACGCAGGCTCCCAGGCCGCCCACCAGCGCTCGTGGGCCTCGCGCACGCTGCGGGTCCCCAAAAAGCCCGTGGGCAGCGGAGGGCAGCCGTTGGCATGGCCGCTGCGCATGTCCAGCTTGTGCACAAACTCGTGAATCACCACGTTCGTGCCCTGTTCGGCGTTCAGTCCTGCGCCTTCGACATGGGGCCAGCTCAGCATTACCGGGCCGCGCTCCATGGCCTCCCCGGCCAGTACCTCGGTGTATTCATGCACTACCCCGGCTTCGTCCTGCGCCTTGCGCAACGCCACGGCCTCGGCCGGGTGCACGACGATGGTCACAAAATCGTCGTACCAGCCCAGGGCCTGCGCTGGGTCACCCCAGTGCAGCAGGGGCAGGCAGGCTTGTGCGGCGATGTCGATGGCCATGGCGTCGCTGACTTGCAGGCCGTGGGCACCATGGAACTCCTTGTGGTCCAGGAAGAGCGCGGCCAGGGCGCGCAGCTTGGCCTGTTCGTGCAGCGACAGCGCTTGCAAAAAAGAGTGGCGTCGCACGGTGTCGAGCCAACGCTCGGCCGGAATGTCGGGGACTGGCGCGATGGCGGTGCGCAGGCGATTGCGCAGTCGGTTCCAGAAGGCGGGCATCGCCGTCAGGTGGGGGTGATGCGTTCGGGTTCCAAGCCCGGAGCGTTCAGGCGCAGCACATCGGCACGCGGCGGCTGCGCGTCGAGTTCCCAATCGCTGAGCACCCAGCGCTCCATTCCGTCGCCCAGGGCATGGCGGGCCGGGCGGTGGGTGTGGCCGTGCACGAGCGTGCGGGCCCGGGCGGCCTGGAGCCAAGCGCGGGCGGCAGGGGTGTCCACATCAGCATAGTGCACGGCAGCGCGCTTGCGGGCTTCGCTTTGCTCGCGGATGCCGCGGGCCTGCGCACGCCGTACGGCCAGCGGCTGTGACAGAAAGTGCGAACGCCACTCCGTGCCGCGCGACTCGGTGCGAAAGCGCTGGTAGTCCACGTCGTCCAGGCACAGTGCGTCGCCGTGGCTCAGCAGGTAGCGCTGGCCTTGCCAGACGAGCACCGTAGGGTCGTGCAGCAGCGTGGTGCCGCTGGCCGCGGCAAAGTTGGGACCTATGAGAAAGTCGCGATTGCCGTGCAGAAAGAACAGCGCACGCCCGGCTTCGCTGGCCCCGCGCAGCGCGGCGCAGGCCATGGCCTCGAAGTCGCCGGGCTCGGCCAGTGCATCGTCGCCCACCCACACCTCGAACAGGTCGCCCAGTATGAAGACCGCGTCTGCCGGGGTGGTGCGCAGGTAGCGCACAAAACCCTGCCAGGTGATGGGCTCGCTGGCCTGCAGGTGCAGGTCGGAGATGAAATCGACCGTGCGCCAGTGCTGCGGAGCCATCAACTCTGCAAACGGGGGCACGGTCGGTGTCATGGGGCGCGGTGTTGCGCCGCCGCCTTCAGCATAAGGGCGCGGCAGATCGGGCGCATGGCAGCGGCGAGAACTGCGTACCTGCACCCGGCGAGTATCACAAGGCCACGGCCTTTTCGATCACCACGTCGTCTTGGGGCACGTCGTCGTGAAAGCCCTTGCGGCCGGTCTTCACGCCCTTGATCGCATCGACGATTTCGGTGCCCTTGACCACTTTGCCGAACACGGCATAGCCCCAGCCTTGAGCCGAGGGGGCGGTGTGGTTCAAGAAGCTATTGTCGGCTACGTTGATGAAGAACTGGGCCGTGGCCGAGTGCGGGTCGCTCGTGCGGGCCATGGCGATCGTGTATTTGTCGTTCTTCAGACCGTTGTTGGCTTCGTTCTGGATCGGGGCGTCCGTACTCTTTTGCCGCATGCCGGGCTCGAAGCCGCCGCCCTGGATCATGAAGCCGTTGATCACGCGGTGGAAGACGGTGTTGTTGTAGTGGCCCTTGTTCACGTATGAGAGAAAGTTCTCGACCGACTTCGGCGCCTTGGCGGCGTCGAGTTCGAGCGTGATGACGCCGTGGCCGGCGATGTGCAGTTCGACTTGGGGATTGCTCATGAAAACCTCTGGAATTCAGTGACAGGAAACGGGGCTGCGCTTACTTTGTAAGCAGCGTGGCCGACTGGATGACCACCGGCGTGGTGGGCACGTTCTGGTGCATGCCGCGGCTGCCCGTGGGCACGGCCTTGATCTTGTCCACCACGGCCGTGCCTTCCACCACTTTGCCGAATACGGCATAGCCGTGGCCGTCGGGCTGTGGGGCATTGAGCATGTCGTTGTTCTTGACGTTGATGAAGAACTGCGAGGTGGCCGAGTTGGGCGCGGGCGTGCGTGCCATGGCAATGGTGTAGGCGTCGTTCTTCAGGCCGTTGTTGGCCTCCAACGGAATGGGCGCGCGGGTGGGCTTTTGCACCAGGTCCATGGTGAAGCCGCCGCCCTGGATCATGAAGCCGTCGATCACGCGGTGAAACACCGTGCCGTCGTAGTGTTTGTCCTTCACGTACTGCAGGAAGTTCTCAACCGATTTCGGTGCCTTGGCAGGGTTGAGTTCCACCACGATGTCACCCAGCGAGGTCACCAGCTTTACGCGGGGTGCGTCCTGGGCATGGGCCACGCCCATACCGCAGGCGGCTGCGAGCACGGCGGCCGCAAGGCGCATCGTGGTCTGTCGTCTGGAAATCATCCAATCACTCCTTCAAAAAAGATCTGCCATTGTTGGCCACGCCGTATCCAATACTGGCGCTTGACGGTGCCCGTACGGGCGCCGCGCGCGACTTCGCCGAACGTTACCACCATCGTTTCGGCGGAATCCGTCCAACGCAGTAGGGACTTGTCCTTGAGCTCGATGTCACGGCCCTTGAGTGCGCGAGCCTCGGCTTGTAGCACGGGCGTCCAATCGGCCAGGCTCTTTTTGCGGTTGCTCTGAAAATCCGATGCATAAAAGGTCAGCAGCCGTTGCATGTCACCAGCGGTCTTGGCTGATCGCCAGGCTTCCAGCACGCTCTCGAACAACTGACGCTGTGCCTGCACGTCACGGGGCGTCACCCATTGCAACTGGCGGGCAATGACCACCGGCGTGCTGCGCGGCTCCACCATGCGCAGCAGGCGCTCTAGATCGGGGTTGGCCAGGACGAGGCAGCCATCTGTGGCCAGCGGTGCGCGCGCGAACTGTTCGGGCGGCGTGCCGTGCAGCCAGATGCCGCTGCCCGTCTTGCCCCGGGCTTGATCCAGCGGGTTGGGGTAGTTGATGGGCAGTGCACCCACGCCATAGAAGTCGCGCAGTGTGTTGGGGTCGAGACGGCTGGTGATGAAATACACCCCCAGTGGCGTACGCTGGTCACCCTCCACGCTTTTGTCGATGCCCAGCTTGCCCACCGACACGTAGTAGTCCGCCACCAGTCGCAGACCCGACGCGGAGTTCTCGAACAGGTAAAGGCGCGAGCGCGAGGTGTCGACGGCGATCGCGTGGCGGGTGCGTGCGGGCAGTTCCAGAAACTGCGCAGGCAGGGTACCCAGGGGAGGACGGGCTTTGTGGGCCTGCACGCGCTGCAGCGATTCGATGCGCAACTCATCCAGCAAGGCGGCGGCCTCGCTGGCGCGGCTGGTGTCAGGCTCGGGCACGTCGCCCACACGCCGCACAGGGCGGATGCGCGCGGCCAGCAGGTCGCCCAGCGCGAGCTGCGCAAGCTGGAAGTTGGGGTGATCGCGCACCAGGGCCTCAGCCTCGGCCAGAGCTTCGCGTGAGCGGCCTTCTGCCGTGAGGCGGTACACCCGCAGCAGACGCTGTTCGGCCTGCCCGTCGCGCAGCGCAGGTGCATTGGTGAGGGCGGGGGGGCGCGACTCAGTGCGTTCCCGCGACGGACGCGCCTGTGCCGGCAATGCCAGCATGGCACCCAGCGCCAGCAGGCCCGCCAGCCGTAGAGCGGATCGGGGGACCACGGTCATGCAAACTCAAAAAGTGGGGCTTGCCTGGTATGCCAGCAGCCCGCAGCTCAGCCGCCAGTGGATTCCCGAACGATGACCCAGCGGCCGTTGGTCTGCACCAGATCGAGCGTCTTGCGGCTCGTCACGTTGAGCGAGTCTGCGCTGTAGGCCTGCCGGAAACGGGCGGTGGCCTTGTTGCCGCTGACCGTGATGACCAGATCCGACAACTGGACCGAGATGCGCGATTTGCCCATGATGCGTGCCTCGCGTTCCTTTTCCCAGGCCGATCGGCTCATGGAACCAGGCGGGTCAAAGTCCTTGCCATAGGCAGCCAGATATCCCTTCATGTCCTTGGCAGACCAAGCACGGGCCCACGCGTGCACGGCGGCGGTCACTTCCTGCACGTCGTTGTCTGCTGCTGCGGGAGCCGGGCTTGGCGCCGGCGAGGGCGCGGGGGCAGGCGCTGCGGCGGCGGCATTGGCTGCAGGAGTCGCAGCAGCGGGCGCAGCTGCCACTGGTGCCGGGGCGGGCGCAGGCGCTTTGGCCACCGCCGAGGGGGGGGGCGCTGTAGCGGGCGCAGGGGCGGCGACCGGTGCTGCAGCAGGTGTGCGCGCTGCGCCAGGAGCTGCCAAACCCGCACGGGCACTGCGGCTGGCCGCATCGGCCGAGAACAGCTCGCGGATGAGGGCCAGCTTGGGCCGTACGGATGCCTGGTTCGCATCCAACTGCAAGGCCTTGCTGTAGGCCTGGCTGGCCAGCTTGGCATAGATGTCGCCCAGATTCTCGTGTGCGGTCGCGTAGCTCGGGTTGGTGCGGATCGCCATTTCAAGCGCCGTGCGTGCCTTGTCGAGCTGGTTCTGGCTGGCGTACAGCACCGCGAGGTTGTTGTACGGCTCGGGCAGCTCCGGGTACTCTTCCGTGAGCTTGGTGAATGTGGCGATGGCTTCGGCCGACTTGCCGGAGTCGGCCAGCGCCACTCCGCGCAGAAAGCGCAGTTGCGGATCCCGCGGTGTGCTGGACAAACGTTGCTCGGCCTTGGCCAGCGCTTCGGCAGCCTTGCCCGACCGGAGCAGTTGCGTGATCTCGCTGTAGTCGTCAGCATGGGCTACGCCCGTGCCGACGAGGGCCGACAGTGCCAGCAGGCGCAGGATTCTGTGAAGTTGGGGGGCGTGCTTCATGGAGATCGGACAGGGTCGGCAGGGCCGCGGCCCGGGGCTTTATACTGCGGCGGATTGTAGCTGAGGGGGTTGTCATGACGGTACGCTGTTGCCGCTGCTGTTGAGGGCTTCGAACCCCTTGCAGGCCTCCCCTGCCGCGGGCTGCCGCCTGCCGCTGCCGGGCCCCGTTCGGGGCCCATCCATCCGGTCTCCCCGTTACTGAAATCCCATGAGTTTGCGCATCTACAACACGCTTTCGCGTGCCTTGGAGGAGTTTTCCCCGCTCGAACCCGGCCATGTGCGCATGTATGTGTGCGGCATGACCATCTACGATC
>JBKBUN010000099.1:0-12364 GCA_046289925.1 Burkholderiaceae bacterium | reverse complement strand
GCACCTGCCGGCCAGTCCGTTCGCGCCGGCGATGCCCCAGTGACAGTGTTGCTTTCCACACGAAACGACATGGAGCCAGAAAAAGGCGCAGTAAAAGGCGACTCCGCATGCTGCGTCCCCATGCCCACTGGCGTGTGCGCGGCGCTCGCGCCTGGGGTGCGTCGCATAACGCGCTTCGCGCTTACAGCACAGCGTTCGGCCGCATGGAGCAGGCCAGGGTCCTGCACCGTAATTCGTCGCCCCTGAAAATCAATAAATCAGGACTGACGGCTTAGACTTCAGCGCGCTGTAGCAATATGTTTGATGAAATGTTCTACAACTGCGTTTATAGATTGTTCCGTCGTTTTTGCATCCGCAACGACCGGGACTTCGCAACCTCGCTCCTTGCAGGCCAATCTCTCGTAAAAGCTGAATGAGCCACGCTGCGAATCCCACAGGTGCGTTGCGTCGGGGTAATACCGGAAGTCAATTGATCTTCGCTGTTCCTCTGGAAGCCATTGAAGGAACCGTTGGCAACTATCGGCATCTTCATACTTGTCCTTGCCTCCGGCTTGCAGAAGAATAGGCCGACCAGACAAACCGCTCTTCCAATAGCGAAAATAGAACGCGTCCGGCTTGACGGCTTCATCTTCAGCCCAGGCCCAGCATACGGGATAGTTGGCGGCATGAGCCGCAAAAACCGGCTCGCCATTCTTCAAGAATTCACTGGCAATTGCTGGTATTGCGGTCTTCACTGCCAGTTGTCCTCCGGAAGAAAAGCCAAGAATCCCAATTCGACCGGGGTCTACATCTCTTCTGGCCTGAAGGTACTTCAGTGCCGAGAACGCATAGGCCATACGGTTTTGACTTGGCCCGGAGCGTTGTCCGGGAGAGAACATTATCACTTCCAGGGTTGATATTCCGGCGGCATTTAATCTGGATGCGTAAATTTGTCCTCGCCCATCAACTCCACCCGCGCCATGCAAGATCACAACTGCTGCCTTTTTCTCGGCATCGCCAGCACCTTTTTGGAGAACGGCGCGAACGGGTCCAGAAATGGCTGGAAAGTTCTCTGATTTGATCGCATCAAATCGAACCTCCTCCTGGGCTGTCACGTTGAAAGAAAAAGCCACCATTGCCAGGCCAGACAAAAGATATTTGAGTCGTTTCACGGTAAGCCTCCTAATAGAGTGGAGTGTGTCGTGCAGAGTGGCAAAGAGTATTCCACCCTGCGTGGATACTGTCCTTGATTTTCTCTACTGGGTCTATGGGGGCTTCAACAGGGGGTGACTTCCTGGCGGCGAGCAGACTGGAAGCAGGGAGGCAGGGTTTCCCTGGATGCTATGACTTTAATAGCTTCTCATGCTTGAAAATCAAGCACAAACAGCCCAAGACCTTTCAAGTCTCTCCCAGCGGCAACGCCACCCGCGTGTCCATCTTCGCCCGCTTGGTGCTGAAAAACGCCCGCACATTGCGCACATTCGCATCGGCCGTGAACAGCCGCTGCGACAGCGCCAGATATCCGGGCATGTCGCGCGTGTGCACCACCAGCACAAAGTCGGGTCCTGGGGAGACGCGCCAGCACTGCTGCACCTCGGCATCGGCCACGGCCCGGGCCTCGAAGGCGTCGAGCGCAGCAGCGTCCTGGCGGTCGAGCGACACCTCCACGATGCACGACAGGCCGTGGCCCAGCAGTGCGCCCAGGCGGTGCGTGTCCAGCACGGCCACCTGGCGCTCGATCAGTCCAGCCTCGCGCAGGCGGCGCACGCGGCGCAGGCAGGTGGGGGGCGATACGTGCACGCGCTCGGCCAGGGTCTGGTTGGACAAGGTGGCGTCGCGTTGCAGCCAATCCAGCAGTTGCAGGTCGGTGGCGTCGAGTGCGATGGATTCCATATTCGGCTATCGAATGAAAGAATATTCCGTATGCGGGGTTGTGTGAAATATTCAATCACGAAACGCGATATTTCGATCTCATATTTCTTTCTCTCGCGCCTACGATCGCGCCCATTCTTTCATTTCACCGGAGCAACCCCCCATGTGCGGCATCGTTGGCGCGGTTTCCACGCGCGATATCGTCCCCGTCCTCGTCCAGGGCCTGCAGCGGCTGGAATACCGCGGATACGACTCTTGCGGCGTGGCCGTACACGGCGCTAGCCTGGACGCTGCGCGCCCTGCGCAACTGGTGCGTGCGCGCAGCACGGCGCGTGTGGCCGAGTTGCTGGAGCAGGTGCGCACCGACGGCCTGCAAGGCGCCACCGGCATCGCCCACACCCGCTGGGCCACGCACGGCGCACCGGCCGTGCACAACGCCCACCCGCACTTCAGCCACGGGCCCGGCGGCGCCGATGCAGACGCCGCCAGCCCTGCGCGCCCAGGCCGCGTGGCCTTGGTGCACAACGGCATCATCGAAAACTATGAAGCCCTGCGCGCTCAGTTGCAGGCCCGCGGCTATGTGTTTGCGAGCCAGACGGACACAGAAGTCATCGCCCACCTGATCGACAGCCTCTACAGCGGCGACCTGTTTGCCGCTGTGCAAGAGGCGGTGCAGCAACTGCACGGCGCTTACGCGATTGCCGTGTTGCACCGCGACGAGCCGCACCGCGTGGTGGGCGCGCGCGCAGGCTCGCCGCTGGTTCTGGGCGTGGGCGCGGGCGGGGCGGAGCACTTTCTGGCCAGCGATGCCATGGCCCTGGCGGGCGTGACAGACCAGATCGTCTACCTCGAGGAAGGCGACCTGGTGGACCTGCAACTGGGCCGTTACTGGATCGTGGGCCATGCGCCGGGCCGCGACGCGCGCCAGCCGCTCACCCCGGCCGAGCGCCCCGTGCGCACCGTGCACGCGCACAGCGGCGCGGCCGAGCTGGGGCCTTATCGGCACTACATGCAAAAGGAGATCTTCGAGCAGCCGCGCGCCATTGCCGATACCCTGGAAGGCCTGGAGGGCATCGTGCCCGAACTGTTCGACGGTGCCCACGCCGCGGCCTGGCGCAGCTTCCAGGCGATCGACAGCGTGCTCATTCTGGCGTGCGGCACCAGCTACTACAGCGGCTGCGTGGCGCGCTACTGGCTCGAATCGCTGGCGGGCATCCCCACCCAGGTCGAAGTGGCCAGCGAATACCGCTACCGCACCAGCGTGCCCAACCCGCGTACGCTGGTGGTCACCATCAGCCAGTCGGGCGAAACGGCCGACACCCTGGCCGCGCTGCGCCACGCCCAGTCGCTGGGGCACGAGCACACGCTCACCATCTGCAACGTGGCCACCAGCGCCATGGTGCGCGAATGCAAGCTCGCCTACATCACGCGCGCCGGGGTCGAGATCGGCGTGGCCAGCACCAAGGCCTTCACCGCGCAGCTGGCGGGGCTGTTCTTGCTGACGCTGGCGCTCGCCCAGGCCAAGGGCCGCCTGTCGCCCGAGCAGGAGGCCGAGCACCTGCGCGCCATGCGCCACCTGCCCGTGGCCCTGCAGGCCGTGCTGGCGCTGGAGCCGCAGGTCATCAGCTGGGCCGAGGACTTTGCGCGCATGGAAAACGCGCTCTTCCTCGGTCGTGGCCTGCACTATCCGATTGCGCTGGAGGGGGCGCTCAAGCTCAAGGAGATCAGCTACATCCACGCCGAGGCCTACCCGGCGGGCGAACTCAAGCACGGCCCGCTGGCGCTGGTGACGAGCAGCATGCCGGTGGTGACCGTGGCGCCCAACGATGCGCTGCTGGAGAAGCTCAAGAGCAACATGCAGGAAGTGCGCGCCCGCGGCGGCGTGCTGTACGTGCTGGCCGACGCCGACACCCACATCGAAAGCGCCGAGGGCCTGCACGTGATCCGCATGCCCGAGCACTACGGCGCCCTGAGCCCGCTGCTGCACGTGGTGCCCCTGCAACTGCTGGCCTATCACACGGCTTGCGCTCGCGGCACCGACGTGGACAAGCCGCGGAACTTGGCCAAGAGCGTGACGGTGGAGTGAAGCGGGTGATTAGGGAGATAGGTAATCCGGGTATGCGGCTAATCCCTCCGGGGTTTAAGGTTTTCAGGCGCACGCCCAACACAAAACCATTTCTTACAGGTTTCTTGAAACTTCCCCAATAGCATCCCGGGCCTCAATACATCGCTTGTATCAAGCTCAGTATCCGACAGCACAACAGGCCCGGCTCCACGCGGGTAACGAGTTTTGCGTACGTGAGGCTGAGAGGGAGGGATCTCATTCATGTGCGCGAAGAATGCACGGCGCGCAGGCTTCGTCCTGCGGCTGTGGGTTTGGCTTTCTGTCTGTTGGATGTTCGTCCTGCCACTACCCGGCTGGGCCAACAACAACGCTGGCCTCGCCTGGCTTACCAACCAAGTGCAATCCGCAGGGCAATTGGCTGCAGCTTCGGCCCGTGCGAGCGCCCAGCAGAGTCAATGCGAAGTCGCCAAGTCGTTGCTGGCCTTGTCCGGCAGTAACACCGCTGTTGCTTCGCTGACGGCAGCACTCGACAGTTCACCGCTTGCAGAAGTCAGCACAGAGGTGTTGGCATGCACCCGACGTCTTCAACTCCTTCTCGGACAGGTCCCGCAAACATCTGACCTTCTGAATCGACGCGTGTCGAATCAGGGTTTCGTGGCCTTCGCAGGTCACAGTGGCCCAAGTCTGCTGGACACCGGTTGGGCACTGGAGACACTCGCAGATCAGTGGACCAGCTCCCTGGCGCAACCCAGCATCAGCTGGCTGCAGGCCCGTCAACAACCCGACGGGAGCTTTCACATTGGGGGACATGCGGATCTGCTGACAACAGCGCTGCTGCTGCGAGGCCTGCATGCCCATCGAGACCTTGTGCCAGCCGCTGCGGCGGCCTCCGCGCAAGCGGCTGCCTATCTGCTGCGCCAGGTTCACAGCGAGGGGCATTGGTACTCTGATGCAGGACTGACCGCACTGATCTACGAAGCTGTCCATCCCTACACAGCCTCACAAGCCAGTCTTGCGCCATCCGTACGCAACTGGCTGGCATCTCGTCAGTCGCCCAACGGATCCTGGGACAACGATCCTTGGGTCACAGCGTTGGCCTTGCGTGCGCTGGCGCTGACATCCCGCCCACCGGTAAGCCCTGGTCAAGCTGCATTGAAGATCCAGTTCGTTGATGCCACCACCACCGCTCCGATTCAAGGGGTGGCCCTGGCGGTCACGGGTCCATCCAGTGTGACCGGCACCAGCGATGCCGCTGGCGTTGCCCTACTCCAGGGTTTGACCCCCGGTGTTTACAGCATGAGTGCTTCGGCGGGTGGCTATCGCACGACCCAGCTATCTGCCACTGTCCGCGCCGGTCAGTTGACAGACCTGGGCACTGTGCAATTGCTGGCGGCTTCATCCAGCACTCAGACCATTGTGACGGGGACGGTGCGCGACAGCGTTACCAACGCTCCCATCGATACCGCAACCGTATCCATCACAGGCCAGGCTGTATCCGGCATCACTGACGCGCAGGGGCGCTATCTGATCACGGGCGTCACACCAGGCCTGCTGAATCTAAAAGCCAGCAAGTCCGGCTATGCCGACGCATCGGCACAGGCTCAAGTGCTCGCCGGGCAGACATTCGTTTACTCCCCGGTCCTTGTGCCCAGCGGCAATAGCGGCCCGGGCAATACGGACTGCAAGATCGTGGGCACGGTGACCCGCGCCTCCGATGGAACGCCTCTTCCTGGTGCCGCCGTGACATTGACGGGCAGCAACAGCGCCAGCACCGTCACGGATGCCAGTGGAGCTTATGTGTTGGCGTCGCTGGTGTCGGGAGAGACGCGTATCTCCGTCAGCCTCACCGGCTTTGACACGGCCGTGGCAAACACGCGCGTGCTGTGCAGCACGCAAGGCCCAACCGCTCTGCGGTACTCACCCAAGCTGTACCCTGGCAATCAAAGTCCGGTCGATGCCAACACTGCGGGACTTCGAGGATGGGTCATGGACGCGGCCACCAATCGTCCTCTGGCTGGCGTGCAACTGGCCGTAAGTACCAGCTATGGAATCAACCGCAACGCCATCTCCCAGGCCGATGGCAGTTTTGCAGTCAGTGGACTCGATGGAGCACAGGCGCAAGTCGCTGTCACGGCTTCGGGATACCAAGGGGTGACCCTGGGCTATAGCCTGGAGCCTGGCCAAATGCTGGAGATCGGTCAGATCCGGCTGCGCCTGCCAAGCGTCGAACAAATCTCCCTGGATCTGCAACTGGTGTCGGTCAAGCGCCACACCGCCCGGACACATGCGCAGACGTTGCGCGTGTCAGGGGCCGTGGAAGCGCAGCTGCGCAATGCTGGCACACAGGCATCCCCTGCCAACGTGGTGGTACTGGCTTTTCAGGACACCAACCTCAACGGTGTCTATGACGCCAACACAGACTTGGTGCTGGGACAGTCCGTCCTCAACAATACCTTGCAGCCTGGGCAGAGCCAGACACTCTACGTGGATGTGGCCGGGCTGATGCCTTTCAGGGATGCACCGATCCACGTGGTGGTTGATCCGCAAGGTTCAATTGCCGAAAGCAGCAAAGCGAACAACGTGCGCTCGACCGCGCAGGACATCCTGTTTGTGCCTCAAGGACAGACATTCACTCCCAAACTGAAGTGGGAGTGGAATGCTGTCGGAGATCCCTTCCCGAACTCCAAGGACGTGATGATGGCACCCATCGCCATCCCGACACGAGACACCAATGGCGACGGCAAGGTGGATGGCAACGACGTGTCCGACATCATTGTGGTGAGCCATGTGGCTTGGTATTTCACCGTCAGCGGAGGCGCCATTCGGATCATCGATGGTTCGACTGGAAGACTGATTCGGACGATTGCAGGTCCTGAGGGCGTGACCCAGATGGGTGGGCTTGCCGCTGCAGATCTGGACGGTGATGGACTGCCTGAGATCGTGGCGACAAGTTCTGGGACCGGTTTGGCGATTGCCTACAGGATCGACGGAACTGTCTACTGGGCCGCAACGCAAGGATCGACAGCTGGCTTTTACCGCCCCAATGGTGGGGCATGGGGTAGCGCAGTGATTGCCGATATGAATGGCGATGGCGTTCCCGAGGTCATCATGAAAGGCGATGTCTACAACGGCCAGACTGGGGCTTTGCTCTGGTCGGCAACTGACTACAGCTACGGGTCTACTGGTGGACCCTTGTACTCATTGCCAGTGGTCGCCGATCTGTTCGAAACCGGCCAGCAAAACCTGATCTTGGGAGCTGCTGTTTATGACTCTTCAGGGCGTCTGCTCTGGAAGAACGATGCCGTCTTTGATGGACACGTCGCTGTCGCCGATTTCAATCGTGACGGCATTCCTGAGATCCTGATTCATCGTGCAGGGCGGCTATGGCTTTTGAGCCGAGACGGGCAGATTCTTTGGGGCCCGGTCGTCGTACCCAATGCGACCTCGCGCTGGGGAGGGCCGCCCACAGTGGCGGACTTCAATGGTGATGGTTATCCCGACATCGGCGTCGCTGGCGAATATGGATACACCGCAGTACGCCATGACGGTGCTGTCATGTGGCACCGCGTCACCAAGGACTACGGCTCGGGGATGACAGGTTCCACAGCCTTTGACTTCTTGGGCGATGGAAAGGCCAAAGTCATCTATGGCGATGAATCATCCGTCTTCATCTATGACGGTGAAAGCGGCGACACGCTGATGCGCATCCCTTCCGACTCTGCAACTGCTCTGGAATACCCCATCGTCGTAGATGCCGACCGCGATGGGAGGGCCGAGTTTGTCACTGTGCGCAACTTCTGTCGCTGCCATTCAGACCATGAATACGGCTCAGGTGTTCGCATGTTCGAGGACGCCAATGGAAACTGGGTTCCGACGCGAGGCATCTGGAACCAGCACGCTTACACCATCACCAACATCAACGACGACCTGAGCGTGCCGCGTCGCCCGGAGCCGAGCTGGAAGAGCCACAACACCTTCCGCTTGAACCGGCGCATGGACGCGGATCCACGGGCCATTGCGGACCTCACGGCCAGCTATGTCCGGGTGCGGGACTTGGGCGCGCAGCCTGGCTCACAGCTCACGGTGCGCGTGGGCAATGGGGGCTCTTACAAGGTGCCCTCCGGAACCTCCATCGCTGTATACCGCGCTGATCCTGCACTGGGACAACCGCCAGCCCAGGCACTGGTTGCGCGAGGATCGACGCAAGCTGTCATCGAAACTGGCGGCTACGAAGATGTGGTCATTGCCTTGGCGCAGCCGCTGGCGCAGCTCAGCGCACAAGGAGCCCTCTGGATCGTGGCAGACGATGACGGCACTGGCGGGCAGCGCGTTCCCGACTTTGATCGCAGCAATAACGTGGCCTTGGCAGATCTTCCGGGTCTGGCCTTGAACGCGGCGATCACGGTGGCGACAGACAAGCCGGTGTACGGTGAAGCCGAATCTGCGGTCTTTACTGCTCGGGTGCAAAACAGCGGCAGCTTCTCTCGCGACTTTACGGTGCGCCTGACCGTGATTGACAGCGAGGGACGGACGGTTGAGGTGCTTGCCTTGCAAAGCGTGGCGGGCGTCGGCCCAGCCCAGTTATCGCCTGTGCAGACATCTTGGGCGGCTTCGGCGGTACTGGCAGGCAACTACGCTGTCCGTGCAGAGCTATTGACCGCTGAGGGTGTGGCGTACGCAGGCGCCATCGCGCCCTTTGCAGTGCGGGCGACGAGTTCCACAGGGACGGTGCAAAGCCTGAACGCGGCAAAAGTCATCACAGACCGCAGCCGCTACAGCCAGGGTGATACCGTGATCATTGATTCGCGGGTCTCCAATCTCAGCACCAATCTTCTGCAGGAGAACCTTCGCGCTGTGACCCAGGTCATTGATGCGAATGGACGGGTGGTGCTCAGCCGCAGCGAGGTCATTCCCCAAGCCACACCCCGAAGCCACCGCAAGTACGGCTACCAGCTGAAGGCCTCTGGTCTTGTGCCCGGTGTGTATCAGGTGCGCATCCAGCTGTGGGGGGCACCCAGCTACAAGGCTGCGATGGCAGGTACAGCCAAGTCCAATGCACCAGATGTTGAGCTGGCCGTCAGCACCAGCAGCTTCTCGGTGCAGAACGCGGCTGCGGCAGCGGGCATTGCGGGTCAGTTGCAAGCCACGCCTTCGCCCGTGGCCATCGGCAGCAATGCCAACCTGCAATTGACCGTCACCAACAACAGCGGCGCGGCCATCAGTGGAGCCACGGTACGCGTCCGCGTGATCGATCCCGCCAGCGGCACCGCGATTGCGACCTTTGCGCAAGCCAACGTGCAAATGGCAGCGGGCGCCAACGTTCCGTTCAACTGGAGCTGGACGGCCGCCGGGACGCCAGGCACCAGTCTTCCCGTCGCTGCCGCGGTGGAAATCGCGGGGGTAGAGCAGGCACTGGTGCAAACAAGTCTCGTCCTGAGCGCCTCGGCTTCAGCGGGCCTCATCAAACCGGTTCCGCTCCACTGGCACTGGCTGATTGCGCTGAGCTTTCTTATGCCTTTGTTGGGCGCACGGGGACGGCGGCGCATCTGCACGCACTGACGACATCACAACTCGAACACGTATCACCATGGACCGCTTGCGATTCAACCTTCTGTGGCGCCTGTGGCTGCGATCTACCGCCTACGCTGTGATCCTGGCCCAGCTGGCGCTCGCACTGCAGCCCCTTAGCGCACTCGCACAGGACGGGCAAGGCATTACGCCGCCTGCTGCGCAGGCCCAGCTGCAGCGTCTGGCCCAATGGCAGCAACGCATGGAGGAAGGCAAACTTGCCCAAGTCCAGAACCAACTGCCTGCCGCGGAGAGGGCCAGCGAACGCACCAGCCGAAACCTCACCCGCATGCACCAACTGCTGCAGCGCATCCAGGGGCGCACTGAGGGCAGTGGTCAACGCAAGAGTTTGGATGCTCGTGCGTCGCAAGACCCGTTGCGCAACCAGGTGGAAGAGGTGCAAGAGCTAGGCCCGCTGTTGGCCGCGATTGAGGCAGACACCGAAGCCGTTTTGTCCGACTTTGTGCAGCAACGGGCACAGCTTCTGCAGCTCAAAGTCGGTGCCGACATCCTCGCGCGACACGACGAAACCTACGCGCAACTGCAGCAACGCGCTCAAGAACTTGCAGCCATCGGACAGCAGTACAGAAAGCAGCCTGAGCAGGCCCTGCAAGCATTGAGCGCCTACTTCGATCGCTATCCTGCGGCAAGACCTGTGCCCAGGATCGAGGGAGGACAGCTACCCTGGAGGACTCCGACGCCCAGCCAACGACGTCCTGCGGAAACCCAGACTGCCTGGTACCAGAACCAATTCAAGGACCATTGGGTGCAACTGGCCCAGTCAGGTGGCACCCCTGCGGGCCTGCAGTTCACCCACCCGCCAGCGCCAGGGCAAGCGCCTACGGCAGAGGATCTAGCTGAGACACCTGAAGTCACGCTGACCCCTGCTATCCGAGCCAAAGCCCAGGAGTTGGGGCACAACCCGCTTGCCATCCATAACTGGGTCCGCAACACCATCGAATGGACTCCCACCTGGGGGGCCATACAGAGCGCACAGGACACGCTGGACAAACAGCGCGGCAATGCCATCGATATCGCCAGTCTGCATATCGCCCTGCTGAGAGCCAGCGGCATCCCTGCCCGGTACCAGTTCGGCACAGTGGACATCCCTATCGCGCAAGCCATGAACTGGGTGGGTGGCGCTGCCACGGCTCAGGCGGCACTGCAGATCCTGGGCCAAGGGGGTATCGCCGCACGAGGTCTTGCGCAAGGCGGAAGCATCGTCACCGTACGCATGGAACACGCCTGGGTGCAGGCATATGTTCACTGGACTCCCGGGCGTGGCAGCACCAATGCGACCGCCAACCAGCACCCCCATCCCAACGCGCAACTCAACGCCTGGGTGTCTTTGGACGCAAGCTTCAAACAGTACCAGTACAGCGCTGGCATGAACCTGCAAAGCGCGGTGCCCCTGGACGCCCAAGCCCTCCTCAACGCCGCCCAAAACGGAGCCACCGTCAACGATTCGCAGGGCTGGGTGCAAAACCTCAACCAGGCAGCCATCCAGAGCCAGCTCAACCAGTACCAAAATCGGCTGAAAACCTACATCGACAGCCAAAAGCCCAACGCCACGGTTGGGGACGTCATCGGGCGTAAGATCGTGCCGCAGACAGTGCAGAGCATCCTGGCGGGTGTCACGCCGCTTGCCCTGGTGCAAAGCGGCCAGCAAACCACCAGCGTACCGCGCAGCCTTCAGCATCAGTTCAAGTACGGCTTGGTCGACAGTTGGGGTGATGAGCTGCTGGCCTTCAGCGCGCCCACCAGCCAACTGGTGGGCAAACGCCTGACCCTGAGCTATGTACCGGCCGACCAGGCCAGCGCTGACCTGATTGCCAGCTACCTGCCCAAGCCCAATGCCGACGGCAGCCCCATCCGGCCCGATCAACTGCCCACCAGCCTGCCGGGCTACCTCATCAGACTCAAGCCACAAATCACTTTGGATGGCCAAGTCGTTGCCCAGAGCAGTCGCAGCATCACCATGGGCCAAAGCCTGCAAGGCCAGGGCGGCTTCACCCAGCTGTACGACCCCACACAGTGGGACCTCACGACCGACCAAAGCCACGTGGCAGGCCAGGCCACCGCGATCGGCATCAGCGCGGGTGGCATAAGCGCCAAACAACTCGACACCCTCAAGACCCGGCTGGAGAACGCCAAAACCCAGCTGCAAGCCAACAACCTGCAGAACCTCACGGGAGAGCAAATCTCAGGCGACCTGCTCACCGCAGTGATCTGGAGCTGGTTCGCTGCATCCGAAAGCCACAACCGCCTGAGCCAGAACCAGGCAGGCATTATTGAAAACCCCGGCCTCAGCTACGGCCTGTTCCACGCCATGGCCAACCCCATCACCAGCTGGGGCGTCGTAAGAAAAGTCACTTTCCCAGGAGTGAACATGGACATCGGCCATGTGCGCAACATCACCTGGGCCAAGGACCACGACGAAAAGAAGTGGGTCGCCTACAACCGGCTTCGGGGCCAGTACATGAGTGCGCTGGAGCATGCGGTGCCCGAGCGGTTCTTCAACGACCCACAGAAATGCAACTTGCAAGGAACTAGCAACCCAACGCCAGGCCTTCCGGACTGCCCGCAAGGCATCAGCGCAGTCAAGGCTTTGGGGATTGCCGCGGCTCAGGGGCAGCGGATTTACACGATCACGCAGAAGGTCTACAACGACAACCCGGGCATTGTGAATACTGCGCTGTCAGCGCACAGCTACGAAACAAAGAACCGGGTGCAGAACGCGCTAGATGCGGGGTATGAAGTCACCATCCACCAGAGCCCGATTACGGAGAGTGGGTGGACCGGGGCGGCTCTTCGTCATTTCGTGTGGAACCCAACAGTCACAATGACTCCTGGTCGTCGAGCCCGGTGGGCATGTGTGCA
>JBKBUN010000098.1:0-12370 GCA_046289925.1 Burkholderiaceae bacterium | reverse complement strand
TGGCGAGACGGTGGGCAACCCCGGTCTTGACGTGCTCGACATCCCCACCGTCAGCGCCATTGCGCACGAAGCCGGGGTGCCACTGCTGGTGGATTCGACCCTGACATCCCCCTGGCTGATCCGCCCGTTCGAGCACGGGGCCGACTTGGTCTACCACTCGGCCACCAAGTTCCTGTCGGGTCACGGCACGGTGATCGGCGGGCTGGTGGTGGACGGCGGCAGCTTCGACTGGGATGCCTCGGGGCACTTTCCCGAACTCAGCCGCGCCTACGAAGGCTTTCACCAGATGGTGTTCAGCGAGGAATCGACGGTGGGCGCCTTTTTGCTGCGCGCACGGCGCGAGGGCTTGCGCGACTTTGGCGCCTGCATGAGCCCACACACGGCCTGGCTGATCCTACAAGGCATCGAAACCCTGCCGCTGCGCATGGAACGCCACATGCGCAATACCGAAAAGGTGGTGGAGTTTCTGGCCAGCCACCCGATGGTGGAGCGCGTGGGCCACCCGCTGCTGCCCACCCACGCCAGCCATGCGCTGGCACAGCGGCTGCTGCCGCGAGGCGCGGGCTCAGTATTCAGCTTCGACCTGCGCGGCAACCGCGCCCAGGGCCGCAAGTTCATCGAAACACTCAAGGTCTTCAGCCACTTGGCCAATGTGGGCGACTGCCGCAGCCTGGTCATCCACCCGGCCAGCACCACACACTTTCGCATGGCCGACGAGGCGCTGGCCGGTGCGGGCATCACGCAGGGCACGATCCGCCTGTCCATCGGCCTCGAAGACCCCGACGACCTGATCGACGATCTCAAGCGCGCCCTGAAGGCCGCAGAAAAGCACAACGAAGGGGGGGCCGCCTGATGCATGTTTCCGTCCACGGCCACGACCTGTATTGCTACACCGGGGGCAAGGCCTTCAACCCGGCACAGCCCACGGTGGTGATGGTGCATGGGGTGCTCAACGACCACAGCGTGTGGGGCCTGCAAAGCCGCTACCTGGCCCACCACGGCTGGAACGTGCTGGCCATCGACCTGCCCGGCCACTGCCGCAGCGCGGGCCCCGCGCCCACGAGCGTGGAAGACGCCGCCGCCACCGTGATCGGCCTGCTGGATGCGCTGGGCACTGCGCGCGCCGCGCTGGTGGGGCACAGTTGGGGCTCGCTGATCGCGCTGGAAGCCGCCTCGCGCCTGGGCGAGCGCGCCAGCCACCTGGTGCTGGTGGGCACGGCCTACCCCATGAAGGTATCGCCCGCGCTCATAGAAGCCTCGCAGGCTGCACCCGAAAAGGCGCTGCGCATGGTCAATGTGTTTTCGCGCAGTTCGCTGGCATCGCCATCCGGTGCCGGCTTCTGGGTATTTGGCGCAGGCATGGCACTGGGCCGGCGCGTGCTGCGCAGCAACCCCACGGGCGACGTGTTCCACCGCGGCTTTGTGGCCTGCGACCGCTACGCTCGCGGCGAAGAAGCCATGGCCCAGGTGCGCTGCCCGGTGCTGTTTGCGCTAGGCGCGCACGACCAGATGACCCCGCCCAAGGCCGCACAAAGCCTGGTGCAGGCCGCACAGCGGGCGGGTGTGCCGGTACAGGTGGCCACACTGCCCGTGGGCCACCACCATATGACCGAGGCACCCGAAGACACGCTGTTCGCGATCCGCGACTTCCTGGCACGGCCAGTGGCTTGAGCAGGCGTGGCGGCCCGCGCTCTGCCCGCCCCCCCGCGGGCGCAGCGCCGGGCGGCAGAATCGCCTGCGTGACAGCCGCTGCGGGCTGCCCCTCTGGTCAGCACACTGCGGCTGGCGTACAAAGCGCGCAGAGGGCTGCCCCCAACGCCCCACCTGCAGGAGACTCGCCATGGATTCGCTCCACCCCACCCCGCCCGGCACAAACGGCACGCCCTCCGCGGGCGAGGCCGTGGACCCGCGCCAGTTCCAGCGCTTTGCCGACTTCTACCCCTTTTACCTGCGCGAACATAGCAACCGCACCTGCCGCCGCCTGCACTTCGTCGGCTCCACGCTGGCGCTGGTGTGCCTGGCAGCGCTGGTCGCCTCCGGCCAGCCCGGGTTCCTGCTGCTCGGGCTGGTATGCGGCTACGGCTTTGCGTGGATGGGACACTTCGGGTTCGAGAAGAACAAGCCCGCCTCCTTCAAGCGCCCGCTCTACAGCTTCATGGGCGACTGGGTGATGTACAAGGACCTCTGGACGGGCAAGATCCCATTCTGAGGCTTCAAGCCAAATCGGCTGTTCGTGCTTATCAATCAAGCACAACCAGCTATTATTTTGGTAGCAAATCAGCCAGTCGCCAGTCGCTGACAGCGGCGCGCTGCCACAAAGGCTCCAGCGTCCCGCTGCGCTGCAGCAGCAGGCGCGTCAGCAGCGGCTCGGCAGGGGTGGTGGCCGGGTCGGCCAGCAGCACCAGCCGCGGGGGCGCGGCATCGCTGCCGCTGGCCAGCGGGTCTTGCACTGCGCCCACCCAACCCAGACCGAGCAGCGCTTCCGTCACCGGTGCAAGCTGCAGCACGTCCACCCGCAAACGCTGGGCCAGCTCACCCGGCAGCAGCCCGTGGGGCGGCATGCTGCGGGCCTGCTGCAGTGCGGACAGGGTCTCGAGCGCCAGCTCGAAATGCCAGCCAGGCCCCGTTCCTACGCGCGCCACACCCGCCAGCAGGCTGGGCAGGTAGGCCGTGACCACGGCCCCGAGCAGCACGATCACCCAGGCCACATAGATCCAGACCAGCAAAATGGGCAGCGTGGCGAATGCGCCGTACACCATCGAGTACGTGGGCACGGTGGCCAGATACACGGCGAGCAGCTTTTTGGCCAGCTCCATACACAAGGCCACGAACAGCCCCCCTACCCACGCGTGCCGCCAGCGCACCGGCGTGTTGGGCACGTAGTGGTACAGAGCTGCCATACCGGCTGCGAGCACCACAAATTCGATGGAATCGAACAGCAGGCGCAGACCCTCGGGCAGTGCGTTGACCAGACCGCCCGAGGCCGACATGACGTACGACGTAAGCGCCAGGCTGGCACCCAACAACACCGGCCCCAGCGTAATGGCCGCCCAATAAATCAACACCCGCTGGCCCAGCGGCCGCAGGCGGCGTACCCGCCAGATGTTGTTGAGCGTGCGGTCGATGGTCAGGATCAGCGCCAGCGCGGTGATCACAAGCAGGCTGAAGCCCGCCGTGCCCAGCTTGCGCGCCTTGGCCGCAAACTGCGTGAGGTAGCCCAGCACCTGACGCGCAATGGCGTCGGGCACCAGGCTCTCGACCAGCCAGCGCTGCGTGATGTCCTGCACCTTGGCAAACAGCGGAAAAGCCGTGAACAAGGCCAGCGCCACCGTCACGAAGGGCACCAGCGCCAGCACCGTGGTGAAGGTCAAGCTGCTGGCTGTCAGGCCGAGCCGGTCCTCCCGGAAACGCTCGCGCAGCGTATGGCCGGTGGTGCGCCACGGAAACCGCAACAGCTCGGCCCATACAGCCTCCACGCGCAGTGCGGCTTTGCGCAGCAAGGCTCGGGGCGTCAGTGCCATGGCCGATATGATCCACGGCATGGCGCGTCTGCGCCACCGCCTGGTGTGAAACCGACCCCACCCTCCATACGCACAACCCTCGTGTTGGAACAGCGCGCATTGTGGGCCATTTGACCCCGCGCGCTGGCCTCACCTTATTTGCCCGACTATGAACGTGCCCCCCTTGTCTCCTACCGCCCCCGGCGTACAGGCCACCCGCTGGCTGGCCACCGGCAGCCTCATCGGGCTGATCGTGCTGTGCCTGGTGTGGGAGCTGGCACTTGCACCGCTACGGCCCGGCGGCTCGTGGCTGGCCCTCAAAGCCCTGCCGCTGTGCATCCCGCTGGCCGGCATCCTCAAGAACCGCATGTACACCTACCGATGGGTCAGCCTGGTGGTGTGGCTGTACTTCGCCGAAGGTGTGGTGCGCGCGGTAAGCGACCGCGCGCCCAGTTCGTGGCTGGCCATGGTCGAAGTCGTGCTCTGCCTGCTGCTGTTCACCGCCTGCGGTATGCATGTGCGGCTGCGCCAGCGCAATGCACGCCTGCAGGCGGCCCAGACCAACGCGCAGGCCGCGGCGGCGGACGCTCCCCGAATCTGACCCCCTCTTGCCTTTTGCACCCAACGCTTGCATGACCGATTTGCTCGACACCCTGCGCCAGACCGTGGGCGCTGCGCATGTGCTGACGGAAGGCGACCTGACCGCCTGGGAACAAGACTGGCGTCGCCGCGTGCGCGGCAAAGCCCTGGCTGTGGTGCGCCCGGGCAGCACCGCCGAAGTGGCTGCAGTGGTGCGGGCCTGCGCGGCCACGCGCACCGCCATCGTGCCGCAGGGCGGCAACACCGGCCTGGCCGTCGGCTCCACACCCGACGCCTCGGGCACGCAGGTGGTGCTGAGTCTCGCTCGCCTGCAGTCCGTGCGCCAAATCGACACCGACAACCTCACCATGACCGTAGAGGCCGGCTGCATTCTCCAGAACGTGCAGGCCGCGGCGCGTGAGGCGGGGCTGCTGTTTCCGCTGTCGCTGGCGGCCGAGGGCAGTTGCACGATTGGCGGCAACCTGGGCACCAACGCGGGCGGCACACAGGTACTGCGCTACGGCAATGCGCGTGATCTGTGCCTGGGACTGGAAGTGGTCACCGCCCAGGGTGAGGTGTGGGACGGGCTCAAAGGCCTGCGCAAAGACAACACCGGCTACGACCTGCGGCACCTGATGATCGGCAGCGAAGGCACGCTGGGCATCATCACCGCAGCCACGCTCAAGCTGTTTCCGCTACCCGCGGCGCGTCTCACGGCCTGGGCGGCCGTGCCGTCCATGGAGCAGGCCGTGGCGCTGCTCGGCCTCGCGCACCGCTATTTGGGCGCCGGGCTCACCGGCTTCGAGGTGATGGGGCAGTTTGCGCTGGGGCTGGTGGGCAAGCACATGCCGCAGCTGCGTGTGCCGTTTCTGGGCATGGCCGATGCGCCGTGGTGCGTGCTGCTGGAAAACTCCGACAACGAATCCGAAGCCCATGCGCGTGAACGTTTCGAAGCCCTCCTCGAAGCGGCCCTGGAGGCTGGCTGCGTAGCCGACGCCGTGGTGGCCGAAAGCATCGCCCAGGCGCAGCAGCTGTGGCATGTGCGCGAGAGCATTCCACTTGCGCAGGCCGAAGAAGGTCTGAACATCAAGCACGACATCTCGCTGCCGATCTCGCGCATCCCGGCCTTTGTGGCCCATACCGACGCACTGCTGCAGCGCGAGATTCCGGGCGTGCGCCTGGTCAACTTTGGCCATCTGGGCGACGGCAACCTGCACTACAACGTGCAAGCCCCTGCGCAGGGCGACCCCAAGGCCTTCCTGCGCGACTGCGAAGCCCAGGTCAACCACCTCGTGTACGAGGCCGTGGCCGCCTTTGGTGGCTCGTTTTCGGCCGAGCACGGGATCGGCGAACTCAAAGCCGACAAGCTCGCGCTGTACCAGTCGCCGGCCGCGCTGGGCATGATGCGTGCCGTCAAGCAGGCACTGGACCCGCTGGGCATTCTCAACCCCGGACGGGTGCTGCGCGGCTGATCTGACCTGCGGCGCATGCCCAGAGGAAAGGTGCGCCGCGCCCGGGCACTCGCCGCGCCCAACCAGCATAAAATGGGGCTGCCCTGGCCGCGCCCCTGCCGCCCTAGGGCGGCTTTTTCGAGCCCATTGCCGTCTGCCATGACCCTCGCACCCTCCCCCGCTGCCAGCCGCCCTGTGCGCACGCAATATGAAGACTTCATGCGCCTGGTGTTCGAGCAAGGTGTGGACAAATCCGACCGCACTGGCACTGGCACGCGCAGCGTGTTCGGTCACCAAATGCGCTTTGACCTGCGCGAAGGCTTTCCGCTGGTCACCACCAAAAAGGTGCACCTCAAGAGCATCATTCTGGAGTTGCTGTGGTTTCTGCGCGGCGACAGCAATGTGCGCTGGCTGCAGGAGCGCGGCTGCACCATCTGGGACGAATGGGCGCGTGAAGACGGCGACCTGGGCCCCGTGTACGGCGTGCAGTGGCGCAGTTGGCCCACGCCCGATGGCGGGCACATCGACCAGATCAGCGAGGTGCTGCACACGCTGCGCACCAACCCCGACTCACGCCGCATCATCGTGAGCGCCTGGAACGTGGCCGAGCTGCACAAGATGGCGCTCATGCCCTGCCACGCCTTCTTCCAGTTCTATGTGGCACCGCCGCAAGCCCCAGGCACCCGCGGCACGCTGTCGTGCCAGCTGTATCAGCGCAGCGCCGATATTTTTCTGGGCGTGCCGTTCAACATTGCCAGCTATGCGCTGCTCACGCACATGGTGGCACAGCAGTGCGACCTGGACGTGGGCGACTTCATCTGGACCGGCGGCGACTGCCACATCTACAGCAACCACCACGATCAGGTACGCACCCAACTCGCGCGCACACCCTACCCTTATCCCACGCTACGTATCCAGCGCCGCCCCGATAGCCTGTTCGACTACACGCTCGAAGACTTCGTGGTGGAGGACTACCAGTGCCATCCGGCCATCAAGGCGCCGGTGGCGGTCTGAGCCTGCGCATTCATGGCCGGAGACTTGCCCGGCCGCCCTTTCCACTTCCTTGACTGCACCCAATGTCTTCTGGCGGTTTTCACGTCCACGGCCCCCACGACCACGCCCTTGAGCACGCAGCACAGAGCGACCACGGGCACGCGGCGCATGCCGACACCGAAGGTGGTGCGCACGGCACATCCACCGACAAGATCGCGATGTTCACCGCCGTCGTGGCCACCGTCGGCGCCATCTTTGCTTATCAGGGGGGCGCCACACAGGCCAACGCCGGCCTGTACAAAAACAACGCGGCCATCAAGAAAACCGAAGCCTCCAACCAGTGGAACTACTATCAGTCCAAGAGCACGAAGCAGTCGCTGGCGGAGATGGCACGCGATCTTTCATCCACCGATGCGGAAAAGGCACGTCTGCAAGCCAAAGTAGACCGCTACGAAAAGGAAAAAAGCGAGATCAAGGCCGAGGCCGAGAAGTTGGAGGCCGAAGCCAAGCGCTGGGATGCGCAATCCGACGCCCAGATGCACGCGCATCATCGCTGGGCACAGGCCACCACCGCCCTGCAGGTGGCCATAGCGCTGGCCGCCATCGCGGTGCTGACACGCAAGAAGTGGCTCGAATTCGGCATGTACGGCGTCGCGGCCGTCGGCCTGGGCGTGGGCCTGCTGGCTTTTCTGCACATCTGAACGTGCCATGGCACTGCACCTGATCTACGCCCGCGCCGCCAATGGCGTGATCGGCCGCAACAACCAGCTGCCCTGGCACCTGCCCGAAGACATGGCGCACTTCAAAGCGCTGACACAAGGCTGCCCGGTGGTCATGGGACGCAAGACCTGGGACTCACTGCCACCGCGTTTTCGGCCGCTGCCCGGGCGCACCAACATCGTGGTGACCCGAAAGACCGATTGGCACGCCGAAGGCGCACAGCGCGCCGGCAGCTTGGCACAAGCGCTGCAGCTTGCCGGCGACGCACCGGTGATCTGGGTGATCGGTGGCGCGCAGATCTACGCCGAAGCCTTGCCAAAGGCCGATGTGCTGGAAGTCACGGAAATCGCGGCCAACTTTGACGGCGACGCGTTTGCCCCCACCCTCGGGCCAGAGTGGCGCGAGGCCGCGCGCTCTGACCACACCAGCACCACGGGCCTGCGCTTCAGCTTTGTGCGCTACGAGCGCCGCAGCGCCCCGTAAGCGTGCGGGCCACTCAGGCCTTGGCTTTGTAGTCGGGCATCTTGTGCCCCAGGCGTAAGCCCATCTCGGCCCCCAGAGCCTGGAGTGCGTTGAGCGGGCGGATCATCACCTCGAACTCGACGATCCGGCCTTCGGCATCGAAGCGGACCATGTCGATGCCTTTGAGCTGCTTGTCGCCCACGCGCGCACTGAACTCCAGCACCACGTCCAGACCATCGTCGCTTGCGAACTGCCGGTGGTACTCGAAGTCCTCGAAGATGGTCACTACCGTCTGCAGCGCCAAAACCAGCGCCGCGGCCGGGCGGTACGGGTGCACCGCCATGGGCGAGCGGAACGTGGCCTCGGGGTGCACGATGCGCGCAATATCGCTCAGGTCTTTGCGCGCAACCATATCGTGCCAATGCGCCAGGCTCTGGGCCACAGCGGCGGGAACAGTCGAGGGCAGCTTCATGGCATTCCTTGGGCTCTGCGTTGGCGTGCTTCAGGCTGTAGCCTGCAGCGCAGCGTCGATCTTCTGCAGCAACTCGGCCGTGATCAGCCCCTGCGAGAACTGCGCCACGGTGGTCAGCGGCATTCCCTTGGCCATGGCAAGTTGCGGGTGGGCCGAGAAGCCCGGCAGGTAGCGCTCGAGGATCGCCTTGGCCGCCTCATCGGCCAGCAGTTCCTTCACCGTCGAGGCGGTGGACAGCGTCGGCTTGCTCACCGCTGCGGCGGCAGGCTGTGCTGCCGCAGGCTGGAACGGCGCAGCGGCTTCAATGCGCGCAGCCAGCTCCGTCCCCTGCTTGATGGCGCGCTTGGCGTCCAGTTCGGCCGCCACATCCGCCCCGCCGATCAGGTGTACACGCATACCGGCTGCCAACAGTGCGGGCAGCAACTCGCGCTGCGGCTCCTGGCCAGCGCAGATCACCACATGGTCCACGGGCAGGGTCTGAGGCTGACCATCCACCGTGATGTGCAAGCCCTCATCGTCCACACGCTGGTACTGCACCCCCGATGTCATGGCCACTGCACGGGCCTTGAGCGAGGCGCGGTGGATCCAGCCAGTGGTCTTGCCCAGACCATCGCCCACCTTGCTGGTCTTGCGCTGCAGCAGGTGCACGCGCCGCGCCGGCGCCGGCACCTTGGGCTCCTTTAGTCCCCCAGCGCGGGCGTACGAGGTATCCACCCCCCATTCGGCATAGAAGGCCTCGCGGTCTACCTGGGCCGCATCTGTCACGGTGTGGCCGTGGTGCACCAGGTATTCGCTCACATCAAAGCCGATGCCACCCGCCCCCACCACCGCCACGCTCGCGCCCACCGGCTTTTCGTCGCGCAATACATCCAGGTAGCCCAGCACCTTGGGGTGGTCGATACCATCGATCGCCGGGGTGCGCGGCAGCACGCCCGTGGCCAGCACGACATCGTCGAAGCCCCCCGCCTGCAGATCGGCGGCGGACACACGCGTGTTGAGGCGCAGGTTCACGCCACGCAGCGCAATCTGGCGCGCGAAATAGCGCAGTGTCTCGTGAAACTCCTCTTTGCCCGGCACCTTCTTGGCGATATTGAACTGCCCACCAATCTCGGAAGCGGCCTCGAACAAGGTGACCTGGTGCCCGCGCTCGGCCGCCGTGGTGGCAAACGCCAGCCCTGCAGGCCCCGCGCCCACCACCGCAATGCGACGGGAAACGCTTGCGGGCTCGATGCGCAATTCGGTCTCGTGGCAGGCCCGTGGGTTGACCAGGCACGAGGTGATCTTGCCGCCGAAGGTGTGGTCCAGACAGGCCTGGTTGCAGCCGATGCAGGTATTGATCTCATCGGCCCGTCCTTCACGCGCCTTTTTCACGAACTGCGAATCCGCAAGGAACGGGCGCGCCATGGACACCATGTCACAGGCGCCTTCGGCCAACAGTCGTTCCGCCAGATCGGGGGTGTTGATGCGGTTGGTGGCCACCAGCGGCAGCCCCACATGGCCTTTGAGCCGCTGCGTAACCCAGGCAAATGCGCCGCGCGGTACCGAGGTGGCGATGGTCGGCACCCGGGCCTCGTGCCAGCCGATGCCGGTGTTCAGGATGGTCGCGCCCGCCGCCTCGATGGCCTGGGCGAGCTGGATCACCTCCTCCAGCGTGGAGCCGCCCTCGACCAGATCAAGCATGGACAGGCGGTAGATGATGATGAAGTGGGGACCGACGCGCTCACGCACACGCCGCACGATCTCGACCGGAAAGCGGATGCGGTTGGCATAGCTGCCGCCCCACTCGTCGTCGCGGTGGTTGGTGCGCGCGGCAATGAATTCGTTGATCAGGTAGCCCTCGCTGCCCATGATCTCCACCCCGTCGTAACCCGCGTATTGCGCCAGCGCGGCACATCGCACGAAGTCGCCAATCGTCTGCTCCACCTCATCTGACGTGAGCGCGTGGGGCTTGTGCACGTTGATGGGCGCCTGCAGCGCGCTGGGGGCCACCAACTGCGGGTGGTAGGCATAGCGGCCAAAGTGCAGGATCTGCATCGCGATCTTGCCCCCTTCAGCATGCACGGCCTGCGTGACCACGCGATGGTGGTCGGCCTCCTCCTCCGTGGTCAGCATGGCGCCGCCGGGCATGGGGCGCGCACGCTCGTTGGGGGCAATGCCGCCGGTCACGATCAGGCCCACCTCGCCCCGCGCACGCTCGGCGTAAAAAGCAGCCATGCGCTGGAAGCCGTTCGGCACCTCTTCCAGGCCCACGTGCATGGAGCCCATGAGCACCCGGTTGCGCAACGTGGTAAAGCCCAGGTCCAGCGGGCGGTTGAGGTGGGGATAGTGGTCCATGCGGGGCTCCATCAATGCAACTGGTTGCAGAAAAAGTTTCGCAGATTATGCAACCAGTTGCATTGAAAATGGCGTCCGGACAAACCCGACGCCGCAGAGCGTGTAACCTCGCTTCCATGTCGCTGCCCCATGCCCTGCTCACCGAACTGGTCGAACGCCCGCGTTCCGGCTCGGAACTGGCCGCGCGTTTCGACAAGTCCATCGGCTTTTTCTGGCACGCCAGCCACCAGCAGATTTACCGCGAACTGGCCCGCCTTGAAGAAGCCGGATGCATCGAGTCGCTGCCTGAGGAGCCCACGCGCGGGCGCAAGCGCGCCTACCGCCTGCTGCCCGCGGGCATGGAACGCTTGCGTACCTGGATGACCGAACCCACGGCACCGATGCCCCTGCGCGACGAGCTCATGCTGCGCCTGTGGTCGAGCGCCACCGTAGGATCCGACGGACTGGCGCAAGAGGTGCACAGGCGCCTGCAGGCTCACGAAGCCAAGCTGGCCCTCTACCGCAGCTTTGAAGCGCGGGACTACCCTGACGGCCCCGACAGCCGCAAGGCCGCCTTGCAGCACCTGGTGTTGCAAGCCGGCATCCGCTATGAACGCAACTGGGTGGAAATGCTGCAGGAAGCCTTGGCCATCCTGCAGCAGCCCTACCCGGCCGGGTGTGACTCCGCCGCGCCCACAGCCGAACGCTCCGCCCCCCCACCCGGGGCGGCACCCGCCCGCCCTGCCGACTCCGCTGCCCCATGAAAATCGCGACCTGGAACGTCAACTCCCTCTCCGTACGCCTGCCCCAGGTGCTGGCCTGGTTGCAGAGCCAAGCCGTGGATGTGCTGGCCCTGCAAGAGCTCAAGCTCACCGACGACAAGTTTCCGCACGAAGCCTTTGCTGCGCTGGGCTACCAGTCCGAGTGCTTCGGACAAAAGACTTACAACGGCGTCGCGCTGCTGAGCCGGTATCCGCTGCGCGACACCGTGCGCAACATTCCGGGGCTTGACGATGAACAAGCCCGCGTGATTGCCGCCACCGCCCAAACGCCCGAAGGGCCGGTGCGCGTGGTCAATGGCTACTTCGTCAACGGGCAGGCACCGGGAACCGACAAGTTCGCCTACAAGATGCGCTGGCTGGAGGCCCTGCACGCATGGCTGCGTGGCGAACTGGCGCAGCACCCCGCGCTGGCGCTGGTGGGCGACTTCAACGTCGCCCCGGAAGACCGGGACTCCTACGACCCCGAGGGCCTGCGCGAGACCATTCACCACACGAGCGAAGAGCGCCAGCACTTCAAGGCCTTGCTGGCCTTGGGCCTGACCGATGCTTTCCGATGCTTCGAGCAGCCCGACAAGAGCTTTTCCTGGTGGGATTACCGCATGCTCGGGTTCCAGAAAAACCGTGGGCTGCGCATCGACCATATTCTGGTCAGCCCCCCACTGCGCGAGCGTCTGACGGCCTGCAGCGTGGACCGCGCTCCGCGCAAGAATCCGCAACCCAGCGACCATGCACCGGTGGTCGCCCATTTCAACCTAGAAGCCGCAGTTGACCGCTTGTTCGCACTGAAAAGTTCTGATGCCCGTTGAACTTGCGCCTTGTGGGCACGCTCGCCTTCTGGGTGAAAGCGCTATGCGCCCGCCAGCACCACGCTCGGTGCGCCATGCGGCGTTGTGCCTCCTTGCGCACAAGAGTGCGCCGCGTCGTCTCGCCTTGCCTGGCGCGCCGATCACCGCACTGGCGGGCGCATCCAACTGCGGTTTCTAGGAGCCTGTCGGACTTGGGGCGTCGAAAGTGAAAATGAGCCCCAGCGAGGACCGTTTTCGCCGTGTTTGCAGCCCCATAGCGGGGCTATGGGGCCAAAAGACGGTGAAAAATGGA